>NZ_JBIVLH010000007.1:0-385781 GCF_044751185.1 Streptomyces sp. NPDC088733
AGCGAGCAACTCCCACTCCCGGTCGGTGAGTTCATGGCGACGTATCACCCCACCATGATCCACCACCCGATGATCTTTGAAGACGGACCCTAGTCCTTCGCCCCCTTCAGTCTCTGAGCCGCCGTGTCCCCGCGTCGACCCACTGGGACGACACCCGTCGCGGCACCGAGGCCGTACTCGGGCATGTCGACGTACACCGACTCGTAGGAGCCCGCCGACACGATGAACGTCTCGTGCCAGATGCCCACATTGCCCTTTCCGTCACGTGCCCGTCGGTTGAACGCCGCCCAAGCGGGCCTGTGCACCGCATCCTGCTGGTGGGCGTAGGCAAGGAGCGATTCCTTGTCCGCCCAGTACTGGGCGACGTAGAAGTCCCGCGGGCCGGCGAAGAGCAGCTGGTACCCGAGAAGACCGCGGCTCTTCTCCTCCGACAGCTCGCGCAGCATTTTCGGCATCGACCTGAACGCGGGAACCCAACTGCGCAGCGCCCGGAACCGGTTGATCCGAAGCCCGATGTGGAAGACGACCAGGCCACTTTCGATCGCGGCGGTGTTACGGCCCGGCAGTACTTTCGTGGACACAATTCTCCTCTGCTGGTTGAAATGAACACTGCGTACTCGGGTACGGCCCGGGCCGCAGCCGGCTTGAGCCCGGCTGCGGCCGCTGGGCGCACGCGCCGGTGCCGAGCCTCACATCACGGGCGGGTGGGCGAGCGAACGGGACTTCGAACGGAAGACCCAGAAATGGATCACCAGCCCGACGCCCCATCCCGCAATCGACCACAGGGGCCAGAAGAAGCGGTCCGGCGTGAGGAGCCACCACAGCAGTACCTGCGCCAGATTGGCGATGACGTACCACAGCAGGTGGATCCGCAGGGCCCAGGTCATCGCCTTCAAGCTCTTGTGCATGTCGTCCCCTCAGGTCGGGTCGGTGCACTCGCGCTGCACGGAAAGGTCACTGCGGCTGTCCCTGTCCCTGCTCCTGCGCCGCCGCCTTGATGAGAGCCACCGTCGCGCCCGGCCGGGAGACGAACACCATGTGCGAGGCACCCTCGACGACCTGGACCTTGGCACCGGAGCGCTGGGCCATGAACTCCTGCGCCGCCGGCGGAATGATCCGGTCGGATCCGCTGATCAGGTTGTAGCTCGGAATCGTGTGCCACGCCTGCGGACCGGCGGCGGGCTCACCCAGGGCGGCGCCGGTGGCCGGGCGCTGCGTGATCGAGTAGAGGACGGCCTCCTCGGCCGACACGTCCCCCGCGAAGTGCGGGTGAAAAACCTTCGGGTCGATGTACAGATCGACCTGACCGTCGGGCAGCGGCACCGGCTTCAGGGACTCGCCCACGGTGCTGCCCGGGAACTTCTCGACCAGCGCCTGCGCGCTCTCACCTGTCTCCGGCACGAACGCCGCCAGGTAGACCAGTGCCTTCACGTTCGTGTTCCCCGCGGCGGCGGTGGAGATGACCGCTCCGCCGTAGGAGTGCCCGACCAGCACGATCGGTCCGGCAATGCTCTCCAGCAGCGCCTTCACGTGTGCCGCGTCGGAGGCGAGCCCCCGCAGCGGATTCGGCGCGGCGACCACGGGATAGCCATCGGCGACAAGCCTCTTCGCCACCGTGTTGAAGCCGCTGCTGTCGGCAAAGGCACCGTGTACGAGCACGATCGTCGGATTCCCGCTCACCATGAACCTGTCTCTCCTTCGGATGACGGCCGACAAGGACCGGAGTGGGTTTCGAGTTCTCCCCCACCGTCCGGCTGACGGCCTCTTCTTCGAACCGCGCTTGCGGGGAGCGTGCGCCGCGGCTCGGCACCCTCACGCTCGACGCAAAGCTAGGGCGTGGCACTGGACAGGAATGGAATGAGACCGGGACCTGGTTCCGGGTGGCCTTCAGTGATCATTCAGTCGGCATCAAGCCGGTTCGGCCAGGCTGCGCGCATCGGCGGACAGACGGCCCTGCCGCCCACTCGTCGGCGGGGAACATCCCCCGGTCGTCGGTCTCGTAGGCGGCGCGGTCACCGTCCGCGCGACCCCTGCCTATCCGGTCCGGTGACGTTCGGTGCGTCGCCCGGCCGGAGGACCTGCCGCGAGCCCTGCTGTCGCCCCTGGCCGTCGCCCGGCCCTTCCGGACGAACAGGGGTAGTCATCGCTGTCCCCGCAGCGTAACTTCGGTCGCCACGGGCAGCGGACGGCAGCGGGGGCGACCCGGGACTGGGAGTGGAAAAGGGAATGGCCTCCTCCGACGCCTCTCTGCGTCTGCAGGTGCTCGGTCCGTTGCGGATCTGGCGGGACGGTGCGGAACTGGACCCCGGTCCTCCGCAACAGGCGTATCTGCTCGCCGTTCTCCTCGCCCGTGCGGGCGAGCCGGTCAGCATCGGCGAGTTGGTGGACCTGATCTGGGCCGAGGACGTCCCGGCCTCGGCGGTCAACATCCTCCAGAAGTACGTCGGTGCGCTGCGGCGGCTGCTGGAACCGGCGTTGGCCGCGCGTGAACCCGGCTCGTACCTGCGGCGTCGCGGCAGCGCGTACCTGTTCGAGGCTGCCCCCGGGACGCTGGACGTCGTGAGGTTCCGTGAACTGGTCGCCGCGGCCGAGGGTCGCGTCGCGGAGCGGCAACCCGCCGCGGCACTCGACGGGTACCTGGAAGCGGTGGGGCTCTGGCAGGGCTCGGCGGGCGACGGGGTCGCCTACGGCTCGACCGGTATGGCGATCTTCGCCGGGCTGGACGACGAGTTCCACCACGCCTGCCTGGCGGCAGCCGAGTTGGCGACAAGGCTCGGCCGGCCCCAACGCGTGCTCCCGTCCTTGCACATGGCCGCCCGGATGGCGCCGTTGCACGAGCGAGTGCAGGCGAGTCTCATCGGTGCCCTGGCTGCCGCCGGCCAGCCGGCCGAGGCGCTGTCGGTGTTCCGGACCGTCCGCGCCCGGCTGGCCGAGGAGTTGGGCGTCGCCCCGGGCCCGGCGCTGGTCGCCGCTCACCTGCGGGTGCTGGAACGGGCACCGGCTGAGGAGATGCCCTCCGAACCTCCGGCGGCTCCCACCACCGACTGCCTGGTCGGCCGGGCCGAGGAACTGGCCGTGGCGCGGCATGCGGTGGAGTCGGCACTCGCCGGATCCACGGGGCTTGTGCTCGTCGAAGGAGAGCCCGGAGTGGGCAAGACCCGCCTGCTCGAGGCGGCGGGCGCCGAGGCGAACCGGCGGGGCGCACTCGTTGTCTGGGGCCGGTGCCTGGAAGGGGACGGCACGCCGTCGATGTGGCCGTGGTCGCAGGTCATCGGCGCGCTCCTGGACGACGTGCCGGCCGCGGCCCGAGGGGAATGGCAAGCGGGCGAACTCGGTCGGCTCGTGACGCCGCGCGGCGGCGGCCGCATGACGTCGGCCCTGCCGGACAGCGGCGTCCGGTTCCGTTTCTTCGAGCAGGCCGTGGCGCTCATCCGTCAGATAGCGGCGCGGCGACCTGTGTTGCTCGTCGTCGACGACCTCCAGTGGGCCGATGCCGCCTCGCTGGATCTGCTCGGTCACCTGATGGCCCGGCTGCCGGGCGGGACCTCCGTGATCGGGGCGCTCCGCGACCGTGCGCCCGCGCCGAACTCGGATCTGGGGCGCACGCTCGCCGCGGCGAGTCGCCTGCCCGGTCACCGCAGGATCCCGCTGGGCCCGCTCGGCCCGGCCGAGGTGGCCGAACTCGTCCGCCGTGAGACGGGGCAGGACCCGGGCCCGGGGGCCACCCGCCTCATCCACAGCCGCAGCGGAGGCAACCCCTTCTTCGTCCGCGAGCTGTCCCGGTTCCTCGCCGACGGCGATGTCCTCACGGAAGCCACGGCGGCACGGACCGCGGTACCGGTAACCGTCCGGGACGTCATTCGCGACCGGATGACCGGACTGGGTGCCGACGCCGGAAGCCTGTTGCAGATCGCCGCGCTGATCGGCCGTACCGTCGACCTCGCTCTCCTCGCCCGCACCGCCGACCTGGACCACCAGACGTGTCTGGACCGCCTGGAGGCGTGCGAAGGGCTGGGCCTGCTCGAACCTTCGCCCGGCGACCCCTACTCATGGAGATTCCCGCACGACCTGATCCGCGAATCGGTGGTCGAGACCGTGTCGCCGCAGCGCGCGGCCGGGCTGCATCTGCTGGTCGCCGACGCCCTGGAGGACAAGGCCGCGGACACCGAAATGGTGGCCGAGCGTCTCGCCCATCACCTGTGGTCCGCCGGACCGCTCGCGGATCCGGCCCGGACGGCGACGGCGCTCGTCCGGGCCGGCCGCTGCGCCGCGGCCAAACTGTCGCTCGACGCGGCAGCGCGGCAGCTCCACTCGGCCGCGCGGGTGGCACGGACTGCGGGCCTGGCGGAGCTGGAGCTGGCCGGCCTGTCGCTGTTCACCGCGGTGGACGGCATGCGCGCGGGATACGTGGGCGCGACGGTCGACGTGCTGGAGCGGGCCGAACACCTCTCCCGCGGACTCGGCAGGGAACGGGAGGCCGCCGGCTTCCTCTACTCCCGCTGGGCCGCGTACGCCCAGGGCCTGCAACTGGATCGCGCCGGCCGGCTGGCCGGCCAGTTACTGGCGCAGGGGGAGGCGTCCGACGACCCTGCCCTGCATGCCTACGGCTGGTACGCCTGGGGCATCCACCAGTGGGGTGTCGGCAACATCGGAGAGGCGTTCCGGTACCTGAGCCGGACCGACTGGACCGTTCTCGACGACCTGGCCCATCGTGGGGAAGAGCCGCTGCGGCGCGATCTGCGACTGATCGCGGCCGGGATGCTCGCGATGACGACCTCGCTGCACGGCGACGTCGACGCGGCATTGGCCCAGCTCGCGACGATGGAGGCCGCCTCGGGAGGCGACCCCTATGCGATCACGGTCTGGGCGGCGTACTCCGCGAGAATCGGTGCTCTGATCGGCGACCCGGCGCGGGCCCTGCACGCGGCCGAGTGCGGTATCGCCGTGGACCCCACGTTCTCGTTCGGCTTCCTCGGCAGCTACCAACGGCTGGCCCGCTGCTGGGCGCACGCCGTGACCGGAGTGGCCGCGGCGGGGGCAGCGGCGGAGGCGCAGGACCTGATCGTCTCGTCGCTCTCCGACCCGCCGTGCTCGGGGCTGGCCACCTGGTACGGGTTCCTTGCCGAGATGTGGCTGGCGGCCGGAAAGCTGGACGAGGCCGACGCGGCACTCGACCGGGCGGACCGGGCCGTCGCGACGTACGGCCAGCGCTACGCCGAGAGCCTCCTGCTCCTGTTCCGGGCACGGGTGTTGCGGGCACGCGGCGAGCCGGTCGCCACGGTTCGGGCCCTGGCCGAGCGGGCGCACGCACTGTCCGTCGAGCGCGAGGCCCACCTGTTCGCCCGCCGTGCCGAGGAACTGCTGGCCGAGCTCACGGACGGCACGTCCCGCTGACAGCCGTGCCCGCGACTCCGCGCTGTGCGGCTCGGGGACGGAACTCCCCCTGAGCTACCGCCCGATGGCCGCACCGGCTGATGGGCTCAGGCCGCGGACCAGCGGTAAGGCCGGTGTCCGCTCCCGCGGACGTGGTCGGCTGCGCGTATCCGGATCCACGGACTTGATGAGCACTGAATCCTCAATGGAGGCGTCGCTCGACGCGCGCTCCGCACCGTCCACGGCACGTCAAGTGGCCGCACCTACGCTCGCCCACGATCACTTCGACGAGCAACGGAATTGAAGGACGTGCACCGGATGACCACCACTCGCCGGACCCTGCTGGCCGGATCCGCCGCAATCGCGACCACCGGCCTGCTCAGTACACCAAGCGCCCAGGCGCACACCCCGAGAAAGGGACCCAAGCCGACCATCGTGCTCGTGCACGGTGCGTTCGCCGACGCGTCCGGCTGGAACGGCGTCGCCACCCGGCTCATCCACGACGGCTACCCGGTGATCGCACCGGCGAACCCGCTGCGCAGTGTTTCCGCCGACTCCGCCTACCTGCGCGGCATCCTGGCCACCCTGCAGGGACCGGTCGTGCTCGTGGCGCACTCGTACGGCGGGATGGTCATCACGAACGCGGCAACCGGGAACACCGGCGTCACGGCACTGGTCTACGTGGCGGCTTTCATGCCGGACCAGGACGAGACGCTGCTGGGCCTGCAGACCCGGTACCCGGGAAGCCGGCTGAACGAGGCCGCGCTGGACTTCCGTCCCTACGGCGACGGGCTGGTCGACGGCTACATCAAGAGAGAGGTCTTCCGGGACGTCTTCGCCCGCGATGTGCCGAGAGCCACGACCGAACTGATGTGGGCCGGCCAACGACCGGCCGACGCCCGCACCCTGGGCGAGCCCTCCGCTGTCCCGGCCTGGCGCAGCATTCCCTCCCACGTTCTCGTGGCTCGCGACGACCAGGTGCTGCCGGCAGCGGCCCAGCGCTTCATGGCGCAGCGGGCCGGCGCGCACGTCCAGGAGGTCGGCGCCTCGCACGTCGCGATGATCTCGCAGCCCGCCGTGACGGCCGAGTTCATCAAGCGCGCCGCACGCTGACGGGCCCAAGGGCGGTCGGGTCGACTCCTGCCGCGAGCGGTGGGTCGTGGACCCGGCCGCGGCCTTCGGGCAAGCCCGCCCGGTGGACGCTCCGGCCACGAACCGGAGCGTCTCCCCCAACGGACCGCGCTTCGCTCGGCCGCAGCCGTTTGACGCTGCCTCAGAACCGACTTCCACAGCGGTGAGAGCCGTCCCGTGCCGGCGCCAACGCCGGGCGGGCGCACCGCTCCTGAAAGGACGAAAGATGCATCAACGGGCGTACAAGGGCCAGTGTGCCGCCGAGGAGGTCCGCCACACCTCGGCAAGAGCGCCGATCCGCAATCCGAGGCTGGCCTTGCTCGCCCTGGCGCTGGGCACCTTCGCGATCGGCACCGGTGAGTTCGGCAGCAACGGCGTCATCCAGCTCTTCGCGGCCGATCTGCACATAGCGATTCCCGTCGCGACCTACGCGGTCACCGCCTACGCCGTCGGCGTGGTGATCGGCTCCCCTGCGATCATCCTGCTGGGAGCCCGGGTCAACCGGCGCACCCTGCTGCTCGGATTGATCGTGCTGTTCCTGGTCGGCAACGTTCTCTCCGCGCTGGCGCCGAACATCGCCCTGCTGGTGGCCTTCCGGTTCATCACCGGAAGTGTCCAAGGGGCGTTCTTCGGCGCGGGAGCCGTCGTCGCGGCATATGTGTACGGCCCCGGAAGGAGCGGCACGGCGTTCGCCACGGTGATGGGCGGGCTCACCGTCGCCACCATCGTAGGCTCGCCACTCAGCACGTTCATCGGTCAGAGCGTCGGCTGGCGGGCCATGTACTGGACCGTGGTCGCCATCGGCCTCGTCGCCGGCGCCGCACTGGTCGCCTGGCTGCCGCGGACCAGCGACCTGCGCGGCAACTCCATCACGAACGAGCTGGGCGCGCTGCGCCGGGTCGACGTCTGGCTGATGGTCACCGTTGCGGCGCTCGGAATCTCCAGCATCTTCGCCGTCTACACCTTCATCGGCCCGTTCATCACCGACGCGGCCCTGCGCGACGCCTCTCTTGTCCCGATCGCACTCGCCGTCTTCGGCGTCGGCATGGGGGTGGGCAACTACTACGGCGGACGCGTCGCCGACCGGCACGAGAGCCGCGGCCTCGTCTGGGGCTACGGCGGCGTCCTGGTGCTCCTCGTACTGATCGGAGTGGGCGGCAGCAACCTGACCATCCTTCTGCCCTGCCTGTTCGGCGTCGGCGCCACCATGATGTTCGCCATCCCCACCATCCAGGTCCGGCTGACCGCCCTCAGCCCGGACGCCCCCACCCTCATGGGCGCGCTCAACCTGGCCGCGCTCAACCTTGCCAACTCGTTCGGCGCGATCGGTGGCGCCATCACCCTCGACGCCGGCTGGGGACCCCTGTCCACCGTCTGGGCCGGCTTCGCCCTGACCACGGCCGGTCTGCTGCTGTTCCTCGTGACCAGCACCCGGGGCAAGTCCTTGTCCCACTCGACGCGCACGACCCAGCCGACACTGCGCTGATCATTCCTCGGCAGCGCCGCTTTTTGTAATGGAAACCGTTTTCATATAACGTGGCCCCGACTTCAACGAGGAGTGATCTGTCGTGGCCGTACCAAAGCGCAAGATGTCTCGGAGCAACACCCGCCATCGCCGGGCCCAGTGGAAGGCCGCCCCGGCCGAGTTGGTCCCCGTCGTGGTGGACGGATCGGTGTACCGGGTACCTCGCAGGCTGGCCAGGGCCTACGAGCGAGGCCTGCTCCGCCCGGAAGGCTGACGGGCGTGGCACACGATCGACTGCCGGTGACGGTGCTGTCGGGCTTCCTCGGCGCGGGCAAGACCACGCTGCTCAACCATGTGCTCCGCAATCGCGACGGCCTGCGTGTCGCGGTGATCGTCAACGACATGAGCGAGATCAACATCGATGCCGCACTGGTGCGTGGCGGCCAGGCGGTCCTCTCCCGCACAGAGGAACGCCTGGTCGAGATGACCAACGGCTGCATCTGCTGCACCCTGCGGGACGACCTGCTCGAAGAAGTGGCCCGGCTGGCCGGGGAGGGGCGCTTCGACTACCTGCTCATCGAGTCCAGCGGCATCTCCGAGCCGATGCCGGTGGCCGCGACCTTCGCCTTCCCCCGCGACGACGGCGCGACGCTCGGCGATCTGGCCCGTCTCGACACCATGGTCACCGTCGTCGACGCGGCAAACTTCCTCACCGAGCTCACCGGCGGGGACGGCCTCGCCGAACGCGGACTCGACCAGTACGAGGACGACGAGCGTACGGTCAGCGACCTGCTCGTGGACCAGATCGAGTTCGCCGACGTCATCGTGCTCAACAAGCTCGACCTCGTGGACGACCGCGACGCCGACCGGCTTCAGGCGACGCTCACGCGCCTCAACCCGGCCGCGCACATCGTGCCGGCCCGGCACGGTCGGGTCGATGTCCGTCAGGTGCTCGGCACCGGGCGATTCGACCTGGAACGGGCTCAGCAAGCTCCTGGGTGGGTCATGGAACTCAACGGGGACCATGTGCCGGAGACCGAGGAGTACGGCATCTCCAGCACGGTGTTCCGCTCCGACCGCCCCTTTCATCCCGGTCGCCTGTGGGCCTTCGTCACGGGCGGTCTCGACAGCGGCGCCTTCGGACAGGTCCTGCGTTCCAAGGGCTTCTTTCGCCTGGCCAGCAGGCCGCAGGTGACGGGGCTGTGGTCGCAGGCCGGTTCCGTCGCACGGTTCGAACCGTCCGGCGCCCTTGAGGCCGACTCGCCCCACGCCCAGGAGCTGGTGTTCATCGGAGTGGGCCTGCGCTCGGAGGCCTTGCACGCGGCGCTGTCCGCTTGCCTCATGGCCGACGAGGACGACGTTCCGGCGAGCGACCCGTTTCCCGAGTGGCTCGTCCACGAGGTGAACGACGCCTGCGAGCACGAGCACGCGGGCCAGCTGACGCAGTCCCGTTAGACCCGGGCCGGGCCCCTTGGTGGACGAGACTCTTGTCCCACGCCTCCACCGCCCGCCGCGATGGCGTCGCAGAGCCGGAAGACGACCCCGTAGACCGCGCGTCCACGCCACCTGAGCATCGCGTGGTTGCAGCGCTTCGCACTTGTGCCGGACGAGGCCGAGTCGGTCGTCATGGTGCCCGTCGCGGTCTTCGTGGCGGCCGCGGTCCTCCAGCGCAACGTACGTCGCTGCTTCGACCCCATTGGGCTCATCAGAGTGACGGCAGGCCCGGCGGACCGCGCGGGCACGCCGGTCCTGCGTCGTCAGGCGGTGGGAGCCCCTTCAGCGGGCGCGTCAGCAGGCGTCTTCGGCTTCTCGCGGACTTCGCTGTCGAGGCTGCGCTTCGCTACGGCGTCGGCGGTCGGCTGCGAGCAGGACGCGTTGCAACTCCGCAGGTCACTCGGTCGGCTTCCCAATGTGCACGCCGCAAGAGGCAGGGCGATTCTTGCTGTGGGCTCGCTGCTGTGCATGTCAGCTCTTTTCTCCTGGTGAGCGGCGTCTGCCGCCCGCTGCGGGCCCTTTCCTGGAGGTGACGTGTTGTCCCGAATAGCCATGCCTCGGATGCCCGTTCGGGGGCACAGAGGCAGCATGCGGATGTGGGCGGTGGCCGCGAGTGCGGCCTTGGCGTCCAGCGCCATGACGGGTGCGGCGTACGGGGGAAGCGCCGGCGGTGGCGAGGCCGATGCCGTGAAGCCCCCTGCCTATGCCGGTCTTGAAGACCCGTGCTTCAGTTTCCCGGACTTCCCCGGATTCTGCCCGAGCCGCCCCGGTTACCCGGGCCGTCCTGGACGCCCCGGTCCTCCTGGCCCTCCTGGCCCTCCTGGGCCTCCCGGGCCGCAAGGCCCCGCAGGGCCTGCCGGACCACAGGGTCCGGACGGGCCAGCAGGACCCAAGGGTGACCCTGGCGGTCCAGGGCCTCAGGGCCCCCCTGGACCGACCGGCCCCAAGGGTGATCCGGGAGGTCAGGGTCCTGCGGGGCCGCCCGGTGTCGCTCCGGGGCACGGCTTGAGGGTCTTCGACGACGACGGTCAATTCGTGCCGCCCGCCAACGTGACCACAGTCTTCATCCAAGCCTGGGGCGGCGGTGGAGGCGGTTCTGGAGGCAACCGCACGACCGCCGGGGCCGGTGGTGGCGCGGGAGGCTTTGTCTGGTGTGTCCTTCCGGTCCAGCCGGGCACTCCCGTTGACGTGGTCGTGGGCATAGGAGGCCCCGGTCAAACCGGGAACGGATTCGGGGGCAACCCCAGCGGGGCGCTCAATGGCCTAGGCGGCATTGTGATCGCCGACGGCGGTGTGGGCGGGAATCTCTCGACACTAACTGGTGGTGCGGGTGGCACGGCCAGCTGTGAGGGCAACGAGGGCACGGCCCGACAGGGCGCCAGTGGCGGAGACGCTCCGTCGGCGTCGATCCAGCCGCCCGGTTTGGGCGGCCGCCCGACGGTGGACGGCGTCGTACAACCAGCGCCCTCGGATGCAGGCGTCGGCGGCTCCGGCGGCGCGGGCGGCTCGGTCACCACGGGTGAGAACGGCCGCGACGGATACGTGGTCATCTGGTGGTAGACCGTGTGAGGCCCGGCGCGTAGTGTGCCGGGCCTGACCCGTCAGGAGGCGGAGGCCTCCCCCGTCTTCGCGTCAGCGTGCGTCTTCGGCTTCTCGCGGACCTCGCTGTCGGGGTACCGCTTGGCGACAGTTTCGGCGGCGGGCTTCGAATGTATCCGTGGAGTGCTGCGCAGCGCGGGGTCGCCCCAATGCACTCCGAGAGACGGCTCCGGCCACCATGGGCCGTGGTGGTCAATTTCCTCGGCCGTACGGAGGAATCCACGGCGCGGCACCGCGAAAGTCGTCACCCGCTGGGGAACCCCTCCTGCCGGTCAAGGGTGCTCACGCGGTTCTTGACGACGACAGTGGTGCGGGCCGTTCGGCACGCCCTGCGCTGTGACAGGAGGATCTGGGTGTCCAGGCGAGCGAACCGGGCTGTGTGGCTGCGGTGGACCACGGTGTCGGCGACGGCGGGAGCAGTCACGTTGGCGGGGGTGAGTGCCACCGCGGCAGGTGGAGACACCGCGGTGGACTGCCGCAGCAACTCCTCAGCCCTGCAGGCCGCCATCGCGGCTGCTGCTCCGGGGGCGAAACTCACCGTGCAAGGGACGTGCACCGGTCCCTTCACCATCGGGAAAGCCCTGACCCTCATCGGCCGGAAACAGGCAGTGCTCGACGGCAATCACACAGGCACCACCGTGACGATCAGCGCAGCCGTGCAGGTGCGGTTGACCCGCCTGACCATCACCGGTGGCCAGGGAGGTCAGGGCGGAGGCATCCGCAACTCCGGCGGCACGCTGACAGTGACTCATTCCACGGTGACCGGGAACTCCTCCACCGGTCCTGGGGGCGGAGGCATTTACAACGAGAGCGGCACGGTGACGGTGGAGGACTCCACGCTGGCCAAGAACACCTCCACGGGTACCGGGGGCGGCATCCGTAACCAAGGCACGCTGACGGTGAAATCCACCTCAGTGCACCACAACACCGCTCAGACACTCGGCGGCGGGATCGACAACGTCAGCCCCAGCACGATGATGGTCAGCCGATCGAAGGTGCACCACAACACAGTCAACACCGTCAACGGGGGCGGCATCTTCAACGACGGCACGGCCACGGTGGACTACTCCGAGGTGAGTGACAATACGTCCCCTGTCGGCTCCGGTGGCGGCATCCGCGTCACAGGCGCCAATGGCAGGCTGACCCTGAACCACACGCTGGTGCGTCACAACTCGACGGCAGCCGCGGGCGGCGGCGTCAGCGTCGGTGCAAATGCCGTGGCGACGCTGAACGACTCGAAGGTCCGCAACAACACCGCGAGCAATGGCGGCGGCGTCAACGTTGACCCAGGAGGCACGGCGACACTGAACCGCACACGGGTCACCGACAACACGCCGAACAACTGCGCCCCCACGGGTGCCGTACCAGGCTGTATCGGCTGAACTCCCCTCGCACCCTCGCGGACACCTCGCCCTGGCCCGGACGCACGTCGATCCGACGCATGCACCGAAGGAACAGCCGGTTCCCACTCGGTGTGCACCGCTCCAAAGCCGTCAGCAGCCGTACAATCAGGCGGAGTTGAACTGAGCGGCCAGGAACACCGCTGCCACCGAGGGGCGGACTGCGTACGTCGCACCGGCGCTGCCCTCAGGAGCCTCCCACCAGTAGAACGGGAGCCGCCGCTCACTGTTGGTGTGTCCCTTGCTCATCCCGGACAGCGCCCCTGCGACGCGCCGCGCCGGATCGCTCTCGTTCGGGCCGCCCAAGGCCTTGTCCACCAACTCCGTGCAGTGGATTCTCCTGCCAGGGTTGCACAGCAGGTGGTGGAACACCTGCCGCGCCTGCGGCGCGAGTTCGGCCAGGAACATCGCGGCGCGCTCCAAGTCCTCCGGGCCCCATTCAGGCGCTCCGTAGTGCCCCGCTTCCCCGGAGTGCCTGGTCCACAGTGGATCAGCCTCAGTCAGATACGCCGTCATGCCCGCCCCCAGCAGTTCGCCACTCATACGCACGGTGCGAGCAGTTCAGCCGAGGAAAAACCACAGGTCAAGAGGAGATCGAGACGCAGCCACAGGGCACCTCTCAAGCGCCTGTCCCACATTCCGCGGCCGGCGTCACTGGATGGCCGCCGCATCGGCAGCCGACAACGACCAGCCCCGAAGATCCACCTGCCCGGGCACGCGCTACCAGGGCGAACCGTGGCTCAAGCGAAGTCGAACGAGGCGAAGTCGGCGACCGGACGGTACCCGATGCGCTGGTAGAGCGCGTTGCTCGTCGGGTTCGCCAGGTCCGTGAACAGCACGACCTCCGCTGCTCCGGCGGCCAGCGCGGCTCGGCTCACTTCTGCCGTCACCGCGCCCGCGTACCCGCGACCGCGCAGCTCGGCCGGGGTGTAGACGGGCCCCACGCGGACCTGGCCCGCGACCATCGGCGTCACGCCCGCCATCGACACGGGGGTGCCGTCCGAGGTCTCCCAGAACGTGAAGCGCCGGTAACCGGCCGACGGGCCGGTGCCCCCGGCGGGGGCCTCTCCGGTCGCCACCGCGAAGTCGTCGTGCCACTGGGCCAGGCGCTCCTTGTCCTCGACGCCGGCGACGCGGCTGCGGCCCTCCGGGGCGGGCTCGGGCGAGGTGAACGTTCCGAGGCGGTACAGGCGTCGCCGCTGAACGAGTACCGGCACCGCCCCGGTGTGACGCCCCCAGGCATCAGCGAACGCGACCGCCGTGTCGTCGACCGCGGTGACGCCCGGCAGTCGGTGGCCGAGGTGGGACAGGCGGGCCGCGAGCACGTCGGCCTGGTCGACGGTGAGCTCGGTGAGGTTCAGCCGGCGGGGCGGCGTGCGGAAGAAAGCGGCGGCCACATCGCCCGCATGCTCCAGGCTGCCGAAGACGGGGGCCTGAGCACCGTTCGAGGCCGCTCCACGCGCGCGCAGGACCTCCGTCACCGTCAGCAGCAGCGTGTGCAGGGCGGGACGGGAGTGCAGGAAGTCCCCGGCCCCGGCAAGGAAGCCGTCGACGTCTTCGGTGAGCTGCCAGTCATCCACCCGCATACCCGGGACTCCTCACGGTCGGCGCACGACGGTGGCCCCGTCGCGACGGGGGAGAAACGACGGAGCCACCACGGCCAGTGTGCGGCGAAACTGCACAACACCGGGGGCAGTTCAGCCAAGTTCCTGCTCAGCGCGTCCTGTGCCGTCAACGTCCGCGACGTGCGGCTCGACGTACAGTGCGAAGGTCCTCTTCACGGGTTGGGCCCGACGCCGGAGTGCGCCACCCTGACTGGCGGCCAGAAAGACTTCTCGGCTCCCAGTGGATCAGCGTTGGGGGCGTACACATGGATGGAAACGTGGAGACATCTTGCCGGGTCAAAGTTCACGGCCCGGCTCCGGCGTCTCGAGCTTGTTCATGACCGAGCTCGAGCAAGGCGGCACGGAGCTTTGCCGCGGCCTCGTCCAAAGCTGATGCCTCTGCCTCCCTGATGTCACTGAAGTCGAAGTCGGGCATGCCCCAGACGGGAGCCACATGTATGTGCAGGTGAGGCACCTCGAAGCCCGCGATCACGAGCCCGGCCCGCGGAGCATTCCAGGCCCGCATCACCCCCTGCCCGACAGCCTGAGCCACCTCGAAGCAACGCGCCAGGAGGACCCCGTCAACATCCGTCCATCGGTCGACCTCACGGCGGGGCACAACAAGAGTGTGGCCGGGCCGCAACGGGGCGATGGTGAGGAATGCGGTGATCTCTGGATCTTGCCAGACGAAACGTCCAGGCAGCTCACCGGCGATGATACGGGAAAACAAAGTCGCCATACATGGTCCAAGCGTGGGTCTGAGGCGCTCATTCCTATGATCGTCGGGCCGGCCGGGTTGACCTCGATTCCTCTGAGGTCAATGCTCAACCTCCGGACATTTTCTGCACGTCCTCCTTTGTCACGGGGGTTCCGGCAATCCCCCAGGACCCGCTCTCCACCTCCTCGAACGTGACCACCACCACACTCCGAAGATGCTCTCCGCCTATTTCAACGAGCGCATCCGTCAGCTTGGATATGATCTCCCGCTTCTGCTGCTCGTCGTAAACGCCTTCAATTGCCTTCACTTGAATGAGCGACATGGAATCCTCCATAAGCCCTGGAACACCAGGCTAGGCGATGTCACGCGATGCGCAAATCGAGCGGCCCCAGCGTGAGGCGGGATGCCGACCAGGCCGGAACACGCAGGAACCACAGCTCCGTTCACCCTCCGAGGCGTCGGCGCGACTGCGTGTCGGCCGTGCCCGGATCACCTACTTCGACGTGCGGGAACAAACGCCCGTATCGAAGACCGCTGTTACTGTTTCCATGGTGTGGCAAATCACTGCACACGGAGAGGGTTGCGGTCATGACGCAAAGTTCTGAAGCCGTGGATCCGGAGCGGGTGATGGCGTTTCTGGGACGCGTCGTCGGAGATGGTGCGGCCGCCGTTGCCGGACTGTCGACCTCAATAGGAGGGCGGCTCGGACTGTACACGGCGATGGCGGGGGCAGGTCCGATGACCTCAGCGCAGCTGGCCGAGCGGACCGGTCTTGTCGAGCGATACGTGCGGGAGTGGCTGGACACCCAGGTGGCAGGCGAGTACGTACTCTTCGATGCCGAGGCGAACACCTATTCTCTGCCGGCCGAGCACGCGGCGGTTCTCGCCGACCCTGCTTCGCCTGCCTACGCCATGGGCCTGTTCGCGTTGCTGAAGGCCCTGTACGCCACAGAGGAAGCCCTGGTGGAGGCATTCCTCGGGAGACAGGATGTGGGGTGGCAGCACCACTCCGATGCGCTCTTCGAAGGCGTTGCGGCGTTCTTCCGCCCCACGTACGCAGCATCGCTGGTGGATGAATGGCTGCCGTCACTCGACGGCGTCGTGAACAAGCTGGAGCATGGGGCGTCGGTGGCGGACGTGGGCTGTGGTTACGGATACTCCACTCTCCTGATGGCCGAGGCCTACCCGAAATCCCGCTTCTACGGTTTCGATTTCCACGAACCGTCGATCAAAGCGGCACGTGAACTGGCAAAGGAGCACGGTCTGGCTGACCGCGTGACCTTCGAGGCTGCGACAGTCGGCGACTTCCCGGGTGATAAATACGACCTGATCACCTTTTTCGACTGCCTCCACGACATGGGAAATCCCGGCGAGGCGCTGCACCGTGCCGAGCAGGCCTTGGCGAAGGACGGGACCTGCATGATTGTGGAACCGAATACCTCGCATCGGCCCCAGGACAACATCAACCCGGTGGGCCGGGCGTTCGCGGGTCTGTCCACTGCCCTGTGCCTCCCGTCCGCGATGGCACAAAAGGGACCTCAAGCACTGGGCAACCACGCCGGCGAGGCGGCTATGCGGGATATCGCGAGCAGGGCCGGCCTCGACAGTTGGAGGCTGGCGACGGAGGGGCTCATCAGCCGGGTTTACGACGTAAAGCGCTCATGACCCGAATCGGGCAGGACTCGTCCTGCCGACGCTCGATGCGCGCACGGCCGGGATGCGGCTGCTCCACCTGTCAGACGGTCCCGGCACACTGGAGCCATGAAACTGCCTCGCATCCCCTGCCCGACATGCGGCAGGCCCATCGCGGCCCGCCCGGTGGCCGGCACCCTCGGCCGGGGCCGGCTGTCGCGTCACGACGAGCCCGGGATGCGGTCCGAGTACGGCGGGGCTCTGGTGTCGTGCTCCAGCTCCCGCTTGGTCGTGGACCTGCCGACCGGTGCGCACCAGCTGGAGCTCGGCGCCGACATGGCCGCCCCCGCCGCTGAGGAGCCGGCACTGCCTCTCTTCTGACCTGGGCGGACGGAAGACTCGCGGCTACCGGCCGCGCTCGAGGCCCCGCAGCATGAAGTCGTCGGACCTGGTGCCCGGGTGGCGGACGTACGCGGCGAAGACCCCGAGCCCGCCACGAGGTGCAGTCGCCCATGTGCCCAGGGGGCTTCCCTCACCCCGAGCGGCGTTCGCGATACTGCACCGCATGGCGTTGACGCAGCAGCTCGCACGAGTCACCCCCCGCTACCTGGAGCAATGCCGGCAGAACGCGGCAGCCTCTCCCGACAATGATCCTCAATGGGACCCGCCGCGGGACGACACCCTTGACCTGGACTGGGCGATCTGGGGTCTGATCAGCTTCTTCCGGTGGGCTCACGTCGACAAGGAGCACCTCGACGCGCTCGACCGAAGCATCTCCGGGGACAACAGCAGTGACGTGGCATGTCTCGACCATCCCGAGGTCTATGACGGATTCGATGCCCCACCCGCACTGCTCACGCACACGGAAGTTGCCCAAATCGCCGACACCCTCAACGCCATCGACCTGGACCAGGCTCTGAGCCTGCTTCCCTCGAACAGCGCGGAAGCGGCCCAAGCCTGCGGATTCGAGGGATTCAACGGACACCCTCACGACTACCTGGTCCAGCATTTCACCGCGCTGCGGAGCTTCTACAACACCGCCGCCCAACGAGGCCTCGCCATCGTCACCTGGGTCGACTGAACCCGATTTTCGGGCCGCCGCCTCCGCAGCCCCATTCGAGCGGACCGAGCCGCCCGCCTGACCGGGCGGCTGAGCGAGCGGCCTGCCATCCGTGCCGGGTGGGGGGCCGCTGTCGTGGTCAGGCCACCGAGCGCAGCCGGTCCAGTTCGCCGCTGATCGCATCCCGCAGTACGTCGTGCTGCGGACCGAGCCTGAACTGCTCGTCACTCCACCGCTCTCGCGGATAGAGCCACACCGGGGCGCCCGCTGCATCTGCCGGCTCCCACTCGAACCGCGGCCAGACATGCGCGTGCAGGAACGGGTCCGTGTTTCCCAGGATCTCCAGGTTGATCCGCCGGAAGGCCGGGTCCAACCGCCGACAGGCACGCTCGACCGCCTCGCCGAGCTGGTCCATGTCCGACAGGAACGACAGCCGCTTCGCCCTCGGCAAGTCCGAGAGCCGCTGCACCTCTGGCTCGTCCACCAGCAGAACCGAGTAGCCGGGCAGGAACTGCACATCTCCGATCACCGCGAACCCCGCCGTCAGTCGACGCAGCACAGTCGGGTTCCCACCCCTCAGCGCAGCCCCGATTCGGTCCATTCGCCAGTCACCGGTCATGGCGGGAATCTACGCGCCCGTCCTGGCGAGGAGCGGTCGTCACCGCTCGGAGGTGGCAAGCGGGACCTGGTCCACAACGTAGCGGCGCGGCCTGGTGCGGAGGGCATGCGGTGCGCCGCTTCTTGCAGGGGCGGCAGGATGAGCAGCAGCTCTTTCTCCGATGGTCCGGTCCACGTCCTGAAGCAGTGAGGTGTACGTCTCGAAGGCGAGTTGAATGGTCGAGTGTCGCAACGTCTCCTTGATGGCATGGAGGTCACCCCCCTCCCGCGTGAATGAGAGTGGCAGCACAGTGCCGCAAATCCCGCAAGTTGATCGGCGGCAGATCCGCACGTCGACAGATCCGTCGGAACTCGCGTGACACCCGCTCGGGGTGCAGCCAGGTTCCGTCCGGTTCGACGAACACCTTGTCTGTCACCGGCCAGTCCGTCACCTCCCGGTCGGCCGCTCGAGCCCGAGCGGCCTCTGCATTCCACACCTCGCGCTCGGCGAGTTGTCGCGCCCGATGCTCACGCAAGACGTCCACCGTCAAGGAGTCCAAGGCGATCGTCGCCGCGCTGCCGTCGGTCTTCGGCTCGTCCTCGAAGACTGACCGACTGTCGACGATGATCTCCTTGGCGATGGTGATGTGCCCGCCGTCAAGGTCGACGTTTCGCCAGTCCTGACCCAGACCCTCCCCTCGGCGCAGTCCCCGGAAAGCGATGAGGTGGAAGAACGCGTAAAGCCGGGACTCCTCGGCAGCATCGAGGAAGGCTCCGATCTGATCAGGGGTCCGCACCATGACGCCACTTGGCTTCTCACCGGTCTGGCGCCAGTGCGACGCACCCGCCGTCATCAAAGCCGCCGCAGTCGTCGAGTTCATCCACCTGGCATCACTCCACCACGACGACGTCATGGGCCAAACCCACGTCAGGCGTGGCGTCCCCACCGTCAACGCCCCATGGGGAAACCGGATCGCCGTACGTTCCGGCGACTTCCTCCTCGCGCGCGCCGCGCAACTGACCGCGCAGCTGGGTGCGGAGGTCATCCGCGCCCAACGATCGGCACTCAGCCGCCTCGTACAAGGACAAGCCCTCGAAGTCCAAGGGCCCCGCCCAGGAGAAGACCTCCTCACCCACTACCTGAAGGTGGTCGATGACAAAACCGGCTCCCTCATAGCCCTCGCAGGCCGCACGGGCGCCATGGCCGCAGGCGCCCAACCCGACATCGTCGAGGCGTTCGACACTTTCGGTGAAACCCTCGGTCGCGTCTTCCAACTTGCCGACGATCTCCTCGACATATCAGGCGACCCCGCCTCCTCCGGAAAGGAAGCCGGCACCGACCTGCGCCAAGGCGTCGACACGCTCCCCGTACTGCTCTGCGCGCAATGCCCCCCGATCCCCATGACCCCGCCGACGCGACTCCCGACTGACCAAGCGCGGCCGGGCGACGCGAGAGCGCATTGTGGGGCCCGCTGCCGACGTGATGTACGTCAAGGGCGTTGCGGCCACAACGCTTGACGACATCAGAACCGCCAGTGGAACCAGCAAGTCCCAGCTCTACCGGCATTACCCCGACAAGGACGCACTCGCGCGGGATGTGATCGCGCTGCAGGCTACGTCAGTACTCGAACGTCAGCACCAGCTGCTGCCGCGGCTCAATTCCCTGCGGGGGCTGGAGCACTGGCGGGACGCAGTGATCGAGAACACCAGCCTCCGCCACGGCGCCCACGGCTGCCCGCTCGGCTCCCTGGCGAGCGAATTGGCCGACCGGGACGAAGAGGCACGCGAGGCGCTCGCTGGACACTTCGGCGCCTGGGAGGGACTCCTCCACGCCGGCCTGGAGCGAATGAAAGAGGTCGGGAGTCCTCCGCGCCGACGCGGACGCCGGAGAGCTCGCCACCGGCCTCATGGCCGCACTCCAAGGTGGCTACCTCCTCGCGCAGACGACCCAGGACGCCAAGCCCATGCGGATCGCCCTGGACATGGCGATCAGCCATATCAAGTCCAGTGCCGTGCCGACCAAGGGCAGCGCCGGAGGACGCTGAGCAGTCCAGGGCGAGGCAGCACCGCCAAGGCCTGGTGCCAGCCCGCGGGCGGTTTCGTGGCGGTCTCAAGGTCGACCGAACGCACTGCCCTCCAGCCAGGCAGAGGCAGCTCGGGGCGAAAGGGCGTGAGGTCGCGATCGGGCGGCGCCCGGTCAGTACCCGGGTGATCACGTGGCCGGTGCGTTGTGTGGGGAACGGAGACGCCTTCGTCCGCAACCGGGGATCGCGGCCGCCAGTAAGGAAGCGTCCACCTGCAGAGACGCGTGATCCGCTACTCCAATAATGGACGATCTGGTCCCGAAAATCGGTCCGACGTGCTGTATCTTTGAGGAAGGCAGTCCCCCGCGGACGGTCAAGCAGCGAAGCCTCAAGGATCTCCAAGGCGGTAGGCAACATGGATGCAGGCGTCGAGCTCTCGTGCTCGGCCCGGTCCGGCTGCAGAAAGATGGAGTAGGGGCCGGAGCCGGTCAGCCGAGCCAGTGGGCCGTGCCTGCTGCGCTGTTGTTCACGCCGGCAAGCCTGTGAGCCTTTCGAGACTGGTGGAAGACGTATGGGGCGACGAGGCCCCGCCGTCGGCCGTGGGATCCGTGCGCCCCGCCCGGGGCGCATACCCCGGGCAGGTCGGTCGGAGGGCGTCGATCAGGCTGCATACGCACGAGGAGTAGTAGGGCGGGCCTGCGCTCACTTCCGATGGGGCCAGCAGGGCACCACTGGACGACTAGGGATGGCGAGGAACATGGCGTTGATCTCGCGTGGCTTCCATGGGCGAAGGCCGTCGCCCGGCACGAAGCTGCCGCCCGGGCAGTACGAGACGACTGGATTCCCGGTGCTGTCTGCCGGGCCGACGCCCCGCATCCGGCGGGACGACTGGAAACTGTCCGTGACCACGGAGGTCGACAAGGAGCACGTGTGGGACTGGGCAGGTCTGATGGCACTCCCGGCAGAGTCCCCGACCGTCGATCTGCACTGCGTGACGAAGTGGTCGAAGTTCGGCACCGAATGGCGGGGCGTGTCGCTGGACGTACTGCTCGCGGACGTGGAGACGGCCGCCGAGCACGTCCTCGTCACGTCGTACGGCGGCTACACCACGAACATCCCCCTCGCCGACCTGGTCGACGGCAGGGCCTGGATCGTCTACGGCTGCGGGGGCAAAGACCTGACCGCCGAACACGGCGGCCCTGCCCGGCTGTTGGTGCCGCACCTGTACCTGTGGAAGTCCGCGAAGTGGGTCCACGAGATGCAGCTGCGGCGAAGCGACCTGCCCGGCTTCTGGGAGAGGGCCGGCTATCACAACTACGGAGACCCATGGCGAGAGCAGCGGTACCAGGGAGACTAGGCGACCGGCTCCGGTGGCGGATCGCCGAGGTGACAAGTCGACGCGTGGAGTCGGCGACGGCCGTCACTCTGACATTGGACGTGCCGGGCTGGCCCGGGCACCTGGCCGGCCAGCATGTGGACGTCAGACTGACGGCGGAGGACGGCTACAGCACTCAGCGAAGCTACTCGATCGCCTCTGCCCCCAACGGCCTGACCCTCGATCTGACGGTCCAACGCACACCCGGCGGTGAGGTGTCGCCCTACCTCGTGGACGAGCTCGTGCCCGGGGATCGACTCGAACTGCGCGGGCCTGTCGGCGGCTGGTTCATCTGGAGGCTGCAGCAGACGGAACCAGTTCTGCTGGTGGCGGGCGGATCAGGACTCGTGCCTCTCATGTGCATGGTCCGCGCACGGGAGGCCGCCGCCAGCCGGACCCCCTTCCGGTTGCTCTACGCAGTGCGGACTCCGTCCGACCTGCTGTACCGCTCGGAGCTGAACCAAGGGGCGCCGGGGTTGGACACGACGTACCTATACAGCAGAGAGGCCCCGAACGACTCACCACGCCCGCCGGGACGCATCACCCCCGAGGACTTGGCCCGCGGCGGCTGGCCCCCGGACTTCGAACCGACCTGCTACGTGTGCGGGCCCGCCGGGTTCGTCGAGAAGACGGCCGCCTACCTGGTGCTCCTGGGACACGCACCTGAGCGCATACGTACCGAACGCTTCGGCGACAGTGCAGGTTGAGATAGCACTCAGAGGCCAGCACCCAGAACGACACCCACGCCAAGGGTAGGACCTCGGAGCGACGTTTTCGCCGTTGATGTGACCGCCGCGACGAACGCTGGCCAGGTGCCCCGTCCCGGGATTGCAGGACGCCTTGATGTCGATCGGCCTGCCTCATGGCACCCCAGGGAGATTCTTAGATCAGATTACAGATATCACAAATGGGCCCATTGCCTGCCGATCGGGTACACGGCCCTACCAGCACCACTGCGGCACCTACTTGCATACGCGGGATCACTCACGGGCGACCGCCCACCCATCCCGCGGCATATTTCACGAGGAACTCATGACTTTTGACGATCCGTTCATACCCGTGTCGGCTGCGGAGGCTGCCGAACTTGCATCGCTGGTGAGTGGCCCGGTTCTGCTGCCCGGCGACGAGGGTTACGACACCGAATGTCAGATATACAACCTAAACCTCTCCCTTGAACCGGCGCTCGCGGTCGGTGCGGCCGACGCGGCCGATGTGCAGGCGGCGATCTCTTTCGCGGCCTGTCAGGGCCGGCCCGTAACGGTGAAGACCACGGGGCACCAGCAGGTCGATCCCGCCCGGGGCGGGGTTCTGATCTCCACCCGGCGTATGAAGGGCATCTGCGTCGATGCCGACAGGCGAAGCGCACGGGTCGAAGCCGGGGTGATCTGGCAGGAGGTCATCGACCGGGCGGCCGCCGTCGGCCTCGCCCCGGTGAGTGGGTCGGCTCCGCTGGTGGGCGTGGCGGGCTACACCCTGGGAGGCGGACTCAGTCCGGTCTTTGGCCGGAGCCTGGGATACGCGGCCGACCATGTCCGCTCGCTGGAGGTGGTGACCGCCGACGCGGAGTTGCGACACGTCACGGCCGAGAGCGACCCCGAGCTCTGGTGGGCCCTGCTCGGAGGCAAGGGCAATTTCGGCGTGGTCACCGCGCTGGAGTTCGACCTGTTCCCGCTGACCCGTTTCTACGGCGGCGGCATTTACTTCCCCGGCGAACACCTCGCCGATGTGCTGCACGCCTGGCGCAGCTGGCAGTCGGACATGCCGGAGGAGATGTCCTCCTCGCTGGCCGTGCAACGGCTGCCCCCGCTGCCCGAGTTGCCCGAGCCGCTGCGGGGGGCGTTCGTGGTGCACGTGCGGTTCGCCTTCCTCGGTCCGATGGCCGAGGGCGAGCGGTTGATCACCCCGCTGCGCGCGGCCGCCCCGGCGCTCGTCGACGCCGTTGGTGAGATGCCCTACACCGCCATGGGCGCCATCCACATGGACCCTCCGGCGCCGATGCCCTACTACGACCGCACCACGATGCTGCGCGCGTTTCCCGCTGAGGCGGCCGACAAGCTGATCGAACTGCTCGGTCCCGGGTCGGACTCCCCGCTGGTGAGCGTCGAGATCCGGATGCTGGGCGGTGCGCTCGACCGTGAGCCCGCGGTGCCCAACGCGGTCTCCAGTCGAGGGCTTCCCTTCGTCCTCTTCGGCTTCGGCGTGGGCTCCCCGGAGCAGGCCGGGTTCCTCGGCGGCGCACTCGAGGAGATCATGAAGGCGATGGAGCCCTGGGCGGACGGTCGCAGGGTGGTCAACTTTCTCTCCGTCGAGGAGGCCACCGACCCCGAGCGGTTGAGCCAGGTCTACGGCGCCGAACGGTACCGGCGTCTGACCGCCGCGAAGAAGGCATACGACCCGACCAACATGTTCCGGGTCAACCACAACATCGTGCCCGGCTGACGGGGACGGGACCCCGGGGGTCGGGCCAACACGTCCAGCCCCCGTGGGGCCCGGCGCGCCGGGCCCCACGTCAAAGCCGTCGCACCGGCCACCTCGCCCCGGGGACACCGCTGCTTCCTCCCACCAACTCGCCACCGACCTCGACTGTGGTCGCAACACCGCAGTCGACACCGATGCCGTCCTCGTCGCCGAGAGACCTACCGGCCGCAGAGACTCGGGCACCGTGCCGGACAGGAAGATCACTCGGCAGATCTTCGCGCGCTTGGCCGCCGATCGATCCGCCGGCCTGTGCCACGACCTGATCCGTGGCAGCCCCGACATCGCCGCCTTTCCTCTTGCAGTGTGACTGAAGGCCACACGTGGCGCTCTGGCTCGCGGCTCCCGAGGACGCGCCCCGTCGGTCGGCCGAGCAGGGGTCGGCATCAGAAGGGCGGCCGACTCATCACCCGGGTGACCACGCCGGATAGACGCCGCGTCGATACCGGGCCGCTTGGATTGCCCTACTTCCGCTGCGCCGTCACCGAGGCGCAAGCACCGAGCCCGTCACCGGGCTCCGACGACATGGAGGCCATAATGGCGTCACCAGACAACCCCCCACCCTACGAAGACCTCACGGACTCCAACCCGTTGCGCTCCCAGGAGGAGTACGACGAGGACGAGCTGGGCGAGGACGTCTTCGACAGGGGCTTTTCACCCGCCGAGACACCCCTCGCTGTCAACGACTGGGGCGTCACCGCGCGGGAGGCCGCCTCCCACGAGGACCTGGAGCATCGACTGAGGCGCGAGGTGCCGGAAGTCAGCGCATCGGACGAAGGCGACGGGCTGGGCGACACAATCGGCACGGATGGAGAGCTCATCGACGACCAGGTCGGCGACGAGCGTGCGGGGCGCCTCCTCGGTTGGGACACGGACGTTCTCGCTGCGGGATACGACGGCGACGACTACTGGGCGCGGGATGTGGGCATCGACGACGGCGCCGCCTCCGCCGAGGAGGCAGCCGTCCACGTGGTACCAGACGCCCGAGGGGCTCTGGAGTGACCGCCAGTCCAGTTGGAGCGCGTCGTCGAACGATCACGTCTCGTAGATCAGGGTTGAGCCATGTGTCGCCATAAACTGTCCGATGCCGAGCCGGAGTTCGTGCGGCCGCTGCTGCTCGATGATGCGTCGCGGCGGAAGCGGCTGGACGACGGGATGGTCTGGAACGGGATCGTGTGGAAGTTCCGCATCGGGCCCGGCTGGCGGGAAGCACCCGGGCGATACGGGGCCTGGACCACCTTGCACACGTAGTTCCGCCGCTGGGCGGCCGACGGCACCTTCGATCGGATGCTCAGGGCCCTCCAAGCGTCGGCGGACGTTGCCGGTGCCGTCGATTGGATGGCGGCGGCCGAGCCCACCATCGTGCGAGCTCGCCAGCAGGACACCCTGCTCCGGACTCACAAGGCGCCGGCGGTAGCGCACCGGCAGCAGGACTCGCCATGAGTAGAGAGCAACTCGACCCGGAATCCGCCACATTGGTGCAAGCGCTCGAGGCCGGTAGCGAGCCGCAGTACGAACAGGCCTGCGCACGGCTCCACGAACTGCTGGTGGGCATCGCCATGAACGAAATGTTCCGCCGGGGGCCCCGATACCGAATTGGCGGGCCCGAGCTGAACGATCTCGCCTACCAGGCGGCAGCCGACGCACTGATGAGAATTACGAAAAAGATTCAGCAATTTCGAGGCGACGCCAAGTTCGCCACATGGGCATTCCGATTCGTTGTGCTCGAAGTTTCCAACGTCTTGGACCGCCACTTCCGGCGTGTTTCAAACACCCAACTCGACATTGATGAATTGGCGCAAGTGCCGGACCGTTCCGGTATCGACCCAGCAGGTCACTCGCAGGCGAGAGAGCTGGTCGAAGCCACGCGCAATGCAGTCGAGACAGCACTGACCCCCCGCCAGCGGCGGGTCTTCACCGCCGTCACCAACGGGGTCCCCTTGGAAACGCTGGCCAGCGAGCTGAAGACGAACCGCGACACGCTGTACAAGACGATATTCGACGCCCGTAGGCTGGGCCGGCCAGTACTGCTGTCGTACTTGTCGACTGAGGCGAAGAGCGGCTCCCCGGACACGACGTCCACATAGATACCGGGTGCCTTGTTGTCCCAGTAGGCGTTGGAGAACGAGGGCTGGTCCAGCCCAAGCGGTGGGCCGTCGAGCGAACGTTCGCCTGGCTCGCCGCCCACCGACGCCAGGCACGCGACTACGACCACGTCCCGCGCACGCCGAAACCATGATCTGCTGGGCCATGATCAGCGTGATAGCCCGCCGATTCACCGGGACAGGACCCGCCACCCGCCGACCGGGACGGCCACGCAGTCCGGGTGGTGCACGGCGACGACGGGGTCGAGTGAGATCCGCTGTCGCCTGGACGTCGAGCCCGTCGTCGCGTGCGTGGAGCAGGGGGACGTGGCCGGCGCTGGTGCCGATGACCCGATTGTCGCGCGGATCGACGTACAGCATGGTGCGTCCATCGTGGTGAGCAACTCGTTGGTGCGCGTCAACACGGTTGCCGGCGCGGGCTCGTGGCCATGGCGGCGTTGAAACAGCGGACGATACGGTTCAGTGTCTAAAGGCCGGCGGGGTGTCCCGCTGCAGGAGTTCGTCCGAGGCGTGCATCTGCCGCTCCCTGACCGCGGTCGAGCGTTAAGACCCCTATAGACCTATCAACCCTATCTGCCACAGAGCGGGTCGCGCGCCGACCTGTGCGGGATCCGGAGGGGTGCCCCCCTTTTCGGGCACGGCGGGGAGCTACCAGCCAGGCCCAGACTGGACCTTTTGGTCCTCTTGATCTAGGCTGCGACGCGCCGCGCTTCCGCGAGTTCCTCGCCTAGGACTTCGTCGTTCAGACTCCGGGCATCACACGCAACCGCGCATCGTTCCTCGAATGCATCGCCGAGCCCCGGCCGTTGGGCGCTGGAAGGCTTCACCGAGATCCAAGTCATCCACCAGACCCGCTGAAGGGAGGGAGACCGCTGCACGAGCGTGCCCCGACACGGCTCGGAGTCAGCCCCGGACGTTGCGTCCACACCCACCGGTCCGGCATTCATTCCCGCCGGTACGGCGGCAGCCACCCCACTACGAGAAGAGGCCCCCGGGCGATGTTGACAGCTGAAGCATGGCAGGCGCGGTCATTGGGCGCGCCCGACCAGGTATTGGAACTCATCGAGCGCACCTACGGCGCCCCGGAGGAGGGGCGTCTCCTGGTCAAAGTACATGCAGCCGGCCTGGGCCTGCCCGACCTGCTGATGCTGGAGGGCGCCTACCCCGGCATGGATGCCCTGCCGGCCCCGGGACAAGAAGCGGTCGGCGTGGTCGTCGAAGCACCACGCGGCTCCGCCTTCACCGCAGGAGATCGGGTCATGGGCCTCACGCCCTTCACCGAGGGCATCGGGGGATGCGCGCAGTACACGTACGTACGTGAGAACAAGACGCGACGAGTGCCGCGGGTGTTCAGTGACGAGCAGGCAGCGGGATTCATGCTCGCCTTCCGTAGCGCCTTTGCCGTGTTGGTCCAGCGGGTGCCCGTGACCGAGGGACAGACAGTACTGATCAACGGGGCCTCCGGTAGCTCCGGCACCGCGCTTGTCCAGCTCGGCAAGGCCCTCGGCGCCACCGTTATTGCGGTGGCCCGGACCCAGGAGCAGCGAGACTTCTGCGCCCAGATCGGTGCCGACCACACCATTGATCCTTTTGCCACTGATGTGGCCGAGGCTGCACGTGAACTCACCGGCGGCCGCGGTGTCGACGTGTTCTGTGACAGCGTGGGCGCGGAACCAGGCACCCAGGCTCTCAAAGCAGTCGCACGCGGTGGAAGGGTAGCCCTCCTCGGCTATGCCGCGGGATCTTGGCTGACTGTCGACCCGATGGACCTGGTGATGCGAAACTACTCGGTCTCCGGCGTGTACGCGGGAGGGTTCGACGCGCGGGAAGACGCCGAGGCATACGACACTCTCTGCGACCTTGCCGAACACGGTCTCATCACCACACCGCTTGGCAGCGTGCACGATTTCCGTGCCGTCCCCCAGGCTGTTGCGAGCCTGCGTAGTACCCGGATCGGCAAAACCGTCGTCCGCGTCGCCTGACGGCACGACCGACATCATGACGAGTTCGCATCACGACCTTGGCGCCGGCATACGCAAGGGAGCTGCGGACCGTAGCGTTTCCACGGCTCGGCGGGTGACCTTCGTGCTGGCCTTCGCGGGCCTATCAGGGCCGGAGGAGCGCTGGTGTCCGTCGTCGGCGCGGTCGAGGCACGGCCCGCCGACGGCCTGGCCATGGACTTCGTCGTCGAGGCCGACCGCCTCGGACTCGGTGGGATCGTGCAGCGGGTGCAAAACGGACGGCTGCGGACCAACATTGGTGACATCGCGAGCCTCGACGATGCCATCGGCACCCTGAACCCGACCGCGCGACGCCTCGGGAAGACCGTCATCCGCATCCTCCTGTAGGCAGTGGGCGTCCCCCTCCGATCCGCGCCACGGCCATCGGCCGTCGACCGGCGCAAGGACCCCGAACCGACAGACGCCGTGCACGCGAACCCGGCAGAGGAGTTGATCACCTTGGACGGTCAGCAACTGCAGAAGATCGCGCGCGATGTCACCGCGGAACTGCCCGGCACCGACCAGGAGCATCGCTTGGACCCCGACTGGGAGCTCCACAAGGTGGGCGGCAAGGTCTTCATGCTCATGACCGACATGCCGGGACGTCCCGTCCTGATCCTGAAAGCCGATCCGGACGACGCCACAGCCCTGCGTGCCGCCGGCGACTATCCGCCCCTGGGGTGACTCCCTCGTGATGCCGCCGGGATCCCGGGGGCGAAAGTGACGTGTGTCCGAGGAGCGTCGGGTACCCCAACGCCACCGAATGGCCGCTCTTCACCCATGACGGCCAGGCCGAACCGACCGCCCGGCCAGGCCGGACTCGCCGCGCGGTATCACCACCGCCTCGCCCGTCGTCAGACCTTCCCAGGAATGAGAGGCAGACATGAGCGAACCGCGCGGTACCCAAGGAGTCGCGCGTTACGACGTGGTCGTGCTGGGCGCAGGGCCGACCGGTGTGAACGTCGCTGACCGCGCCAGTGCGGCCGGTCTCTCCGTAGCGGTGGTGGAGCGGGAACTGGGTCGGCGGCGACTGCGCGTACTGGGCGTGCGTGTCCAGTAAGGCGCTGCTGCGGCCGGTCATCGCGATCGCTGACGCCCGGCGTGTGGACGGTGCCCGAGAGGCCGTCACCGGTCGCGTCGACGCCGGTGGCGTCTTCGCCCGTCGCAATCGCTCGGTCTCCGACTGGGACGACACCAGACAGGCGTCGTTCCTCGAGTCCATTGGAGCCGACCTCTTCCGTGGCCACGGCCGTCTCGACGGGTCCCGTCGAGTCAGCGTCACCCGCGACGACGGCTCCCGGCTGACACTCGCGGCCCGGCACGCGGTGGCCATCGCCACGGGCAGTCGGCCGGCGATGCCCGACATCCTCGGCATCGCCGAGGCCCGTCCCTGGACGAACCGCAGGGCACCCAATCGAGCAACGTGCCTACTCGCCTCGCCATCATCGGCGGCGGCGGCGGAGTCGGTATCGAGATGGCTACCCTCTGGCAGGGCCTCGGCTCTCAGGTCACGCTGCTCGCCCGGCACCGCTTGATCCCGCGCATGGAACCCTTCGCCGGCGAACTGGTCGCTCAGGGCTTGAGAGACGCGGGCGCGGATGTCCGGACCGGCGTCCAGGTGACCGCCCTGCGCCGCCCCGACCCGGAAGGGCCGGTCACCCTCACCCTGGACAGCGGCGGCGAGCTGGAGGCCGACGAGGTGCTGTGCGCCACCGGACGTACGCCCGCCACCGACGACATCGGTTTGGACACGGTCGGCCTCATCCCCGGGTCCTGGCTCGATGTGGACACCACCTGCCTGGTCGAGGGCGAATGGCTGTACGCCCTTGGTGACGTCAACCATCGTGCCCTGCTCACTCATCAGGGCAAATACCAAGCCCGGACCGCCGGCGACGCCATCGGTGCCCGCGCCACCGGTTGCCCGCTGGACGACACGCCCTGGGGCGATCACGCCACCACCGCCGACGAGCAGGCTGTACCCCAGGTGTTCTTCAGCGACCCCGAGGCGGCCGCAGTGGGCCTGAGCGCCGAGCAGGCGGAGTGCTCCGACTGCCGCATCAGGGACTGTCGACCTCGGCTTCAGCATCGCCCAGGGCGCCAGGCTCTACGCCGACGGTTACCAGGGGCACGCCAGGCCGGTTGTCGACGTCGACCGCGAAGTCCTCCTCGGAGCGACCTTTGTCGGCCCAGGCGTCAGTGAGCTCCTGCACTCGACAACCATTGCGGTTGCAGGTGAGATCCCGCTCAAACGACTCCGACACGCGACCGCCGCCTTTCCCACCATCGGCGAGATCTGGCTCTTTCTTCTCGCCGCCTATCAACGCGATCAGGAGACCGACGGATGACCGCGGGGTTGTCCGCGCCCATGCGCCGCACCTAGCAGTGAGGACGCCCTCATTCACCCCACCGCACCGTCCTGCTCGTTGACGCCCGCGGCCGAGATCGTCAACCTCACGCTGGCCTGCAGTAGCGAAAGCCTGCAGATCACTACCAGGCTCTCGCTGAAGTGAGCCGGACTGTGACTGTCCTGTTACTCATCGATGTCATTGCCGGTGTAGCAATCGGGGCCAATCGGCCCATGGCCGGGGTGTTAAAGCGGGTCGCGGAGGGAAAATGCAACTGTGCGCGACGCCGCGGCTGGCCTTGCCCAAGGTCCGGTCGGCTGCACTCTAACGTCAGAATGCGTCGGCTCGTACCGGGCGAGGTCGAACTTATCGATGCCTCCAACCTTCACGGCTGGCCGGTAAGGAATACGACGCCCGCGGACCGTGCCGGTCGCGGACGGACACTACAGCGCGGCATCGAACCAGAGCCCTCTGTAGCGGCAATGATCGATAGCGGCGGCTTTAGCGGTCAGAGCCGAGAGGTGAAGCCATCCGCTGGTGCGGCTGCGGCGTTTGTGATGCGGAAAGGTATAGGCCGGAGGTGCTCACATGCCCAGCGGTGAGGTGCTCGCCCTCGTCGATGAGGCGGGCCGGGTGATTGCGTGGGAACGTGCAGCTGAGGAGCTGTTTGGACTCTCTGCCGCTGAAACCATCGGACGGTCCGTGACTGCTCTCTTGCACGAGATCTCCACTGACGCAAGAGGGCGGGACGGAGAGGGAGCGAAGGCGGCCGCGGTCGTAGTGAAGCCTGTTGTGCAGGCTACTGCTGTCGTGTGGCGAGTTCTCGCGATTGAGCCGTCGGCAACCCGGGATACGGCGATCTTGGCGGCCGTGTTCGATCATTTGCCGGTGACGCTGTATGTTCTCGACGAGCAGTTGCGCATCGTCCGGACCAGCGCAGTCCCCGAGGCGTCAAGCGACACGTCCGCGGAAAGCTTGCTGGGCGGCTCTTTCCCCGAATCCTGGGCATTCAGGAACGTCGAGGAGGAAACCGCTGTTGCGCGATCGGTCCTCGAAAGCGGGGACGCGGCGGTGAACCGGCTCGTCCGCCGGAAGCGCCCATCAGGCCGGCCTGATTACGGCATCTACGCAGTTTCGTACTTCCGCCTGGAAGACTCGAACGCAAACGTACAGGGGCTCGTTGCCTGCACGCTTGACGTGACTGAGCGCGAGAGAGCCAAGGAACACCGAGCGCTTCTGGAGCAGATTCGCGCGAATGTAGGGCATCGTCTGAGTGTCATGGACGACTGCTGGGAGTTGGTCGAGGCCCTGGTACCCGCCTTCGCCGGGACTGCAGTTGTTGAGGTGGTCGAAGAGGTTGTTCGCGGACAGAGCCCCCCGCGGACGCCTGTCAAGAGGGTCGTTTCGCTGCGCGAAGCGGCCATTCGGGGCCGAATTCCGGCAAGTGGAACAGTTCACTCGCTAGATGCCGGCACTCCCACTGCGCGCATCCTGTCTGTCCCTCGGGCCCACCTGATGTCTGTCGAGGAAGCATGTGCGTGGAGGGAGCCGGAGCATGCTGATGAGGTCCGGCGATCTGATGCTCACTCTCTGATCGTGGCCCCATTGACGGTACGCGGTGAACTGCTTGGGGTGGTCAGCTTCTTCCGCCACGAGGGGGAAGCACCCTTTGATGGAGGCGACCTCGACACGGCGTCCGCGATCGCCGCACATGCCGCACTGTGTATCGACAACGCTCGCAGGTATATGCACGAATGGATCATCGCTTCTACCATTCAGAGCAGGATTCTCCCACCACAGCCCGATACACAGGCCACTCTGGAGGTCCGTCATCTGTGCGTCCCTGGCGAAGAAGGTGGCGGCACATGGTCTGACGCAATCGCGCTCCCCGGAGCGCGCACGGCACTGATTGTCGGGGACGTAGTTGGCAAAGGGATCCCCGCGGCCATCACCATGGGGCTTTTACGAACAGCCATCCATACGCTTGCCTCTTTTGACCTGGAGCCCGACGAGCTGCTCGCCCGGTTGAGCGAGACAACGGCGCGTCTCGTCAATGCGCGCGCCGCATTGCCGCCTGTGGATCCGCTGCATCGCGAACCTCTCACCGCCAGCTGCGCCATCTCCGTCTATAACCCTGTAGACCGCATCTGCACCACCGCGTGCGCTGGACTTCCTGAATCTTTCGCGATCTTTCCCGACGGCACCTCAACCAGGCTCCTATCGCAGTCCGGACCTCAGCTTGCAGCATGCGACACTGCACCATTTCCCGCTGCGACGTTCACATTGCCTGTGGGAAGCACGATCGTGATGAGTACGACCGCCGAAGCGTCGGCCGGATTTCTGCGCCCGCTGCTGGAAGCGGGCGGTGCTTGGTCACTCATGGCTTTGTCGGACGCTCTCGTTCAAGAGCTGGGAGATGGCCCACTTCCAGCAGAGACCGCGATGCTGATTGCCCGCACCAAGGCACTGCCCGCGGACCAGGCGCTCACGCTTATTCTGCCGGACGGTCCTGAGGCGGCGTCGATCGCTCGCAGGGCGGCTCGTCGTCAGCTGGAAGTATGGGGCTGCGACGCGGAAATCATCTACACCGGCGAACTCATCGTCAGCGAATTCGTTGGCAACGCCATCCGCTACGGAAGCCCCCCGCTGAGACTCCGCGTGATCCTGGACCAGACCCTTACTTATGAGGTCCGCGACGGTGCGCGAACTTCTCCCTACGTCAAGCATGCCCGTGCTGTCGATGAAACCGGGCGGGGCCTCTTCATCGTCGCGAGTCTCGCCGATCGATGGGGCACCCGCTACCACTCTGACGGAAAGTCTGTCTGGGCAGAGGTGTCGGTCAGCACTGCCAGCGGGGCGCACTCCCGGGCCGGCACCAGTTGAGCGCAGTCAGCTACGGCCCGATACGCCCACGAGGAGAGGTTACGACACACGGAAGCGTTCGGATGTCGCTCCCGCGCCGCGTCGGTTCCCGAGGAATCGAGCCTGGATCGATGTGCCTGCGCCCGTGCGCGCGGAGGGCGATGCACCGGTGCGGGAGAGGGAGGGCCCGGCCACCCGGCGCCTGACCCGGCCCGCGGTCGGGAGGATGGACCTGTGGACCTGTGGACCTGGCACACCCGGCGGGTCCGGCTAGGCGTGGATTCGGAGGGCACGGTGGCCGCTCTCGCAAGTCCCGCCCTGGAGCATGTCCTGGCCGCGCGCGCCCGCGGCCTCCTTCCCGAGGACCTGCCCGTCTTCATCACCCTGTCCTCGCCCTCCCACAACGTGCACAAGAGCACCGTCAGGGTCGTCAGGCCCGCTACGCTGCCGCCCGACTGCGTCAGCGTCTACCGACGCCGCGGCCTTACCGACCTCGTCACGAGACGTTCACACTCCAGAACACGAGGCCCGGGCTTCGTGTCAGGTTCACACGACTTGGTCTGACGTTGTGTAAGCGCGAAGCTGCTCGACCGCGGCATACAGCGCGTCACGCAATGGCGCTACGTCGCGGGCGATCTGCGCGAGGAGGCTGCCTCCCTGGTAGGCGGCGATCAACATGTGAGCGAGTCGCTCCGGATCCGCCGACGCGTCGAGTCGTCCTTCATGTTGCATCCGCTCGAGCCCCGCTCGGAAGATGTCCCGCCATTCGGCGAAGACACGAATGAGGTCGTCGCGGACATCCAGATCGGTCTTGACGATCTCGCTCGCGAGGGATCCGAGGCTGCAGCCGTTCTCGAACGGGCGACCGGAGACGACGTAGAACTCCGCCCACTCCTGGTACGCCTCGATCGTATCGAAGCCGGCGAACCGTTCGCTTCGGTGGAAGCCGAGCACGCTGTCGGCCTGCCAGTCGATGACGGCGCGCACCAGGCTCTCCTTGTTCGGGAAGTAGTGGCTCAGCTGCGAGCCGCTGACCCCCGCTGCTCTTCGCACCAGCTCGTTGTTCGTCGCGTGGACCCCCCGCGTGTAGATCAAGTCCGCAGCGTGCTCGAGGATGCGACCTCGCGTCGCCAGCCCCTTGCCTGTGCGCCCCCGAACATCACGCGATCCATCGTCCATCTGCATGACACCACCCTACCCACGGATTGGGCTCAGCGACCCAACGGGCACGGATTGGGCTTGACAGCCCATTCTGGGTCGCGTTCACTGTGACTGGGCTGAGCAGCCCAGACTGATACCGCCCGGAGGGCCACCACCATGTCTCGTCTCACCACGCCCGAGCTCACCGACGTCGACGCCAAGACGCAGGGCACGCTCGACGCCATCGCCGAGCAGTTCGGCTTCGCTCCGGGCATGTTCACCATGCTCGCTGCCAACCCCAGCGTCCTCGAGATCGTGATGGGCCTGCAGGGCGGCATCGCGAAGCTCCTCGACGCGAAGACCCGCCACACGATCGCGCTGGCCACGTCGCACTCCAACAACTGCGACTACTGCTCTGCGCTGCACGGATACACCTCCGCGAACTTCGGAGGCATGTCCACCGAGGAGATCGAACTGGCCCGTACTGGCGGCTCCACCGATCCCAAGCGCGCCGCCGTCGCTCACTTCTCCCAGCAGGTGATCGAGACCCGCGGTCAGGTGGGTGACGAGGCCATCGCCGCGGTCCGCGAGGCCGGGTACTCGGACCCCGAGATCCAGGCGATCGTCACCGTCGTGGTCGTCACGCTGCTCACGAACTACCTCAACAACGTCAACGACACCGTCGTCGACATCCCCGGTGCCGGCGCGTAACCAGCGATGTCGCGACCGCGTCGACCGGCACGCAGGTCACCCCAATGAGAGCGACGTTCACCACGCACCGACGTGACTCCAGGGCCCCGGAACCGACTCCTGACCCCATCCCATCTTCCCGACAACGAAACGAAAGCCGATCATGGATCTCGAAAACCTGATCACCAAGCACCTCACCCGCTACTTCGACCCGAACAAGAAGATCCCGGAAGAGACCTTCCAGCTCCTGCTGCGCTACCTACGCACCTCGCCGACGACGGTCAACATCCAGCCGAACCACTTCCATGTGCTGGAGACGCAGGCCGGTAAGGACAAGCTTGCGGACGCTCTCGTCGGCCGCTTCGCGGACAACGCGGAGAAGGTGCGGAACGCGTCGCACGCGATCGTATTCACGACCCGCAAGACCATTCCCGACGAGCACTTGCAGGAGATCTTCGCGAAGGAGCGCGCGGACGGTCGCTTCCCGGACCCGGAGATCCAGAAGGGATGGGAGACCGGAGCGTCCGACTTCGTGGAGATCCAATCGGAAAACTATGGCGGCGACGTGCTCCATTGGTTGGAGAAGAACACGTACCTCGTGGTCGGCGCGACCATGATGGCCGCCGCTTCTCTCGGAGTCGCCGCCACCCCGCTGGAAGGGTTCGACCGCGCGACGATCAACGAAGCGTTCGGCCTCACCGACACCGACTTCACCACGACGCTGCTCGTCGTGCTCGGGTACCCGGACGAGACGCGCGTCTCCCGCCAGCCGGTCTCGCGCTTCGACGCCGAGAAGATCTTCACCCACATATGACGAACTGAGCGGGTGCGCGACGCGGTTGCCTGCGATGTTGATGGCCAAGGACGCCACTGGAACCTGCAGCGCATCAGTGGTTGCCGGACCGTGCATCCCCGTCGCGGTCCGGTAACCGCGTTGCTGGCCTCGCAGGCCCGGTCCGCCGGCGGACGCCAGGGCCTGCGATTGGAGGACTTCGGTGATGGCGTACTCGGTGCGCGCGTCCATCGAGACGTCGTAGGCCCTGGTGACCTGCTGAACCCGAGCGATGGCTCTGCGGACGCCTGAGACGCTGCCGGCGGTGTGCTCGATGGCCATCCAGTCGCGGTAGAGGACTTCGGCGGACCGCCCGCCCAGGCAGTACGAGGCCTTGCTGTAAGAATGGCCGGCCTCGAGCCCCGCATACGCCCCGCAGCGACGATCGCGCTGTTCAGAGGAACCACGGCTCCGCTGTTCGTTTCCGGGCGCTGTTCCTCTACGCTCCAGGAAGTCATCAACTACCGCATGACTTCTGCCCGGTGACGGAGTCGGCGTGGGGTGCGCGTCCCCGCTCCGCGCCACACTGGACGGCTTCAGGCGCAGCCACGGGTCGGCACATCCGGACGCCGACGACCCCGTGTGGCGCGTCCCGCCGGGCGGCGAAAGGGATGCGTCGTGCCTTCGGCGTCGGCGAACTACCGTACTCTGCTGCGCACTCCGGGTGCCGCGGCCTTCTTCCTTCCGGCCGCTGTCGGACGCTTGGGCATCGCCATGACGGGGATCGGCATCGTCTGGCTGGTGCACGCACGCACCGGGTCGTATGCCGCAGCCGGTCTCGTCACTGGCGGCTTCGCTGTCGCGGACGCTGTCGCCGGTCCTCAAATCGGACGCCTCGTCGACCGGTTCGGGCAGAGCCGGGTACTTCTCGGCGCCCTGGGCGCCCATGCCGGGGCCGTGGCACTGCTGCTCGCCGGCGCCGTTCCGAATGTCGTCGCCGGAGTGCTCGTCGGGGCGACGCTGCCTCAGCTCGGTGCCCTGTCCGCCGCCCGCTGGTCCGCCCTTCTGTCCGGTGAACGGGCTGCCGCGCTGCCCACCGCCTTCGCACTGGAAGCCCTCGCCAACGGAGTGTCCTACCTGGCGGGACCGGCCCTGGTGAGCGTCCTCGGTGCGGCGGGCCACCCGGGTGCCGGGGTACTGCTGGCCGCCGCTCTCGTCGTCGGCGGCGGGTTCGTCCTCGCCGTCCAGCGCCGCACCACGCCGCCCCTCAGCGACCACGCCGAACGCCGACACGCCGGACGCGCCCTGCTCCGCTCCGCATTCCTGCGTCAGGTCGCGCTCGGCCTCGCGCTCGGGGTGTTCTTCGGCGCGACGCAGGTGTCCGTTGCCGCGTATGCCGTCGGACGCGGCACACCGGACGAGGCAGCGCTGCTGTATTGCGCCTCCAACTGCACCAACCTGGTCGGCGGTTGGGCCTACGGAGCACGGCGTCGCGGCGGCTCTCTCCCACACCACCAAGCCGCAGCCGCCGCCTGCCTCACCCTCGCGAGCCTCCCGTTGGCGTTCCTCGACGCCCCCCTGGCCGTTGGCGCCACCCTCGCCCTGACCGGGCTCGCCGTGCCGGTCCTCCTGATTCTCACCTCCGTTCTCACCGAGTCGTCGGTCCCCCGTGCCGTTCTCACCCAGGCATTCACTTGGGGCAACTCCGCAAGCGCGGCGGGAGTAGCGGGAGCCGCGGCGGTCGCGGGACGGGTGGTGGACGCGGGCGGTGCCCACGGCGGTTTCGGTGTGGCGGCGGGGGCCGCGGTGATGATGGCGGTCCTGGCGCTCAGTGGTCTGCGGGGCTCATCGCCGGACGCTGCGAGGCCCTCCGCGCTGACGCAAGCCGTTGGGCCCGGCGCAGGGAACCGGGAGGCGTCGGCTGACGCCTCCGCGAGAACACGAAGGGGCTCCTGCCACCGTTGATCGACGGCGGCAGGAGCCCCTTGGGTCGTGCTGGCTAGAATGCCCCTAATGTGCCGTCTGGTTCGCGTCGTATCGCGGCAAGCATCTGGTGGTCCAGGCTGCTGCGGCGGCCCGGGCGGCTACTGGGTCGACGCGGATCGCCATGCCGGTGATCGCCGCGGCCGGGTCGAGGGCCTGCCCGCCGGCGCGGGCGGCCTCCAGCGCGAGGGCATCGGCTCGCTCCGTCGCGGACAGTTTGCCTCCGCCGCCCAGGACCAGGCCTGTGATGGCCGGCAACGCGACGGTGCACCGGCGGGGAACACCGCGATCCCGCCGCGCTCACCGTGGGCCCGTCCATGAGCCCGTTCTGTTCCGGCTCGTGGGGTGCACGTGGTGGTGTCCATCAGTGCCGCCTCGCGCGGTGCGCGTCAACGACGCCGGTGAACATGCTGGTCAGGGTCTTGGCTCCGGGAGCTCCGGGCAGCAGCAGATCCGACAGGTCGACGGTGCAGGAGACCGAGGGATGGGGCGAGCGTTCGCTTCGGGACGTCAGTCAGGTCTTGCCCGTGGTGGTGCCCGCTCGGACGCCGACGGGGCTCCCGGCGGTTCCGGCGCCGCAGAGGGCATGCGGTGCGCCGCTTCTGCAGGGGCGGCAGGATTCGAACCTGCGGCGTGCGGGTTTGGAGTCCGCTGCTCTGGCCGGGCTGAGCTACGCCCCTCGGTGCGCTCACTGTGGCACGGGAGCGCACCGGTGGGCCAAGGATTTACCGCCGCCTCCCGGTGGCCGCGTCCAATTACGGGCGTCCCGTGTCGCGTTCGTCGAGGGCGTCCATGAACTGCGCCATCAGCGATCCGACGAGCAGTCCCTCAGGGCCGAAGCCGGGCGGTGCGACGACGTCGGGCTCGCGCAGGTAGCTGCCCGGGACGTCGAGTGGCTGGCCGTCGCCGACCGCGATGCCGTCGAGTTCGGCCGCCCGCACGGCGACGTAGAGGCGGTTGAGCCATTCCAGCCACAGGTCCGCCGCCTCGTCGTCGAGCCGGGCGTGGACCACGGGGCCCGATGCCGCGAGGACGTCCGTGACGGAGCAGTCGGAGTCCGCGACGCGGTCGGCCACCCGGCCGCGCAGCGACTCGGCGGCGGCGTCGGCCTCCCAGCGCCGCAGCGGGTCGTCGGCCGCGTCCTGGGTGAGTTCGACGAGGTGGTCCGGCCCCTGCACGGGGCTCGGCGCGGCGGCGACGCGGTCGGCCAGCCGGAGAAGGGTGCGCGGCAGCGGCTGCCGCAGGGCGACGAGGATCGTGTCGCCGTCGCAGGTGAAGACGGAGTCAGCCATGCCGCACCGTCGCCCACAGGCTCGCCGCCATCAGGCGTGCGGCGACGACCTCGCACGCGTCGCGGTCGCCGTTGAAGACGGCCGTCCGGCCCTCGGCGTGGGCGAGCAGCATGAGCCGGCGCGCCTCGTCCTCGCTGACCGACAGGACGCGGACGAGGACACGGACCACGTATCCCATGAGGTTGACCGGGTCGTTCCACAGCAGCACCGCCCACGAGGACGGCGTGACGGTGTCGGCGTGTTCGTCGAGTGCCGTTCCTGAGGCGGGGGCGGACTGGGTCGGGGTGGTCACGGTGTCCTTCGGTCCTTCCGGGACGGGTCGGGGCGGCCGGAACAGCAACCGGGTGCCGGTCCTCCGTGCGGAGGAGCCGGCACCCGGGCCTATGAACGAGGTGTCGTGCGGGGCTCGTCAGTGACGGGCGGCGCGACGCTTGCGGTTCGCGAAGAGCAGACCGCCACCGGCGAGCAGCGCGACAGCCGCGGCACCGGCGAGGAGCGGGGTGGAGCTGGAAGCACCCGTCTCGGCGAGATCGGCGGCGGGCGAGGACTCGCCACCGGCCGGGGAGGGTGCCGCCTCAGAGGCACTCTGGCTCGCCTCGACGGTCGGGGTCGCGCTCGGCGCGGGCGACTCCGTGGTCGGGCTGGCCGACGGGGTCGCGCTCTGCGACGGGGTCTCCGGAGTCTGCGGGGGCGTGCCCTCGCAGGCGGGAGCGGTCTTCGTGTCGCTGAACGAGTACTGCTGGCCGTCGCCGGCCTTGACGACCAGGCTGACCTGAACCGCGCTGGTGTGCGGGGGCAGGGTCAGGTGCTCCTTCTTGAACGACGAGCCAAAGGTCTCGGTCGGCAGAAGGTCCTTGCCGTCCACGGTGATGGTCACCGTGTTCTCCACGCGGCCGTTGTAGGCCTCGAGGTCGACGATCGTCACCTCGGAGCAGCTCACCTCCCAGTTGGGGGTGTGCGCCGAGGCGGGCGCGGCGCAGAGGCCGAGCCCGATGATGCTGGTTGCTGCGGCCGCTATGAGCACGCCGGGGCGCGGCCGGAATCGGGGGGATTGGGTCACTGGATCTCCAGGCTGTCGTTATCCGATGCCATTGGCGCGCAGATTACTCTGTCGCGCCACACGTCCCTCAGGCGCCCCATAGGTTGACTTCCGTCAACTGTCGTGATGCCCGGCTCGCGTGTTTTCCGGTTTTCGGAGCGGCCTGCGCGGAATACGCCCGTTGCGTGAGGACTCGTCCGTGCCGCAGCCGGGCCCGGACGCGGCGCGCGCCGACAGGCCGCTCTCCGCGCGGGGTTGACCCCTCGACAGCGGACGGGGGCCCGCGGCGTACGGGGCGGCCGTCCAGTGGAATCCGCAGGTCATCGCCACCGCGACGGGCACGGTCCCGCCGCGCGGCCTACCATCGAAGGACAGGGGGGAGCGCGGCAGGGCCGCCGTCCCCGGGCGGGCCCGGGACGCCGCGGTCATCCGCACACCGGGAGCACATCGGGAGTGATAGGCATGGCGACCACGAACGACGGCCCCAAGCTCGCCCCGCAACTGCGGCCGCACCGTGAAGGCGTGCCGCCCACGCCCACTCCCCCGTGCGAGGGCAGCACCACGGCCGGTATCTCCTACACCGAGCCGCCGGAGGTGCGAACGGCGTGGGAGGTCGTCTCCCTCTTCCTGATCTTCGCCGTGGCGGCCCTCATCGCCGTCGGGCTGATCGCCCGGGTGGTGGCGCTGTAGCCGTTCCCTGACGGTACGTCAGCCTCTCAATGGGGGATGCTGTCGATCACTTCGCGCGCCCCCTGCCGCAGCAGGGCGACCGCGACCGAAGTGCCCAGTGTGGCGGGGTCCAGCGGGCCCGCCCATTCGTGGGCGTCCAGGACGGTCTTGCCGTCGGGCGAGAAGACGCGGGCGCGCAGGGAGAGGCGGCCGTCGCGCTCCGCGCGGGCGTAGCCGGCGATGGGGCTGTTGCAGTGGCCCTGGAGGACGTGGAGGAGCATGCGTTCCGCGGTGGTCTCGCGGTGGGTGTCGGGGTCGCCGAGGTCGCTGACGGCGTCGATGGTGGCGGAGTCGTCCTCGCGGCACTGAAGGGCCAGGACGCCCGCGCCGATGGGCGGGATCATCGCCTCGACGGGCAGGATCTCCGTGATGGCGCCGGTGCGGCCGATGCGTTCGAGGCCGGCGACGGCGAGCAGGAGCGCGTCGGCGTCGCCCTGCTCCAGCTTCTCCAGGCGGCGGTTGGCGTTGCCCCGCAGCGGTACGCAGGTCAACTGGGGGTGCGAGGCCGCCAGTTGCGCGACGCGCCGGACGGACGAGGTGCCGATCCGGGTGCCGTCGGGGAGCGCGTCCAGGGTGAGGCCGCCGGGGTGCACGAGGGCGTCGCGGATGTCGTCGCGCTTGAGGAACGCGGCGAAGACGGTGCCCGCCGGGAGCGGGCGGTCGGCGGGGATGTCCTTCACGCAGTGCACGGCGAGATCGGCCCGGCCCTCCAGGAGCGCGGCGTCGACCTCCTTGGTGAACGCGCCCTTGCCGCCGAGCCGGCCGAGGTCGCCCATCCAGCGGTCGCCCGAGGTCGTCACGGGCACGACCTCGATGGCGATGCCGGGATGGAGCGCGGTCAGTTCGGCGCGGACCCGCTCGACCTGGGCGAGGGCCATGGGTGAGGAGCGGGAGACGATGCGGATGAGGTCAGGGACGGCCATGTGCCCACGGTACGGCGGCGGAGGCCGGCCCGGGCAACCGGGGCGAAGCCGCCACCCAGGGTGACGAATCCGGCTAAGCTGCGCGAGCCCGCGGCGGCCGGGCCCTCAGGGCGTCGCGTGCCCGCACAGGAGGCCCTTGAGGGCGGCGTGCAGCATGGTGCCGAGTGACTCGCCGAAGTTGACACGGGCCTCGGCGAGGCAGGGGTCCCCGGTGGCCTCGACGACCGCGGCCGAGGGGTTGGCGAACGGCCAGAGCCCGGCGGTCAGCACGACGGAGATCCGGGTCAGTTCCATCGCCGCGGGCTCGTCCAGGCCGGGCAGCCGGTCGCCCGCCATGCGGGCCAGCCGGGCGCGGTGGTCCGCCTCCCGGAGCTTGAACGCGCGGACGGACTCGACCGAGACGTTGCGCTCCAGGACCGCGGCCAGGATGCTCCACAGCTCGCACAGCAGCGGCCGGCGGGCGAGCGAGCCGGCCCAGGCCCGGGCGAGCGCGCCGGACGCGACGGGCGGCCCGTCCGGCCCCGGCACGGGCGGCAGTTCGTCCTCCAGGGCGTCGAGCCACTCGCCGATGGAGCGGTCGAGGAGTTCGAGGAAGACCGCCTCGCGGGTCTCGAAGTAGCGCACAACGTTGGACTTGGAGAGCCCGACGCGGCGGCTGAGTTCGCGCAGGCTGACCTCGGACGCGGGCATTTCGCGGAGCAGCGCCCCGGCGGCGTCGAGGATCGCCTCGCGGCGCTGCTCGCGCTGCTCCGGGCGGCGGGCGCGCTGGAACGCGGCGGTGCCCTGGTCCTGGTCCTGGGTCTCGGTCTGCGTCACGGTTCCGGTCCCCCTCTCCTCGGGCTTCCTCCGGCCGGTGTGGCCACCGTTACATCGTAACGGACCGCCGGAACTTTATTAACGGCCCAGCGGTCTGTTAACGTGGAGCACATAAGAGCCCACCGTCCCGTTATTTGGGACGGCTGCGGCGCACCCTCCCCTCAGGAGCGAACTCCCATGACCGCAACCCCGTCCGCCACCTCCTTCGACCGGCTGTTCATCGGCGGCCGCTGGACCGCCCCCGCCGGCGACGGCACCATCGAGGTCCGCTCGCCGCACGACGGGCGCCTGGTCGGCGTCGTCCCCGAGGCCGTCCCCGCCGATGTCGACCGGGCCGTGGCCGCCGCCCGCGAGGCCTTCGACCACGGGCCCTGGCCGCTGACGACGCCCGCCGAGCGCCGCGCGGTGATCAGCCGCTTCAACGAACTGCACACCGCGCGCGGCGAGGAGCTGGCCGCGCTCGTCACCGCCGAGAACGGCTCGCCCCTGTGGTTCACCCACTGGCTGCACAACGGCGGCATCGCCGAGCAGACGGCCGCGTACCTGCGGGCCTCGGAGGCGTTCGGCTGGGAGGAGGAACTGCCCTCCGCCGGCGCCGGCCGCACCCTGGTGCGGCGCGAGGCAGTCGGCGTCGTCGCCGCGGTCATCCCGTGGAACGCGCCGCACCAGTCGGCGCTGGCGAAGGTCGTCCCGGCGCTGCTCGCGGGGTGCACCGTGATCCTCAAGGCCGCGCCCGAGACCGCGGTGGACGCCCTGGTGCTCGGCGAGCTGTTCACGGAGGCCGGGCTGCCCGAGGGCGTGCTGAGCATCCTGCCCGCCGGGCGCGAGACCAGCGCGTACCTGGTCGCGCACCCCGGCGTGGACAAGATCGCGTTCACCGGCTCCACCGCGGCCGGCCGCGCGATCGCCTCCGTCGCCGGCGAGCAGCTCAAGCGCGTCAGCCTGGAACTGGGCGGCAAGTCCGCGGCCGTCGTCCTGGAGGACGCGGACCTCGCCACCGTCGCCGAGGGGCTGAAGTCGGCCTCGTTCGGCAACAACGGCGAGGCCTGCATCGCCCACACCCGCATCCTCGCGCCGCGCTCGCGGTACGAGGAGGTCGTCGCGGCGGTGGCGTCGATGATGGAGGGCATCACCGTCGGCGACCCCTCCGACCCGGCCACCTATCTCGGCCCGATGGTCCGCGCCGACCAGCAGGCGCGCGTGCGGTCGTACATCGACCTCGGGATTGAGGAGGGCGCCCGCCTGGTGACCGGCGGCCCCGGCATGCCGGAGGGCCTGGAGGACGGCTACTACGTGCGGCCCACGCTCTTCGCGGACGTCGACAACTCCATGCGCATCGCGCAGGAGGAGATCTTCGGCCCGGTCCTGGTCGTGATCCCCTTCGACGACGAGGACGACGCGGTGCGCATCGCCAACGACTCCCCGTACGGCCTCAGCGGCGGGGTGTGGACGGCGGACACCGAGCGCGGGCTCGCCGTGGCGCGGCGCATCCGCACCGGGACGTTCTCCGTCAACGGCGGTTTCGGCGGCTTCGACGGTCCGTTCGGCGGCTACAAGACCAGCGGCATCGGACGCGAGTTCGGTGCCGCGGGCCTCGGCCAGTACGTCGAGCAGAAGACCATCAGCGCGGCGTGACCCCGGGGCCGAGGAACGCCAGGGCGGCCGCCGTCAGGGCGGTGATGCCCGCGGGGACGGCCAGCCGCGGGTCGGTGCGGAAGTCCGGGGCGTGGTTCGGGGGCAGCGCCGCCATCTTCTCGGCGGCGCTGCCCCCGGGGGTCCCCGCCCACTGGCGGGGGCCGGTGCAGCCGAACATCCAGTAGGCGGTCCGGATACCGGGGACGCCGTGCAGAGCGGCCCCGGCGGGTCCGAACAGCGGGAAGTCCTCGGTGGCCGTCGACGCGGGCCACAGCGCCACGCGCCGTTCGCCGAGGGCCTGTTCGTGGGCGCGGCGCACCGTCTCCGCGGCCCCGGCGTCCGGGACGGTGGGAGGCGACTGGGCCAGCACCCGGACCGACGGCTCGCGCGGGCACCAAGAGGCCGCGCACTCGGCGGTGGCGATGCGCCGCACGGCGGACTCCACGCGGTCGAGGGCGGCATCGGTGAAGGCCCGCACCGAGACCTCCAGCGTCGCGCGGTCCGGGACGATGTTGCCCCGGACGCCGGCGTGCAGGGAGCCGACGGTGAGCACGACCTGCTCGGCCGGTGCGGTCTCCCGGGACACCACGGTCTGCAGCCGCAGCACGATCGCCGCGGCGGCGACGACCGGGTCCACCGCCAGATGCGGGGCGGCCGCGTGCCCGCCGGAGCCGTGCACGACCACCTCCAGCAGGCGGCTGCCCGCCAGCACCGGCCCGTGCGCGGGGGCGTGGGCGGCCATCCCGGCCGGCAGGGGCGCGGCGTGCTGGGCGAGCACGGCGTCGGGGGTGGCGAACCGCTCGTACAGGCCGTCCTCCAGCAGGGCGCGGGCGCCGCTCAGGGTCTCCTCGGCGGGCTGGCCGACGACCATGAGCGTGCCCGACCAGTGGGCCGCGGCGCCCGCCAGCAGGTCCGCGGTGCCCGTCAGGCAGGCGAGGTGCAGGTCGTGGCCGCAGGCGTGCATGACGCCGGGGCGCTCGCTGGCCCATGCGAGGCCGGTGCTCTCCTGCACGGGCAGCGCGTCGAGTTCGGCGCGGAGCATGACCACGGGTCCGGGGCGGTTGCGCAGCAGGCCCACCACGCCGTGCCCGCCGACGCCGCCGGCGGTCTCGTAGCCGGCGGCGGTCAGGCGGGCGGCGACGCGGGCCGCCGTGCGCTCCTCGGCGCCGGAGAGCTCGGGGTGGCGGTGGATGTCGAGATGGTCCTCGACGGCCGCGCGCAGCACGCCGGGCAGGCCGTCGAGGACCGCGGTGGTGGCGGGGGCGGTGGGGTGCACGCCGGGCTCCTTGAGGAAGACGTAGAGCTGAAGGGACCTGACAGCGAGGTGACAGCGGGACGTGGGCGGATCTGCCAGTGGGGGTCGTTAGAAATGACTCCGGTACAGCGCACGGGTGTTCGCTCGTCCCACCCGGGCCTGGGCCGCCGCTCCCGCCACGTTCACGTTGAGGAGGACCACCATGTCGCCGCAGCCGAAGTCCCTCGCGTCGCTTGCCGACGAGATCCTGGAGCTCGAGTCCGAGACCTTCGAGATCACCGACTACTCCGACGCCAGCGAGGTCATGCTGGGCTCGTCCACCAGCTGCAGCAGCACCAGCACCTGCAGCAGCACCACCAGCACCACCAGCTGCACGGCCTGACCCGGCCCTCGGCCCCCTGCCCGGCGGTTCGCGCCGCCGGGCAGGGGGCTTCGCCGTGCCCGCCCCGGCGATCAGGGGAACGGGTGCGGCACGCGGCGCAGTTCGGCGCCGGCGAGGTCGGTCTCCCGCAGCCCGGCCCGGCGGAAGGCCGTACGCAACCGGGGCATGCGCAGGGCGCGTTGCCGGGACCAGCCGAAGTCGATCGGCAGCAGGCCGGGCACCAGCGTGCACACCGTCCGCAGGCCCATGCGCGCCTGTTCGGGTGTGGTCTGGTCGACGGCGATGACGTCGAAGCCCGCCCCGGCGAGCAGGTCCCGGCACAGCGCGACGTCGTCGCGGAGGTCGCCGGTGCGCGGGCGCATCCGCTCCCATTCGGTGTGCAGCTCCCGCAGCGGCCGTACGGCGGCCGGTTCGAGGTAGCTCGCGGCATGCCGGGCCATATCGGGCAGCCCGAACAGCGCCGCGTGGTCGGGCAGCCGGCGCACGAGGCTGAAGTCCTCTGCCATGGCGGCCAGTTCGTCCGGGCGTTCGCGGACCTGCCCGGGCAGGTGCGGGATGTAGGTGAGGATCTCGGAGACGGCGGACTCCACGGCCGTCTCCGGGTCGAAGGCGGCACCCGCGGCGAACGCCAGGGTGCCGGGGCCGCCGTCGCGGCGGACCGCAAGTCCGGTGGCGACCGGCACCGGCAGGTCGACGCGGTTGTCGAAGACGTGCACGTCGTAGCCCTGGAGCGCCGCCCGGTCGACCATGGCGCGGGTCGTGCCGCGGGCGAGCGACCCGAGGTCGATCTCGGTCAGCGGCGCGTTGCCGTACCATCCGAGCAGGAAGGCGTCGCGCTCGATGAGTTCGAGCAGCCCGAACAGGATCGCCTCCTCCAGGCAGCTGCCGATGGCGCAGCCGTTGGAGCACTCGAAAACGAAGTTGTCGGCGGCCAGGCCCGCGCTGTAGTGCACCAGGCGGGCCGGGACGAGGACGGGCCGTTCGTCGCGCAGCGACCAGCCCTCCACCCAGGGGATCGGCCGGTCGGGGGCGAACGGGCTGAGCAGAGGGTCGTCGCGGTAGGTCTCCGGCGCGTACAGGCCGCACTCGCGCGGGTCGAGGGCGCGGTCCCCGAGGGTGTCCCAGGCGGCGGTGATGAGTGGCGCGCGGCGCCGGCGGTGGGTGCCCGCGTAGCGTTCCAGGCCCTCCAGGAAGGCCAGGTCGCGGCTGGCCCGGAAGGAGTTGGCCTGGCCGCTCCAGGTGACGTCGGTCAGGCCCGCGTAGCCGCGCATGAAGACGCTGCCCGCGACCGGCGCGGTGGTCGGGGACTTGACGTCGGTCCAGGTCGCGGCGCCGAGCACACCGCAGACCGGGTTGGCGAGGGCCTGGGCGGGGAGTTCGTACGAGCGCGGGGAGCGCAGGCGGTAGGCGTCCGGCGCGGGCTTGGGGCGGGGGACGGTGCCGATCGGCGCCGGCACCGCCTCGTCGGCCGGGGCGCAGTGCGGGCACAGCGGTTCGCGCAGCAGCGGCACCGCCGCGACCTGGAGGGTGGCCAGGTCGAGCCGGACGACGCGGGGCAGGGGCCCGTCGGCGCGGCGGGCTGACGCGGCGGCGTACAGGGACGCCACGGCGTCGACGACGTACTCCGGCAGCACCGGCCACCGCCCCGCCGCGCCCGCGGAGGTGCCGGTCTCCCAGGCCTCGCGCTCGGAGCGGGTGCGCAGCCGCTGCCAGCGCATCGCCAGGCACTGTCCGCAGGCGTCCTCGGCGGGGTCGGTGCCGCCGAACGGGCCGATGAGGACGGCGTCGTGGGCGAGGTGGACGCGGGCGCCGGGCCGGCGGTCCCCGTGGGGGTCGCGGCCGGGGTTGAGGGTGTCGACGGCGCCGAGCGGCACCACGTCCGGGACGGCCGCGGGCAGGCGGGCGGCGAGGGCGTCCCGCAGGGCGCGGGCCGCGGTGTCGGTGGGCGTGCCGGGCAGGTCCGGCGGCGGGGCCGCGGGCGCGGCGGCGGGTTCGGCGGTCATCCCCGGTTGCTCCAGCGGAAGATCCGGGCCGCGACGAGCGCGAACAGGACGGCGAAGCCGACGAGTCCGGCGCAGGCGAGGCCGAGGTCGGAGGCGCTGCCGTGGTGGGTCTGCGAGAGCACGCCCAGGATGCCGTCGTTGAAGTAGCGCAGCGGCAGGGCGAGCGCGATGTCCCGCAGCCAGCCGGGCATCAGGTCGCTGGGGTAGAACGACCCGGACAGGAACGCCATCGGCACCATGATGCAGTTGGCGATGGCGGCGACGGCCTCGGGCGTGTTGGCGAGGCTGCCGACGACCAGTCCCAGCGCCATGAACGTGGTGATGCCGAGGACCAGCACCGGGATCACCAGCGGCCAACCGGAGGCGAGTTTCAGCCCGAACAGCGGCAGCAGGGCGACGCCGACGAACAGCGCGGCCTGCACCAGGCCCACGCCGATGGCGATGGCGTAGCGGGAGGCCAGCACGGACGGCAGCGAGGTGGGCGTGCGCCAGATCAGCCGGAGGATGTCGTCGCGGCGCCAGTGCATCATCGTGAACGCCACGCCGAACATGGCCGCGTTGCCGACGCCCCAGGACAGCACGCCGGGCGCGATGTAGTTGATGTACGGGGGGCCGCCGTCCTCGACGGTCTGGCCCTTGAAGATCAGCCCGAACACGACGAGGAAGATCAGCGGGAAGGCGAAGGTGAAGAAGACGGTGGTCTGGTCCCTGACGTAGGCGCGGTAGTTGGCCTTGGTCAGTGCTGCGTACGCGCTCACGGTCAGTGCTCCGATCCGGTCAGGGCGAGGTAGGCGTCCTCAAGGGTCGCGGTGCGGGTCTGCACCGCGTCCGGTCCCGCGATGTCGTTCACGGCGACGATGACCTGTCCGGCCACGCGGGTCTCCATGACCACCTCGCCGCCCTCGACCTCGGCGCGGTCCACGCCCTCGATGGCGCGGGCGCGTTCGACGGTGATGCGGTCGGCGGGGACCAGGACCCGCGTGGGGGCCTTCAGGGAGCGGACCAGGTTGGCGGGCGTGTCGAGCGCGATGACCTTGCCGGCCGACATGATCGCGACACGGTCGCAGAGCGCCTCGGCCTCGTCCAGGTGGTGGGTGGTGTGGACGATGGTGCGTCCCTCGCGCTTCAGCTCGCGCAGCACGGTCCACAGCGAGCGGCGGGCCTCGGGGTCGAGGGCGGCGGTGGGCTCGTCCAGCATGATGAGTTCGGGGTCGTGGACGAGCGCGGTGGCGATGGCGAGCCGCTGGCGCTGGCCCCCGGAGAGGTTGTCGACGCGGGTGCGGGGCTGCGCGGACAGGCCCACCAGGTCCAGGGCGCGGACGGCGGCCTCGGGGCCGAGGCCGTAGAGGACGGCGACGGTCTCCAGGTGCTCCAGGGCGGTGAGCCGGGTGAAGAACGCGGAGGCCTGGGTCTGGACGCCCAGGCGCCGCAGCAGCGCGGTGTTGCGCGGCCACGGGGAGGCACCGAGGACCGAGACGGTGCCGCTGTCGGCGCGGCGCAGTCCCTCGACCATCTCGATGAGGGTGGTCTTCCCCGCGCCGTTCGGCCCGAGGATGCCGAAGAACTCGCCGCGGTGCACGGTGAACGACACCCCGTCCACGGCCTGGATTGGGCCGTAGCGTTTGTGCACGTCGTCGATCACCACGGCCTCGGGGGCCGTGTCCACTGCCGTCATCTGCCGTTCCCTTGCTGTGTGTGCCGTGTGGGGGTCGTCGCCGGAGGGGGTGGTGCTGGTGCCGGGGGGCGCGGCGGCGTCCGGTGCCGTCGGCTCCCCGTCCTGGGAGGTGTGCGCGGTACGCCTGGCGCGGGCGGCCAGGCCGAGCCGCCGGAGCACGGCGGCGGCCACGAGGAGGAGCACGGGGGCCGCGCCGGCCAGGGCACCGTACCGGTCGGCCAGCCACCGTCCGGCGGCGGCCAGGACGGCCGCGGCCGTGCCGGTGGTGAGGGCTCCGGCCAGCAGTCCGTAGAGCGTGTAGGCCGCCCGGGCCCGGCGCGGGTAGGCGTTCGTGCCCGGCCCGCGACCGAACCGTCCGGCCACGGCCTGGGCGAGGAAGGTGCGGCTGCCGGCGGCCAGTTGCCCGATGCCGAGGGCGTAGCCGAGCAGCTTGTAGCCGTCGAGCGGGGGCAGCGGGACGAGGTTGGCCAGCGCCACCGCGACGCCGAGGAGCAGCGTCCCGCCGAGGGCGTAGTGGGTGGGGCCGTCGTCCGGCGCCCAGGCCCACAGCGGCCAGAACGGCAGCAGGAAGACAAGGTTGGCCGCGGGTCCCGCGGCGGCGGTCGCCACCTGGTGGCGGCGCCTGGCGAAGAACGCCACGTCCTGCACGAGGCAGTACAGATAGGTGACGGGCAGCCGCCAGCGCAGCCCGATCTCCGCGACGGTGCCGCCGAAGGCCCGCCCCACCAGGCCGTGCGCGAGCTCGTGCAGGGCCAGGCTCACCCACAGCACGACGCCGACCGCCATCAGCAGCACGGGGCGCTGAGCGAGTTGGGTCACGTCGTGGACGAGGGTGCCCAGGCGCACGGACAGGTGGACGAGCATGCCGAGGACCAGGACCAGCAGTGTGCCCAGGAAGGCCGGGGTGCGGGCGAAGGCGGTGCGCCGGTGCAGGGTCTCGATGAGCGCGCCGGCGTCGGACGCCATGCGCACATGGCCGTTGAGCAGCGTGGACCTGCCGTCCTGCACGCGCGGGGCGGGGGCGGGCGCGGCCGGTTCCGGGAGCGGGCCGCCGTCCAGCAACCGGCGCGCGCCGAAGAGCCCGAGGATCTGCTGCCAGCGGGCGTCGTCGAGGCGGGCGCCGAACTCGTGGGCGTAGGCCTCGCCGATGGCGCCGAGGGTCTGTTCGCCGTCGAGCCGGGACAGGACGAAGAACTCCTTGTGCCGCAGCTCGAACCGGCGGCCGCCGACCGGGTCCTTGAGGGGGTGGACGGGCGTCGTGCCGCGCAGCACGGACGGCCCGATCAGCAGGTCGGGCCGCCGCCGCGGCCGCAGCCCGAGCAGGTCGGGCAGGTCCGGCGGTGCGGTCACCGCTCCCCCTCGGGCGTGCCGGTGCCCTCGCGCAGGGCGCGGGCGAGCACGTAGGCGAGGAACGCCTCGTCGCGAATGGTGACCGAGAGCCGGTTGTTGGTCATGTGCATGTATGGGGACATGAGCATCGCCAGCGCCCGGCCCGGCTCGGTGACCCCGAACTCCTCGTCGCCGCTCCAGGACCGGAAGACCAGCTCGCCACCGGCGGCCAGCTCCCGCACCCGGTCCGCCAGTTCACGGCAGTGCCGCGCCCAGCCGCGCAGGAAGCCGGGGAGTTCGTCCTCGGCGCCGGCGGCGACGGCGGACCGGACCCCGGCGAACCGGCGGCCGAGTTCGCTGCCCATGTCGCCGAAGGCGCGGTCGTAGCCCCTGCGGGCGGTGAACTCGGTCTCGGAGAACGCGCCGTCCCAGAAGGCGTGGTAGCGCTCCAGGAAGTGCGCCAGCTCCTCGTCGTCCGCCAGGAAGGAGGCCGACATGACCATCATGAGCTGCGCGGCCGTGCCCAGCAGGACGGTGCGCACATGCAGGTTCATCGTGCGCAGGGCCTCGACCACCAGCTCGCTGGAGCGCTGGAAGTGCCATTCGGCGAGCGCGACGCCCGCCGGGCCGCCGTACTTGCCGTACTCCGGCTCGTAGGGCTCCACGCCGGCGGAGTTGTTGTCCCGCAGGAGCATCCGCCCGTCCGGGCCGACCAGCCGGTCGCGCTGCTCGCGCGGGTACTCCAGCTCGAACAGCTGGTTGTACAGGTCGGCGAGGAAGCCCGCCTTGACCTCGTACAGGGCCGGGCGGGTGGCGAGGAAGTCCTGGACGGCCCGCAGCGCGCGCTCGCCGACCTCTTCGGCGACGGCCTCGGAGGACGGCTTCAGGCGCAGCCGCACGTGCGGTCCCTGGAGCCAGTAGTTGATGAAGAACCACCCCGACAGCAGCCCCTCGGACTCGAGTCCGGCGACCAGCGGCCGGACGCAGTCCAGCAGCAGCGGGCGCGGGCTGGCGGCGTAGAAGACGTGCAGTGCCTGCCATTCGCCGGGGGCGGCCCCGGTGGCGGCGGCACCTGTCTGCGCGGGTGAGGTCATGACCGCTCACCGTGTCCTTCCTCGTCGGGTACGGGGTGTGCCGGGGCGGCGGGGAACATCTCGACGGCGAGTTCGGCGACGTGCCGGCCGCGGGCGGTGCGGACGTGGAGGTCGTCCTCCGCCGGCAGCATCTCCTCCAGGACGACGCGTCCGGCGCGCTCCTTGAGCAGGCCCTCCAGGGCGACCAGGCTCAGGGGGCTGTCGAAGTCGACGTAGTGCGGCTTGGAGCCGCCGCCCGCCCAGCCGCCGCCCGCCGCGCCCCGCGGGGCGTGCACGGTGGCGAACACCCGGGCGGGGAGGCCGTGTTCGCGCCGCCAGCGCTGCCAGGCCAGGAACCAGCCGGAGTCGTCCTGCCCAGCGGGCCGGACGGGCAGGGCTGCGGCCTCGGCGGTCCAGCTGCGCCGGCTGAGCACCACGGACCCGTGCCGTACGCGGGGCCGGGCGGTGACCCCGCCGGTGGCGGGCGCCTCGGGCACGCCGGTCCACACGTCGAGGGCGGTCTTGGAGGTCGGGGAGAGCAGCAGCAGGGTGCGGGGGATCTCCGGGAGCACCATGGGCACCAGGTAGCCGAGGTAGAGCGGGAGGACCTCCTTGCCGAGCCGCCGGGAGCGCACGACGAGGCGGTCCTCGGCGGCGTCGTGCTCCACGTACAGGTCGTCCAGGTGGATGCGCTGCTCGGGCGGGGCGGAGCCGGTCTCGCCGGGACACAGGATCTGATAGTCCGTCATGCGTCCGTGGAGATTGAGGTTCGTGGTCGCCGAGCCCGCGGTGATCTCCGCGAAGACCGCGCCCTCCGGCTGCGCCGCGCGCAGGTCCGCCAGAAGTGCCGCCGACAGTCCCGGGGTGTCGCCCGCGGTGTCGAAGCAGTGGGTGAAGCGGGTGAAGGGGAAGCAGAGGCCGCCGTAGGAGCCGTTGAGGACGACGAGGGGGTCCTCCTCCCGGGCGGCGAGCTGGAGGAAGTGGCTCTGCGCGGCGAAGCCCTCGGCGAGCGGCAGGAGTTCGGCCGCGACCTCCGCCACGAACACCTCGTCCAGCCGCAGTTCCCCCGCGCCCGGTGGAAGGTCCTGCCACAGCGCGCGCATCCGGGTCACGAAGGCGGCGCGGGCCCGGTCCAGGGCGGCGATCTGGGGCAGCCCGAGCCAGTTCTCCTCCGGGGCGTGGCCCTGCGCGGGGTCGTGCGGGCCGCGTTGCGAGGTGAACAGCAGGTACTGCTCGAAGAGGTCCTCGTGGAAGTCGTGGACGAGGCGCAGCAGGTCGTCGCAGCGGCCCCCGCTGCCGTAACGGGCCAGGAAGAAGCCCTTGAACGTGAGCCGCTGCGCCAGGGAGACGTCGAAGGCGGGCAGGATGCGCGCCAGCGACCGCAGCGGGCCGGCGGCGAGCTCGGTCCAGGTGCGCGCGTCGGCGGTCACGGGTTCCGCGCCGGCTCGCGCGTCCTCGTACAGCAGCGTCTGCGGCAGGGTCGTGCCGGAAGCGCCGAGGGACTCCACGAGCGCGGGCAGGTCCCGCCTGAGACCCGCCAGCAGTTCGCGGCGGCGGGCGAGCGGCGCGGCGGCGTAGGCGTCGACGGCCGCGGCCACGCCGTCCAGGCGGGCGGCGACGTCCAGCGCCCAGGGGCGGCCGACATCGCGCAGCGCGGCCTGGAACGCCCGCACCGGGTCGGGGCTGTGCACGTCGGGGTAGAGGCCGTCGAGCTGCACCATGCCCAGTTGCAGCAGTGCCGACAGGTAGCGCTCGGCGTCCTCCTGACTGGCGTCGCGCTCGGTGGTCAGCCAGGACGTGAGGTCCCGGTGGCGCAGCCGGGGCCGCTCGCGCAGCAGGGCGAGCAGCCCTTCGAGCGCGCCGCTGCGGCGCAGGAAGAACAGCCGGTCGCGGGCGGCGTCGAAGCTGACGGGGGCGCTGTCGTCGCCGGCGGTCACCGACCGGCGGACGAAGCGCACCCGTTCGTCGTCCAGTTCCCAGCCCGAGGCCGGGCCGACGAGCAGGTCGCCGCGCCGTTCGGGGTCGGCCGCGACGGCCTCGGCGATGCGGCGCAGGACGACGACGTTGAGGCGGGCGTGCCCGGTCCAGCGCTCGGCGACCTCGATGCCGCCCGAAGGGTCCGCCTCCGGCCCGAACGCGCCGAGCGCGACGCCGGTGAAGGTGCTGAAGGGGCTGGTCTTGCAGGCCGTGCGGTACAGGTAGGCGAGCAGCGACCGCTCGATCTTGCGGCCGCGTTTGCCGGACGCGGACGCGTCGCCCCGGATGTACGCGTCGAGCTGCCCGTCGAGCGTCGGGGAGGCCAGCAGCAGGCCCAGGCGCAACTGGTCGGAGCCGGCGAGTCCGCGCAGTGCGTCGCGCCCGCGGGCGAACTCCTCCGCCAGCAACCCGGGCCCCTTGGCGTGCAGTTCGGCCAGGTTCCGGCGCTCATGCAGCCAGTCGGCCAGGTCGCGGCCCGCGGGACCGTCGAGGCGGGCGGCGAGGCCGAGCGCGGCGGGCACGTCCTGCGGGAGCCGGTTGTTGAACACGGCGCGCCGCAGGCGCAGCACCTCGCGGCGCATGACCTCGTCCTCGTTGCCGTCGACGACCGCGGCGAGCGGGTCGCTGAGGCGCGCGCCGAGTTCCCGCAGGCGGGCCTCCTCGGCCAGCACCTCGTCGGCCCAGCCGCGGGCGGCAGGGCTGCGCAGCGCTTCGGCCGCCTCCACGGGCAGGCCGGCCAGGCGCATCATGAAGCGCGGGGAGAGCGCCGCGGCGGGCACGAGCCCCGGCGGGGTGAGCGAGGTGGTCACCGGCCCTCGTCCTCCTGAGTCGGGCGCTGAGTGCGCTGCGCGGGGTCGTGGGCGAGGTCGTAGTGGAAGTCGGCCGGGCGCGGCCGCTCGTTGCCCACCAGCATCAGCAGCAGGGGCAGTTCGCCCGTCCCGGTCAGGCCCAGTTCCTCGGCGAAGGCCACGCTGTCGAAGCCGAGCGCCACGCCGCACGCGGTGCCGGAGGCGGCCGCGGCGGTGTAGACGGCCTGCGCGGCCGCCCCGATGGCGGCGCTGACCAGCCGGTAGCCGCGCTCGCCGACGGCGTCGAGCACGTGGTGGGTGCGGATCGCGGGGACGACGGCGGCGGCGGCCTGCTCCAGGTTGTAGTTGTTGAGGAAGTAGTGCGCCTGGAGGAAGGGCCCGGGTGCGCCCGGTTTGATCAGGCGCAGTTCGTCCGTGTCGGGGTCGAAGGCGTAGGTGCCCTGAGGCACGCCCTCGACGTGGTTGACGAAGACGTACAGCGACGCGAGCCGGGGCCCGCCGGGCGGGGTGGCGTCCGTGGTGAGTTCCGTTCCGGCCGCGGCGGCCCGCAGGGCGGCGGTGAGGTGGGCGGCCGACAGCGGCCGCAGGCCGGTGAACCGCCCGAAGCTGCTGCGCCGGGAGCGCAGGGCGCGGCGGACGCTCAGGTCCATGGGCGCCGCGGGCGGCAGCGGTACCCGTTCGCCGCCGGAGGGCACCGCGGGGGCGGCGGCTTCCGCCAGCGCGCCGGGCGCGGGGCGCTCCGCCGCGTGGCGGGTGGTGGCGCGGTGCACCGTGCGCACGGTGTCGAAGGCGATGACCCGGCGGGACCGCTCCTGCTCGGCGCGGTGGACACCGGCGGTGCGGGAGGCGGACGGGATGCCGTCGCGGGCGGGGACGGCGCCCTCCCAGCGCAGCGGCACGACCGCGAAGACGCCCTCGTCGTCCGCGTCCGCGCCGAGCAGCCGGCCCAGCCGCGGCTCGTCGAACCACAGGACGGGGTCGATCCGCAGGCCGCGGGCCCGCGCCCACATGCTCCAGGTCTGGAGCAGCGCGCCGAGGTCCATCGTCACCACGTGGTAGGCGAAGCTGTTGTACTTGAACGCGTTCTGCCAGAACTTGACGCCGAGGACGAGGAACTGGTCGGCGTCCCGGTGCAGTCCGGCGTCGCCGATCGCCGCCCTGACCTCCCCGGTGACGTCCCCGGTCAGCAGCCGCTGCACGGCGTGGTGCTGCGGCGAGTAGTGGTGGACGCCGGGGGTCAGCGGGCCCGAGGCACCGGAGACCCAGTGCACGCCCACGGGGTAGAGGCCGCCGCCCGAGGCCGTACCGCGCGACCAGTTGGCCTGGGTGTACATCGGCAGCGTTCCCAGGTCGGTGTTGGCCTGCACGGCGAGGCGGCGGCCGACCAGCCCGTAGGAGTCCCGGAGCATGCCGCCGAGCAGCGGCAGGGTGAAGGGTGCGTCGCCGGGCGGACCGGTCAGGCCGCGGCCGACGCCGGCGTCCTCGGGGAAGTCGCCGTCGGGCAGCGGGAAGCGCTCGGCCCCGGGGTAGAACTTCTCCTTCCGGGGGCGGTCCGCCCAGTCGGGCACGAAGTCGGCGGGCTCCATCGCGACCCGGCCGCGCCGCATCACCGCGGTCGCGTACTCATGGGTGTCCCCCATGTCCGTTCCTCTCTGTCCGTGGTCTGTCTGTGGCGGCGTCGGCCGCGCCGGGTGGGCGGCTGGTTCACGGGAAGGGGTGCGGGGCGAGGTTGAGTTCCTCGTCCCGCAGGACGTGGCCGGTGAGGCCTGCGGTGTGCGGGGCGGTGCGCAGCCGGGGCATGTGCAGTGCGCGCTGGCGGTGCCAGCCGAAGTCGATGGGGATCAGGCCGGGCACCAGGACGGCGGCCGTGTGCAGTCCGGCGTCGCGCTGCTCGGGCATCGTCTGGTCCACCACGACGACGTCGAAGCCGTGCGCGGTGACGGCCGCCACGGCGGCGTCGAGGTCCTCGCGCAGGTCGGCGGCGGGCGGGCGGCCGGTGGCCAGGGCGGCGACGGGGCGCGGCGGCGGTCCCGCGGGCCCGTCCCGCGGGTCCAGCAGGAAGTCCGCGTGCCGGGCCATGGAGGGCAGCCCGTACAGCAGCGGGTGGTCGTGCAGGACGTGGACGGAACCGAAGTCGGCGGCCATCGCCTCCAGCCGGTCCCGCTCGCGTTCGGTGCGCCGCTGGAGCTTGACGGCGTCGGTGGCGATCTCGGCGAGCCCCGCGGCCAGGGCCGCCTCGGGGTCCCAGGAGGCGCCCGCGCCGAAACACAAGGTGCCCGTGCCGCCGTCGGCGCGCTGGGCGACGGCGGTGACGACCGGGACCGGGAAGGTGATCCGGGTGTCGAAGAACCGGGCCCGGTAGCCGTACATCGCGAGCCGTTCGACCATGTGCCGGGTCGCAGGCCGGGTGCTGGTGGCGGGGTCGATCTCGGGCAGGGGGAGGCCGGCATACCAGGCGATGAGGAAGGCGTCGCGTTCGACGGCCTCCATGAGCCCGAACAGGACGGCCTCCTCCAGACTGCCGCCCGAGGCGCAGCCGTTGGAGCTCTCCTGGACAAAGCGGTTCTCCAGCCCTCCGGGTGCGTGGTAGTACGCGAGCACTTCCGGGACGAGCAGCGGCCGCCGGTCGCGGAGCGAGTACCCCCACACCCAGGGGTGGGGCCGGTCCGGGTCGAAGGGCCGGACCAGGTCCTGGTGCCGGTAGAAGGCGTCGGAGTACACGCCGCAGGTGCGCGGGTCCAGGGCGTCGTCGCCGAGTTCGGCCAGGGACGCGACGACGGTGGTGCGCTTGCCGCGGGCGCGCATGCCGGCGAAGCGTTCCATGCCCTCCAGCACGCCGACGCGGACGCTGCGTCCGTAACTGCCGGTGTGGCCGCCCCAGTAGGACTCGCGCAGGTAGCTGCCCGAGCGCAGGGTGAACGAGCCCACCGTGGAGGCGGTCGACGCGGAGGTGAGGTCCGGGGCGACGGAGGGGCCGAGCATGCCGGTGACGGGGTTGACGAAGGCCTCCAGCGGGAGGTCGTAGTCGTCGATGCGCCTGCCGCGGAAGCCGGCCGGGTCCGCCTTGGGGACGCTGGCCACGGTGACGGTGGCCGCCTCGGCGGTGTCGGGGACCCGGCGGTCGCAGTGCGGGCACTCCGCGTCGGGGACGAGGACGGCCCGGTTGACCTGGAGGCTCTCCAGGTCGAGGAGGTGGACGGCCCCGAACCGGCCCTGTTCCGGGGCGCGTTCACCGGCCGCCGCGGCCAGGGCGGCGACCGCGTCGACGGCGAAGGCGGTGGTGAAGGGCCACTCCCCCGTCGCCCGGGTGCCGGAGCCCAGTTCGAGGGCGTCGCGCAGGGTGCCGGGCCGCACGGCCTGCCAGCGGCGGGCCAGGCAGCGCGGGCACGGCGTCCGCGCCGCCCGCCGGTCCGCGGGAGCGGGGCCGACGAGGGCGTGGTGCCCGTAGAGATGGACGGCGGCGGCCCCCTCGGCGGGGGCTCCGTCGGCGGGGCCGGTGGCCGCGGCCTGCTCGTCGCGCAGGCCGAGCACCGCGACGCGCACCTTCGCGCCACCGCCGAGGTGGCGGCGCAGGCTGCGGGTGAACAGCGCCTCCACCGCCGGCGCGTCGGCGCCGGCGTCGGACGCTCCCCGCGGGGCGGCGGGCCGCGGCGCCGTGTCGTTACGCATCCACGGCCCCGTGCGCGAGCAGGACCCGGGCGACGTGCACGCCGCCGGCCCGCAGGTCGGCCGAACCGGTCTCCACGACAAAGGCGTCCAGGCCGTGACCGGCCAGTCGGGCGAGAACGCCCGTGCCCGGCTCCTGCTCGCGTACGGGCAGCCCGGCCTCCCCGGTGACGGCGAGGGTCATCGGGTCGAGGTCGCCCAGCAGCGGGTCGCCGGTGTCGGGGAGCGCGGCGGACGCGGACTCGCGGCCCAGCTGGACCAGTCCGAGCAGGTCGCGCAGCGCGGCGACGGCGGCCCCGCGGCGCAAGGGTCCGGCGCCGGTCGCCCAGAGCGTCCGCCCGGTGTGCGGGTCCTCCGCGCGGGCGAGCAGCACCGGCGCGGGCGCGTCGGCACCGCCGAGGTCCAGGAGTTCGGCGGCCAGGCCCAGGTTCACGGCCGACCGGCGAAGGAAGACCAGTTCGCGGTCCTCGCCCTCCCGGCCGGCCGGGAGCAGGGTGACGGCCGTGCGGCCGCGCAGCGCGAGGACCAGGGTGTGCAGCGTCAGCGCCGAGTACAGGCCGAGCGCGGCGGCCTCGGACGGGGACCCGGCGGCGGCCGAACCGGCGGACGTGGGCTGGAACATCCGGTCGTGGTTGTCGGGGCCGAAGGTGCGCACCGCGCCGGCCGGGACCAGGGCGGTGCGCCCCGAGGCCGGCGAGGTCGCGGGCAGCCAGGTGCGGACCTGCCCGGCACCGGCGCCGGTGCCCGAGGCCACGTCCAGAGTGGCGGGGGCGAGCAGCGGCCACTTCTCCCGCGCGGCCTCCAGGGCGGCGCCGCGTACAGCGCCCGCCGGCGGCACCACGTGCTCGGCGTAGGTCGCGGCGGCGAGGTGCAGGGCCCGCAGCCGGGCCCCGGCGACGTGGTGCACGTCGAAGGCGGTGATCTCGCGCGGCCCTCGGTGGCCTATGCCGAGCCGTACCGTGCCGACCTTGAGGGGCGTCTGCTCCCACGCGTCGTCGGCGAAGGCGGCGAGCACACCGGCGCGGGGGTGGGTGAGCACCGACCGGGCGTCCAAGGCGGCCATCGCCGCGTCGGCGTCGGCGTCGGGGGCGACCTCGCCGCCACCTTGACGTACCGTCAGATCGACGTCCATGTCGACGGGCGCGGGTTCCGGTCGGCCGTCCTCGTCGTCCCGGCAGAAGGGGCAGCGCGGATGCGGCAGCAGGGGCTCGGTGACGACGTCGAGGGAGTCGAGGTCCTGGAGGACGACGCGGCCCTCGGCCTCCGGCGCGAGCACACCGGTGACCTGCCGGAACACCTCGTACGCCAGGAGGTTGCCGAGCATGGCCGCGGGCGGCCCGGACACACCGGCGGTGGCGGACCGGCCGCTCTCGCCCAGGCTCGCGCCGCTCCAGAGGTCGGCCGCGGCACCGGCGTCGCCGTTGGCGCCCAGCCGCAGCGCCGCGCACGCCCAGCAGCCCGCCGTGGCCGAGGTCATGACGGGGCCGGCCACCGCCTGGCCGCCGAACGTCCAGGCGGGCAGCAGCCGTACGCCCTCGGGGACGCCCGCCTCCAGCAGACCGAGCACGGTGCGCGGGCCGCCCGTGGTGACGACCACGTCGTACCCGGCGAGGTCCGCCCACCCGGCTCCGGGCCCGAGGTCCTTGCGGGCGATCCCGACGGGGCACCCGTCGGCGGCCAGGGCGCCCGCCTCGTCGACGGCGGCGGCGAACGGGTCGTCACCCGTGGCCGCGGGTACGGCGATCGCTGCGCAGCCGTTGCGGACCAGGCTCAGCGCGCACCACTGCGCGACGTCGTCGTCGCCGAGCACCGCGACGCGGGTCTCACGGAAGCGGCGGAACCGGCCGCCCGCCTCCCCCGCATAGTGGTCGATGTAGTCGATCTGGGGGGCGAAGCGCCGCGCGACCTCGGGCGCCAGCTGGTCCAGGCCGTCGCTGCCGGGCGTGACGTCACGGGCGAAGCCCCGTCCGTACAGGGCGCCCACCAGCTCGCCGACCATGGCGCGCTGCTGGTCGCCCAGGCCGGCGCACATCTCCTCGACGCGGTGCGTGCCGTCGAGGTGGGGCACGATCAGCGACGCGAACCGGTAGGCCGATCTGCCCTGGAGATTGAAGCCTCCGTGGGCATTGTGGAATACCACCCCGGCGGGCGTCTCGGTGAAAAGAACATCACGACGGATACGGGGATACGAGTGCGCGACTTCCTCGTACGCAGCGGTCATGCCGTATTACTCCCTTGCAGGGGCGCGGTCATGGGGACACACGGATTCCCGGGCCGGTCGGGGAAACCGTCCGGAATCCGGTCAGGTCGTGCCGGGGGACATATCGGGGCCGGTGGCCTCGGAACGCATTTCGAGTGCGCCCCTGGCGAGGATGCGCAGTGAGTCGTGCATTCGGTACTGGCCTTCGGGGCCCTCTTCGAGCAGCCCCGCGCCGACGAGTGTTTCGAGGACCTGCGCCGCACCGCCGGCCAGAAAGGACTTTCCCGCGCCACCGGCCTTGGCACCGGATTCGGGACGAGCGGGGAAATGGTCTCGACCATTGGCGCGGGCCGCCGGGAGGGCGCGGCCGCCGGGCGCACCGGCCGTGAGGTCGTCGCCCCGCAGCACCGCGAGCTCCAGCCGTTGCAGCGCGGGGCCGGGGTCGACCCCGAGCTCCGTGCGCAGGTAGCGCTTGACCACCCCGTACTCGCGCAGCGCGTCCGCGCGGCGGCCCGTGCGGTGCAGGGCCGCCACCAGCTGCACCCAGAACGGCTCGTGGGCGGGGTGCGAGCGGGCCGCGGGCCACAGCTCGGCGAGCACCTGGCGGCTGCGCCCGAGGGCGACTTCGAGGTCGAAGACCCGCTCCATCGCGCGCAGCCGCTCCTCGGTGAGCCGCGGCACGACCTCGCGCTGCAGGATCTCGGAGTGGATGTTGGCCAGCAGCGGCCCCTGCCACAGGGCGAGCGCGGCCCGCAGGGTGCGCAGCTCCTGTTCCGGGTCGGCCGCGGCGTCGGCGCTGCGCAGCAGATCACGGAAGGCGATGAGGTCGAGCGTCGTGGCGTCCGCGGTGATGCGGTAGCCGCCGGGGACGGCCTCGATGAGCCGGCTCGCGACGCCGTAGCGGGCGAACAGCTGCCGCAGCCGCTGCACGCAGGTGTGCAGCGCGGACTTGGCGCCGCCGGATCGCTCCTCCCCCCACACCACGCGCTGGAGAAAGTCCGCGGACACCGTGGAATTGGGGTGTAAAAGAAGGGCGGCAAGGAGGTTGGCGGGTTTCGACGGCTGAAGTGCGATGACGTCGCCGCCGTCCGCTATCCGAACCGGCCCCAACATGAGAAACCTCGGACTGAATTCCCCGGAATCGAATGACGCACCCGGTCCGGGTCCGTCGGACGTTTCCTGCACCTGGTCGACAGATTGCCTTTTCTGCATTTCCGCCCACACTCCCCGCTGACGTCCGCGAACGTACCACCGCTCACAGACCGCTCACAAGAGGACCGCAACAGCGCCGATGGGGTTTCCGGGAAGCCGTATGCACCATTTGGCCTCATTCATCTACGCGTGTCGACCCGGATGTACGAAGTTTTAACAAAAGCGCACCCTCGACCGCACTCCAAGAAAGGACCCGTCAATAGCGCGATGACGCGAACCACCCCATGCGCTCTTGCGCCGGACATCTCGGAGCACCCCGGACACGAGTAATCACCGCGGACATCCGGTTCACCGCCCCGCCGCATGCCGAACCCGGCCCTGGACAGCGCCTCCCGCTGACGTCGTAGCAGGTCACGACCGCGATGCCGCCACGAAACCTCATCGGCGAACAGAAGTAACCGCGAGACCGATCAACCACGGTCAGGAACTCGCATATAGTGACCCGGAGTTCACGCGCCCCCGGCCCCGCCGGACGGGACGCGTGTTCTTTTGTGACATCACCTCCTTTACCCCCTTGCCCCCTTCACCTCCTTTACCTCCTTTCGCGTCCGATCCGCACCGTCCGTCCGCACGGCCCCGAGGTCACCGATCCATGACAGCGCACACCCCGCCCACCCGCCTGTGGTCCGGGCGTTCGCGCGACGCAGCAGCGCCAGAGCCGCCGCGTCCGCCGCTCCCCTACCTGGCCCGGACCGTCGCCGCCCCGGTGGTCGTCACCGGATCGGCGGGAGTCTGGCTGGTGTCCGCCGCCGACGGTGCGCGCGTGCCCGCCGCGGTCGGCGCCACGGCAGGAGTCGTCCTCCTCGCGGCGGCGGCCGTCGTGGCGGCGACGTCCTCCTGGCGCGCGCGACGTCTGGGCGAGCACCTCGCCCAAGAGGAAGCGGACACCGCCCGGTTCGCCGACGAGGTGCTGCCCGCCCTGATCGACCGGCTGACGCACGGCGACTCCGCCGCCTCCGCCCTCGCCGCGGTGGACGTGCCCCTGGACGAGGCCCGGCGCCGGACCCTGGCCCTGGTCGCCGAGGAACTGGCCACCAGCGAGTCGCGCCGCGCCGCGGCCATGTCCGCCGGATCCAACGCCGCGGGCCGCATGCAGGCACTGACCACCAGCATGCTGGCCGACCTGCGGGAGATGGAGCACCGGCACAGCGACCCGGCAGTCCTCGGCGACCTCCTCCACCTCGACCACCGCACGGCGCAGGCCGGCCGGCTCGCCGACAGCATCGCCGTGCTGGCGGGCGCGCGTTCGGGACGCCGGTGGGCCAAGCCGATCCGCATGGAGTCGATCCTGCGCGGCGCGATGGGCCGTATCAGCGGCTACCAGCGCGTGCGGCTGCACTCCAGCAGCGAGGTGGCGATCGTCGGGCACGCGGCCGAGGGCGTGATGCACGCCCTGGCCGAACTCATGGACAACGCCGCCAACTTCTCGCCGCCGACCGCCGAGGTCCACGTGTACGTCGAGGAGGTGCCCGCGGGCGCGGTCATCACCATCGAGGACAGCGGACTGGTCATGGGCGAGGTCGCGCTGCGCCGCGCCGAGGGCGCGGTCGCGGCGAACGGCTGGGACCACCTCACGGGCCTGTCCGGCACGCGCCTCGGGCTCGTGGTCGTCGGTCGGCTCGCCCGCAAGCACAGACTGAAGGTGTCGTTCCGGCCCTCGGCGCGCGGCGGCACCGGCGTCGTGGTGATGATCCCCCAGGAACTGATCACCCGTCCGCGCCCCGGCGGCACCGCGGACGCCGACTCCGCCGAGATCCTGCTCCCCGACCCGCTGCCCGTCGCGCCGCGCCCGGACCCCGAGGACCTGCCCTCGCGCGCGAATGCCGGTGAGGCAGCGCCGGAGCCCGCCACGGATACCGAAACGGCTGCCGACCCCACCGAGTTCGGGGAGAGCGGCCTGCCCAAGCGCCGCCGCGGCCGCACCCTGGCCGCCGCCCGTCACGCCGAACCGTCCGTCGTCACCCGCCGCTCCGCCCCCCGCGACGACGACACGCCGGCGGCCCGCGCCGCCCGCTTCAGCACCTTCCGGGGAGCCCTCAAGCGCAAGCCCTCCCCCGCATCAGCCCCCTCCGCGGCCCCCCACCAGCAGACCGCGACGGACCCAGAAAGCGATTCCTGATGACCGCAACCGCAGCCGGCAGCACCCACGGCAGCAGCACCAGCACCGACGAGAGACTCAACTGGCTGCTGGAGAACCTGCTCGAGCGGACACCCGGGGCCCGCCACGCCCTGGTCCTGTCCCGTGACGGACTCAAGCTGTGCCGCACCCCCGAACTCTCCGTGGACCAGGCGGACCAGCTCGCGGCGATCTCCGCCGGCATCCAAAGCCTGTCGCAGGGCGCGTCCGTCGAGTTCGGCGACGGCAGCGGCGGCGTCCGGCAGGCCATGGCCGAGTTCTACGGCGGCATCCTCTTCATCGTGGAGGCCGGGGACGGCGCCCACCTGGCCGTCGTCGCCCGCGAGGACTCCGACGTCGGCGTGATCGGCCACAACATGAGCGAACTGGTCGAGCAGCTCGGGGAGCACCTGAGCGCACCGCCCCGTGAGGCCGGCGCGGACGGCGACCTCGGATGACCCCTCGCCCGGGCCGGGACGACGATCCGGACCGGCTCTACACCCTCACCGGAGGACGCAGCCGTCCCGAGTCGGACGTGTTCGACCTGGTGACACTGGTGGTCGCCGAGTGCGATCCCGCGCCCGGGATGCAGTCGGAGCACCAGCTGATCCTGCGCGTCTGCCGGCAGCCGACGGCGGTGGTGGAACTCGCCGCCGACCTCGCGCTGCCGGTCGGCATCACCAAGGTCCTGCTCGGCGATCTGCTGGAGACCGGCAGGATCAGCGCCCGCCACCCCCGAACCGTCCGTACGGCGGCCCAACTGCCGGACCCCGAGATCCTGGAGCAGGTGCTCGTTGGACTACGCAACCTCTGACCACAGTCCGCCGTTCCGGCGGCCGCTCAGCGCCACCGCCGACAACGGGCTGAAGATCGTGATCACGGGCGGGTTCGGCGTGGGCAAGACGACCATGGTCCGCTCGGTCAGCGAGATCCGCCCGCTGAACACCGAGGAGACGATGACGCAGGCGGGCGAGGCCGTGGACGACCTCGCCGGTGTCCAGGCGAAGACCTCCACGACCGTGGCCTTCGACTTCGGGCGGATCAGCCTGGACCGCCGCAATGTGCTGTACCTGTTCGGCGCGCCCGGCCAGCAGCGCTTCTGGTTCCTGTGGGACCGGCTGTTCAGCGGCACCCTCGGGGCCGTCGTCCTGGTCGACACCCGCCGGCTGGACGACTCCTGGTACGCGATCGACCGCCTGGAGCACCACGGGACGCCCTTCGTGGTGGCCCGCAACGACTTCGGCGGCCCGCGGCACACCGAGGAGCAGGTACGGGACGCGCTGTCGCTCGCGGACGGCATCCCGCTGATCGAGTGCGACGCGCGCTCGCGCCAGTCCTCCAAGGACGTGCTGATCACGCTCGTCCGGCATCTGCACACCCTGTCCGCAGCCAGCCCGCGCGCCCGGGAGACGACCGCACCGTGACCACCGAGCCATCGACCACCGAGGACGCGTTCGCGGGCGCCGTGCCCTTCAGCGGACCGCGCTTCCACGTCGAACCCGCCCAGCTGTACCGGGAGATGCGGCGCGACCACGGCGCGGTCGCCCCCGTCCTGCTCGACGGCGACGTGCCCGCCTGGCTGGTGCTGGGCTACCGCGAGCTGCTGCACGTCACCAACGACGCGGTGCTGTTCAGCCGCGACTCGGACGTGTGGAACCAGTGGGACCGCATCCCGGACGACTGGCCGCTGCTGCCGATGATCGGCCGCAAGCAGCCGTCGATCCTCTACACGGTCGGCGAACGGCACCGGCAGCGCGCCGCGATGATGAGCCACGCCATGGAGGCGGTCGACCCGTTCGAACTGCGGCGCACCGCCGAGCGGTACGCGGACCGGCTCATCGACTCCTTCTGCGGCCGCGGCCGGGCGGACCTGCTGGGCGAGTTCGCCACGCTGCTGCCGGTGCGTGTGCTGGCCCGCCTCTACGGCTTCACCGACGAGCAGGGCCCGGCGCTGGTCAAGGCGATCAACGACCTGGTCGACAGCACCGAGGACGCCATCGCCGGGCAGACCCATGTCTTCACCGCCATGACCGGGCTGCTGGAGCTGAAGAAGGGGCGGCCCGGCCCCGACGTCGTCTCCCGCATGCTCGCCGACCGGTACGACTTCTCGGACGAGGAGATCGTGCAGGACATGATGGTGATGACCGTCGCGGGCCACCAGCCGACCGCGGACTGGATCGGCAACTCGCTGCGGCTGATGCTGACCGACGACCGCTTCGCCGCGTCGTTCTCCGGCGGCCGGCACAGCGTGGGCCAGGCGATGAACGAGGTGCTGTGGGAGGACACGCCCACGCAGAACATCGCCGGGCGGTGGGCCACGCGCGATACCCGGGTGGGCGGGCGCCAGATCCGCTCCGGCGACCTGCTGATCCTCGGCTTCGCGGCGGCCAACGCGGACCCCCAGGTGCATCTGGAGGCGGGCGGCCCGACCCACGGGAACAGCGCCTTCTTCTCCTTCGGGCACGGCGAGCACCGCTGCCCGTTCCCCGCCCAGGAGATCGCCGAGGTGATCGCCCGGACCGGGATCGAGGTGCTGCTCGACCGGCTGCCCGACATCGATCTCGCCGTCGCTCCGGAGACCCTGGTGCGGCGTGCGTCCCCCTGGCTGCGGGGAATGACCGAACTCCCCGTGCGCTTCACTCCCACTCCGGCTCTTGGAGAACGTCCATGAAATGCCCCGTCACCGGAGCGAGCGCCCTCGACGGCGCGCGCATCGTGCTCGACCCCCTGGTCCAGGATCTGGCCGCGGAGAGCGCGCTGCTGCGCGACGCGGGCCCGCTCGCGGCGGTCGAACTGCCCGGCGGCGTACCCGTGTGGGCCGTCACGCACCACGCGGAGGCGCGGGCGCTGCTCACCGACCCGCGGCTGGTGAAGGACATCGCCCACTGGGACGCGTTCACCCGCGGTGAGATACCGGCCGACTGGGCGCTGATCGGCCTGGCCAACCCGGGCCGCTCCATGCTGACGGTGGACGGCGCGGACCACCGCCGACTGCGCGCGCTGGTGGCCCAGGCGCTGACCCCCCGCCGGGTGGAGCTCATGCGCGAGCGCATCGAGGAGCTGACGGCGGGTCTGCTGGACCGGGTGGCGAAGGCCGCCGAGGACGCCGAAGTGATCGACCTCAAGGCCGAGTTCGCGTACCCGCTGCCGATGTACGTGGTGCAGGAGCTGATGGGCATCGACGAGGCGCACCTGCCGAGGCTGAAGGTGCTGTTCGAGAAGTTCTTCTCGACCCAGACCCCGCCCGAGGAGGTGCTCGCCACCCTGGGCGAGCTCGCGGAGATGATGGGCGGCACGGTCGCGGCCCGCCGCGCCGAGCCGGGCGACGACCTGACGAGCGCCCTGATCGCGGCCTCCGAGGACGGCGACCACCTCACCGACGCGGAGATCCAGAGCACCCTGCAGCTGATGATCGCCGCCGGTCACGAGACGACCATCTCGCTGATCGTGAACGCGGTGGTCAACCTGCTGACCCACCCGGACCAGCTCGCGCTCGTCCTGGCGGGCAAGGTGGCCTGGGAGGCCGTGGTGGAGGAAACGCTCCGGCACTCCACGCCGACCTCGCACGTGCTGATCCGCTTCGCCACCGAGGACGTCCCGGTCGGCGACAAGGTCATCGCCAAGGGCGAGGCACTGATCGTCTCGTACGCGGCCATCGGCGGCGACGAGGCCCAGCACGGGCCGACCGCGGGCGAGTTCGACATCACGCGGGAGCCGATCCGGCACATCGCCTTCGGCCACGGCCCGCACGTCTGCCCCGGCGCGGCTCTGTCCCGCCTGGAGGCGGGCGTGGCCCTCCCGGCCCTGTTCGCGCGCTTCCCCGGCCTGTCCCTGGCGGTCCCGGCCGCGGAGCTGCGCAACAAGCCGGTCGTGACCCAGAACGACCTGTACGAGCTGCCCGTCCGGATCGCCGGCTGACACGCCCGGCACGGCTCCCCCAGGTGCGGTGGATCGCACCTGGGGGAGAGTCGTCCCGTGGCCGGCGTGGCCGGCTCCCTCGCACGATGTGTCGACTCCCTCGTCCGAAGGCTGCGGGAGTCCCGTGCCTGGGCCACCTCCCAGCGGTGGCCGGGGCGGGGGCTTTCGGCACACATCCCGCCCGCCGGCCGGGGTCAGGCGTCCGGGGCCGCCGGGCGGCCGAGTTCGTACGGGGCGAGGATGTCGGCAACCGTCCGGTTGCGCGGCGTGGGCACGCCGAGCCGCTGTCCCAGGGAGACGACTCCGCCGCTGAGCCAGGGCACTTCGAGCCGGTTGCCGCGCTCCAGGTCGTGGGCCATGGACGAGGTCATGCCGGCCGGGAGGCTGTCGACGGCGGCCATCTGCGCGTCGGCGAACCCCTCGTCGAGGTCCACGCCCGCGGCACGTCCGACGGCGACGGCCTCGGCCATCACCTCGCGCAGCAGCTCGCGGGAGCCGGGGTTGCGGCGGATGACGCCGATCGGCTGCCGCACGGCGGTGGTCGTCGCGGACAGCCCGGTGAGGAACACGTACTTCTCCCAGACCGTCCGCGCGATGTCCGCGCCGATCTCGGCGTCGATGCCGGCCTTCACGCACGCCTGCTGGAACTCGGCCACGCCGTCCGCCGGCCGCCCTTCGTAGGCGCCGAGGACGATCCGCTGCAGCGTCCCGCGGTGCACGACGACGCCGGGCTCCTCGATGACCGCCGCGATGTAGCAGACACCGCCCCACACGGCGTCGTCCGGCAGGTGGCGGCGCAGCACCGTGTCCTTCTCCACGCCGTTCTGGAGGGAGAGCACACGGGCCCCGCGGTCGGTGAGATGGCGCAGCCCGGCCGCGACGTCCTCGGTGTCCCACAGCTTCACGGCGACCAGGACGACATCGGCCTCGTGCACGTCGGCCGGCGACTCGGCGAAGTGCCCGGCGTCGACCCGGACGTCCCCCAGCGGGCTGCGCACCAGCAGCGCCCCCCGTTCCCGTACGGCCGCCAGGTGCCGGCCGCGCGCCACGAAGGTGACCTCGTGGCCCGCCTCGGCCAACCGGGCGCCGAAGTAGCCTCCGACTCCGCCCGCTCCCACAACCACGATGCGCATGACGTGCTTTCCTTCCGGTTCAGCCGGTGTGACTCGGGTGCCCGGGCGATGCCCTGCGCAGCAGCGCGGTCGCCGGGATGAGGATTGCCGCCGTGGCGGCGGCGCAGACGAACAGGGGCGCGGGCGGCAGGACGCCGCGCAGCGCGGTCACGACGAGCGGCGTGACGAACCCGAGGTAGGCCAGGCAGTAGAACACCGCCGCGGCGCCCGCGAGGTCCCGCGGCGCGGCCCAGGCCTCCACCTGGCTGAGCCCGGCCACCAGGAGCAGCCCGTAGCAGGCCCCGAGGGCCATCGCCGCCGGGATCAGCAGGGCGGGTTCCGCCAGCCGGACGGCCGCCGCGGCGAGGAGGAACCCGAGGACGGCGGCGACGAGGCCCCAGTGCCGGGTCACATGGGACCCGCGACGGGACAGCCGGCGGGCCGGCGGCTGGACGAGCAGGCCGGTGAGGAGGGTGAGTCCGGCGATGCCGCCGCCCGCCGCGATCTCCGGGCCGTGCAGCGGCACGAGCGCGGGCAGCACGGCGAAACTCGTGGTGGGCGCGCCGAAGACGAGCGGTGCCGAGGGGGCGACTTCCCAGCGGAACTCCCGTTGCAGCAGGGCGGTCCGCAGCCGGGGGCGTGACTGCCGGGAACCGCCGGCGACGGTCGCCGCGGGACCGGGCACGGCGGGATCGGGCACGGCGGGATCGGGCGCCTTCCACACGAACGGTGTCACGGCCGCCGTCAGGCACAGGTGCACGAGATAGGGCAGTGCCTCGGGCGCCGCCAGCCACTGCGCGAGGATGCCCGCCACGAGCGGGCCGCCGCCGAATCCCGCCGACAGCGCGACGGCGGCGCGCCGCGCGCCCGCGCCGGGGCCCGCGTCCGCCGACAGGTCCTTGATCCATGCCGTGCCCGGCCCGAAGGCCGCCCCGGACGCGACACCGGCCACCAGCCGCCCGAGCATCAGCGCCCAGAAATGGTCTCCGCCCACCAGCAGGACCGCCGAGGCGACGGCGGACAGCACCAGGGCGGCGCACACCACCTGCCGCCGTCCGAAGCGCTGCGCGAAGCGCGCCGCCAGCAGGAGCGCCGGGATCAGCCCGGCGGCGTAGGCCGCGAACGCGGTGGTGACCACGCTCGCGGTCACCCCGCTGTCCGCGCGGTAGACCAGCAGCAGCGGCGAGAACTGGTTCGCGCCCCAGCCGACGACGAACATCGCCGAGGCCGCGCGCATCCAGGATCGCATCGTCCGTCCTTGGTAACCGTCTTTCCGGTTACTATTGTCGCATGAGCGTGGAAGTCCCGGCCACCCCGCGGACCCGGATCACCGCCAAGGCAAGGTCCCTGCGGTTCGACTCCGGCTCGCTGTCGCTCGACCTGGTCGCCACCGTCGGGCGCAGGCCCAGCACGCCCGTCGAACGCCTCGACGGTCCCGAGCGCCTGCGCGAATGGTGCGCGGGGGTCGGCCTCGCCCCGAGGGACGAGGAGGACCCGGCCGCACTCCTCGCCGCACTGCGCGAACTGCGCGGCGCCGCCCACGACGTCGTCACGGCCCACCTGGACGACCGCGCCCCGCGACCGGAATCCGTGGACCTGGTCAACGCGCTGGCCCGGGTCGCCCCGCCGGCGCCCCGGCTGCGGACCGACGCGCGGGGACGGCTCGCACACCCGCCCGCTCCGCGGCTGACGGCGGCGGAACTGCTGTCCGCCGTGGCCCGCGACCTGATCGCCGTGATGGCCGATCCGCGCACCCGGGCCCTGCTGCGGACCTGCGACGCGGAGATCTGCCGCATGATCTATCTCGACAACGGCGCCGGCAAGGGCAGGCCGCGCAAGTGGTGCTCCATGGACCGCTGCGGCAACAGCGCCAAGGCGGCACGCCACCGGCAGCGCACGGCGGCCCCCGGCCCGGCCGCCCGTTCCTGAGCCCGCCGCGGTCGCCGGTCCTCAGCACCCGCTGCGACGATGGGAAGGCGATGGCCGACCCTGAGCGGACGGGAGCGAACCATGGGAGAACTCACCGGCAGGACGGCGGTCGTCACCGGCGGCACGACGGGCATCGGCCTGGCGACGGCACGGCGGTTCGCGGAGGAGGGCGCCCTCGTCTTCGTCACCGGCCGGCGTCAGGAGGCCCTCGACGCCGCCGTCGCCGCGATCGGCGGCGACACCGTGGGCGTGCGCGGCGACGTGTCCGATCTCGCCGACATCGACCGCCTGTACGCCGCCGTCACCGAGCGCGGCCGGCAGGTGGACGTGATCTTCGCCAACGCGGGCACCGGCCGGACGCTGCTGCTGGAGGAGGTCACCGAGGAGTACTTCGACGCGACCTTCGCCGCCAACGTCAAGGGCGTGTTCTTCACCGTCCAGAAGGCACTGCCCCTCCTTCCCCGGGGTGCCTCGATCGTCATCAACGCCTCCACCGAGCGGACCGCGGCCAAGGAGGGCCTGAGCGTCTACTCCGCCACCAAGGGCGCGCTGCGCACCCTCACCCGCTCCCTCGCCAACGAACTGCGCCACCGCGGCGTCCGGGTCAACGCGGTCAGCCCCGGCCCGGTCGAGACCCCGGGCCTCGGAGGCCTGGCGCCCGACCCGAACGAGAAGGACGCCTTCCAGTCCGCCCTGGCCCAGGGCGTTCCCCTCGGCCGGCTCGGCCGGCCCGAGGAGGTGGCGGAGGCGGTGCTCTTCCTGGCGTCCGACCGCAGTTCCTTCACCACCGGCGGCGAGATCTACGTGGACGGCGGGATCAACCAGTTCCAGACCTGACACGGCGTCCCGGGGCTATTCGCCGGCCTCGTAGGTCGCGACCACCCGGCTGACCAGCAGGGGTGCGATCCGCCGCAGGACCAAGTCCTTGAAGTGGAGGGAGTCGCGGTGGGCCGCGAAGGCCCGCGGGGAGTCGTACCGCTCCAGGAGCACGACGTCCCGCGCGTCACCGAGCGCGTGGAAGACCTCGAAGGAGATGTTGCCCGGTTCCGCGCGGCTCGCCTCGGCCAGCGCGGGGAGCAGGGCGAACACCTCGTCCTCGTGACCCTCGGAGACGGTGTAGCGGGCGATGACCTGCAACTCGGGCATCGGGGCACCTTTGCGGTCGGGCGGCGGGGCAGCGGGGCGACAGGGTGCGGTGACCAGCGGAGCACCCGCCCCACTCATCATCACCGGGGACGGGTAACGGGGCAGTTCCGAGGGAATGTGGTTGTTACACCTATATAGCCCCGTCCCTCACCTCCCAGGTGCCGATGCCGCTCACCCACCGATCCGACCCGCCCGACCCGCCCGACCCGTCCGGCCGCCCCGGCGGCCGGCCCAGCGCCGGCCCGCGCGACCGGGCCGTGCCTGCGGCGGGGCAGGCCCCGTCCGGACGGCTCGTCCTGCTCCTGGCGACCGCGTGCGGGCTGACGGTCGCCAATCTCTACTACGCCCAGCCGCTGCTGGCCGTGCTGCGGCAGTCGCTGCACATCAGCGAGCTGACGGCCGGCACGCTGATCACCGTCGGCCAGGCGGGCTACGCGGCCGGCATGATCCTCCTGGTGCCGCTCGGCGACCGCGTCGAGAACCGGCGGCTGACCACGATCCTGCTGGCCGTCGCCACGGCGGCGTGCGTCGCCGCGGGGACGGCACCCGGGTTCGGGGTACTCGCCGGGGCGCTGCTGGTCGCCGGCGCGGTGTCCGTCGTCGCCCAGATCCTGGTGCCCTTCGCCGCCGGACTCGCCCCGGACCATCTGCGCGGGCGCGTCGTGGGCCGGGTGATGAGCGGGCTGCTGACCGGCATCCTGCTCTCCCGCACCCTGAGCAGCCTGATCACCGATGCCGCGGGGTGGCGTGCGGTCTACCTGCTCTCGGCGGGGCTGATGGCCGTCCTCGCGGTGACACTGCGCGGGGCGCTCCCCAGCCGGCCGCCGCCGGCCACCCTGCCGTACGGGCGCCTGCTGCGCTCCACCGCCGGGCTGCTGCGCCGGCACGGGGTCCTGCGCCGGCGGGCGCTGTACCAGTCACTGATGTTCGGCGGGTTCAGCGCGTTCTGGACGACGGTCTCGTACGTGCTCACCGGGCCGCCCTTCCACTACTCGCAGATCGGGGTGGCCCTGTTCGCGCTGGCCGGGGCGGGGGGCGCGGCCGTGGCACCCCTGGCCGGCCACTGGGCGGACCACGGACTGACCCGGCCGATGACGGCCGCCGCCTTCGCCACCGGCGCGCTCGCGTTCGTCCTGGCCGGTCTCGGCCGGCACGAGATCCTGCTGCTCGCACCAGCCGCCGTACTGATCGACATGGCCGTCCAGACCTCCCTTGTGCTCGGTCAGCACACGGTCTACCAGCTCGCCCCCACCGCCCGTGCCCGGCTGAACAGCGCGTACATCGCGGTGTTCTTCGTCGGCGGCGCGCTGGGGTCCCAACTCGGCTCCGTCGCCTACCACCTGGGCGGCTGGGACGCGCTGACCGGCTTCGGTGCCGGGCTGCTCGCCCTCGGGCTGCTGCTGCAGGCGCCGGCGCTGCTGCCGCGAGGCAAGCACGCCGAGAACCCCGAGAACGCCGAGAACACTGAGGACCCCGAGAACACCGCGGACGGCGTCAGTGCTCGCCGTCCCCGGCGGGACGCAAGGCGACCATGAGGTCGATGTTCCCCTCCTGGGCCACCTCGTCGCGCTGATTGAGCAGTGCGAACCTGCGGTTCAGGATGCCCGCGTCGCCCCGGCCGGTCAGGCGGGTGGCCAGGATCGCGACGCGGCAGCGCACGGTGTCGCCGACCAGCAGCGGCCTGCGGAAGCGCCAGTCGTCGATGCCGAGGAGGGCGATCGAGCTGCCCTCGAAGACGCCCAGCCGCGAGGCGAGCCCCATCGCCACGGAGACGCCGAGCAGCCCGTGGGCGATCCGCTCGCCGAAGCGCGTGCCCGCGGCGAAGGCGGCGTCGGTGTGGACGGGGTTGGTGTCCCAGCTCCACGCGGCGAAGGAGGCCACGTCGGACTCGGTGAGCGTACGGCCCTGGGTCGTGAACTCCTGGCCCGCGTGGAAGTCCTCGAAGTACAGCGGCATGTCGGCTCCCGGTGCCTGCAGCGGTCCAGTCCAGTGGCGGTGCGGGGTTCAGCGTAGGACGGGGACGGGGGCGCTACGCACCGCCGCCCCGGGTTCCGATGCCGGCCATCAGATTGGCGACCAGGGCGACCGCGAACTCCTCAGTGAGGGGCTCGTCGGGGATCAGCAGGCGGTGGTAGCAGGCTCCCCACAGCTGGTCGACGAGGACCTGCGGGTCGACCTCGGGGCGGATCTGGCCGCGCTGCTGCGCCCGGCCGATCGCCTCTGCGGCGAACGCGCGCCGGGGGCCCGAGTAGTGCTCCCGGAAGGCCGCCGACAGGTCAGGGTCGGTCTGCGCCTGCCCGACCAGTTCGACGACGATCCGCCCGGCGCGGGTGCCGGTCATCAGGCGCACGAAGGCACGCAGCTGGGCGGTGAGGTCCGCGGCGATGTCGCCGGTGTCGGGGAAGGCCAGCGTGCCGCGGACCGCGGCGAAGTAGCCGTCCAGCGCGAGCGCTCCCTTGGAGGGCCACCACTTGTAGATGGTCATCTTGCTGGCACCGGCGGCGTTGGCCACCCGCTCGATGGTGAACGCGGCCATGCCGTCGGCGAGCAGCAGCTTGCCCGCGGCCTCGAGGATGTCGGCGCGTACTTCGTCGGCCGGCCTGCGGCCGCGGCCGCGGCGGACGGGCTCTGATGCTGATGTCATGACGGTCCTCTTCCTCGGTCCAGGGTCTCGGGAACATTTTATATGGACGCAGCGTCTACATGTGTGCTTATATGGACCTCGCGTCCATAAAACGCTTCCGCAGCCGCCCGGCCACGGAAGTCCCACACCGGAAGGACCCCTTGCCATGAGCACCTCCGCCACCTCCGCCGCCGCCACCTCCACCACCGACCGGGTCGCGATCGTCACCGGTGGCTCCGGTGGTATCGGCCGGGCCGCGGCCGAGCGCCTCGCCGCCGACGGCATGAAGGTCGTCATCGGCTACGCGGGCGGCCCCGGCCGCGCCAAGGAGGCCGTCGAGGCCGTGGTCGCCGCCGGCGGCACCGCGATGGCCGTCCGGGCCGACGTGGCGGACGAGGACGAGGTCGCCGCCCTGTTCGACCAGGCCGAGCAGGCCTACGGCGGCGTCGACGTGGTGGTGAACACCGCCGGGGTCATGCTGCTGAGCCCGCTGGCGGAACTGGACTTCGCCGACTTCGACCGGATGCACCGCACCAATGTGCGCGGCACCTTCGTGGTCAGCCAGCAGGCCGCGCGGCGCGTGCGCGCCGGCGGTGCCATCATCAACTTCTCGACCAGCGTGACCAAGCTCGCGCTGCCGGGCTACACCGCCTACGCCGCCACCAAGGGCGCGGTGGACGCCATGACGCTGATCCTCGCCCGCGAATTGCGCGGCCGCGACATCACCGCCAACGCCGTCGCCCCCGGCCCGACCGCCAGCCCGCTGTTCCTGGAGGGCAAGGACCAGGCCACCATCGACCGCCTCTCCTCGGTCTCCGCCTTCGGGCGCCTGGGGACCCCTCAGGACGCCGCCGAGGTCGTCTCGTTCCTCGCCGGACCGGGCCGCTGGGTCAACGGCCAGGTCATCTACACCAACGGCGGAGCCATCTGACGGCCCCCGCACCGCCGGACCCGCTCCACCGGTCGCACCCCTCGATCCCTTCATCCCCTTCACCCCCTCGCCCACCGGCCCCGGCACACCGCCGCCGGGGCCGGGCCCCACCCGCTCCAAGGAGTCGTTCACATGTCCTCCACCATCCTCATCACCGGCGCCGGCTCCGGATTCGGCGCACTGACCGCCCACGCCCTGGCCGCCGCCGGCCACACCGTCTACGCGAGCATGCGCGACATCGAGGGCCGCAACGCCGCCCGCGCGGAGGCGGTCCGCGAGCGCGCCGCCCGCGAGGGCATCGACCTGCGCGTGGTCGAACTCGACGTGCTCGACCAGGGAAGCGCCGACCGTGCCGTGGCCCGCGTCGTGGCGGAGACCGGCCGGCTCGACGTGCTCGTGCACAACGCCGGGCACATGGTGCTCGGCCCCGCGGAGGCCTTCACCCCCCAGCAGTTGGCCGAGGTCTACGACACCAATGTGCTGGGCACCCAGCGCGTCAACCGGGCCGCCCTGCCCCTGCTGCGCGAGCAGGGCCACGGCCTGCTGCTGTGGGTCGGCTCCTCCAGCACCCGCGGCGGCACCCCGCCGTACCTCGCCCCGTACTTCGCGGCGAAGGCCGCCATGGACGCGCTGGCCGTGAGCTACGCCGCCGAACTCGCCCGTTTCGGCATCGAGTCGACGATCGTCGTCCCGGGTGCCTTCACCAGCGGCACCGACCACTTCGCCAACGCGGGGTACGCCGCCGACCGTGCCGTCGCGGAGGCGTACGAGGCGCGGTACGCGGGCATGACGGACCAGGTCGGCCGGGCGCTCGCGGCGATGACCCCCGAGGACGCCGATGTCGCCGACGTGGCACGGGAGATCGTCCGCGTGGTCGGCCTGCCCGCGGGCAGCCGCCCCTTCCGCACCCACATCGACCCCGCCGACGACGGGTCCGAGGTCGTGTCGGTCGTGGCGGACCACATCCGTGAGCGCTTCTACCACCGCCTCGGCCTGCCGGACCTGCTGGGCCCGGTCCTCGCCCCGGCGGCCGAGGAGCGCCCGCCGTCGGCGTGAGGCACCGTACGACCGCTGCCCCTGGTCCGGGTTCCCGCGCGAGCGGGGCCCGGACCAGGGGCTTTTAGTGCGTTCATATGTCTATTCGCCGGGCGGGACGGGTGTCGTCCTGGCACGCGTGTCCCACCCTTTCGTGTGTACGGTGCAGCCCTATGCTGACGAAAGCCGCAAAACGATCAAATCGGCGTGGATGGGAGCCAACGTGATCCGAGGTATCGACCGGCGCCGCTTTCTCGCCACAGGTGCGGCAGCGGTCATCGGGGCGGGGGTGGCGGCACGTGCCACGGCCCTGTCCCCCGCCGACGTGCCGCCAGGCGGCGTCCTGCGGAGCAAGGCCCCGCTTCCCCGCCCCTACCAGGTGCCGCTGCCGATCCCCGCGGCGCCGCCGCCGCTGCAGAGCGCGGGAGGCACCGACACGTTCCAGATCGTGCAACGCGAGGCGAAGCTGGAGATCCTGCCGGGCCTGCGCACGAGCTGCTGGACGTACAACGGCACCTTCCCCGGGCCCACGATCATGTCCCGCGCCGGGCGGCGCACCATCGTGCGGCACCGCAACGAGCTGCCGCAGCCGACCGTCGTCCATCTGCACGGCGGCCACACCCCGTCGGAGAGCGACGGGTACCCGATCGACCTGACGATGCCCGTCAACAGCCGCCTGTCCGTCGAGGACGCGATGGCGGGCATGGACGACATGGGCGAGACGCACGGCAACATCGCCTACGGCGAGCGCACGTACACGTATCCCATGCAGCAGCGCGCGTCCACCATGTGGTACCACGACCACCGCATGGGCTACACAGGATCGGCCGTCTGGCACGGCATGGCGGGCTTCCACCTGCTCGGCGACGACGAGGACGGCGCCCTCGCCCTCCCCCGCGGCGAGCGGGACATCCCCCTCATGATCACCGACCGGGCCTTCGAGGCGGACGGTTCGCTGATGTACCCGGGCGACCCGGGCATGCACGCCCCCGGCGTCTCGCGCAACCACACCGCCGGCGTCCAGGGCGACGTCATCCTGGTCAACGGGGCCCCCTGGCCCGTGCACCGGGTCCAACGCGGCCGCTACCGGCTCCGGTTGCTCAACGCCTCCAACGTCCGCTACTACAAGCTCGCGCTCGACCCGCCGCCGCCCGGCGGCAAGGGCCTGGTGCAGATCGGCAGCGACGGCGGCCTGCTGGAGCACTCCCTCGCCCACGACAACCTGCGGCTGGCACCCGGTGAGCGCTTCGACATCGTCGTGGACTTCTCCCGCTACCGGCCCGGCACCAAGGTCCGGGTGGTGAACCACTTCGGCAGCCGGACCACCGCCGACGTCATGCGCTTCGACGTCTCGCCGTCCACGCGGGCCGTCCACGACGACGCCCGCGTCCCCGACCGGCTGGCGATGCGGGCCGAGACCGTCCTCGACCCCGCGAAGGCCGTCGCCACCCGGACCTTCGAGTTCCGGCACTCGGGCCGCAAGGGCTGGACGATCAACGGCAAGCCCTATCTGCCGGGCCGCTCACTGACCCGCGCGAAGCTCGGGACCGTGGAGATCTGGCGCTTCAGATCGGTCTTCTTCCACTCGATCCATGTGCACCTCGACCCCTTCCGCGTGGTGTCCCGCAACGGCAAGGCACCCGGGCCGTTCGACCACGGCTGGAAGGACACGATCGCCATGGGGCCCGGGGAGACCGTCGACGTGGCCGTCCGCTTCACCGACTACACCGGCCACTTCATGCTCCACTGCCACAACCTGGAGCACGAGGACATGGCCATGATGGCCGACTTCTCGACCTACTAGGGCCGCCTGGTCACCGGTCCGCGAAAGAGAGGCGGGTGCCGCCGTGGCCCCTCGCATCAGTCCCGAGCGCCGGGCGTGCGCGGTCTGCGTCGTCGGCGGCCCCACCGTCGTCCTCGACATCGGGGGGCTGCGGCTGGTGACCGACCCCACCTTCGACGAGGCCGGGGAGCACGGACACCTCACCAAGACCGCCGGGCCGGCCGTCCACGAGGACGAACTCGGCCCCGTGGACGCCGTCCTGGTCAGCCACGACCTCCACCCCGACAACCTCGACGTGCGCGGCCGGGCCTTTGCCCTGGCGTCCTCGCTGGTGCTCACCGGGCCCGCGTCCGCGCGCCGGCTCGGGCACCCCGCCCGCGGTCTCGCGGTCTGGGAGAGCGTGGAGTTGCCCCGGCCCGGCGGGGACACCGTCACCGTTCACGCGGTGGCGGCGCAGCACGGTCCTGACGACGGCGAACGGGACGAGCAGGGCCAGGTGAACTGCGAGGTCACCGGCTTCGTCGTGAGCGGCACGGGACTGCCCACGGTGTACGTCAGCGGCGACAACGCCTCCGTCGGCGTCGTCGCCGAGATCGCCCGGCGCATGCCGCCCGTCGACATCGCCGTGCTCTTCATGGGCGGCGCGCGGGTGCCCGTACGCGGCCGCAACCGCCCGCTGACGCTGACCGCGGAGCGCGCGAGCGCGGCGGCCTCCGTCCTGGGCTCGCTCCTCGTGGTCCCCGCGCACTGCGACAGCTGGGCCCACTTCACCGAGGACCGCGCCGACATCGACCGGGCCTTCGACGACGCGGGGCTCGCCGCGCGGCTGCGCTCCGCGGAGAACGGCGTATGGATCGACCTCGGCTCGCCGGGGCTCTCCGGGGCGGACCGATGCGCCACGCGGTAGCGGCGGGCGGTTCATCGCGCGCTCCGCGTGCGGGCCCGGCGCGCGGCGCGCACGCGGGCAGCGAAGCGGCACATTGCCCGGCCACGTCCGGTCCGGGTCACGTCGCCCGGCAGGGGCCTGCGCCGTCCGGGGCTGCACGCTCACGCTCACGGACGTGGCCGCCCGCGCCCTCGACGTCGTCGCCGACCACCGGAGGGCGCGGCGCGCGCCGCGAGCCGCCGCCCGTGTGACACACGCCACCTCGCCAAGGACAGATCCGACCCAAGGGCGGAACAAACGGACACTCCGGGCGGTTGGCACCCCTGTCGGTCGTGGGACCGGCGACCACCCACCACTCGGAGGGGCGCTGTCACGACAGCGACGTCGGAAACGGAAAGGGCCCCCGCATGAACAGCTCGACTGCGGAGACGTTCAAACGAGCGACGCTCTACTTCAACGGCCAGCACTACAGGGCGGCCGCGAAGGAACTGAGCGGCATCGTGGAGGCGGCGCCCCGCAACCTGGCGGTTCGCATGCTCCTGGCGCGGTCCTACTACTACTCCGCCCAGTTCACCAAGGCGGAGAAGGAACTCCGGCACATTCTGCGCACCGAGCCGAACGACCCCCACGCGCACCTGCTGCTGGGCCGCTCGCTGGAGCGCCTGGGGCGCAGCGCGGAGGCGCGGCCCCATCTGCGGCTGGCGGACGCGATGACGGCCTGGGACCTCATCGTCGTCTGATGTCCTGGCGGCCGGCTTCAGCCGCCGCTCACGCGCAGTAGCGGATGAGCCAGTCCGTGTCCGGGTTCCGGCCGAAACCGGGATCGTTCGGGGCGGCGACGGGCCGGCTCTCGACGGTCTTCTCCAGCGGGACACGCTCGGGCAGCCTGCCGAAACGGGCCTCACGCAGAGCGGCGTCCACAGCGGCCTCGGCGTCGTCGTCGCGCGAGGGCCGCGGGACCTGGGAGTGGGGGTGTGCGCTCATCGTTCCCTCCCTGATCACGAAGTCCGGAGCCCTGCGGCCCGGAACCTCAGGGTACTGCCGCGCCGCTGCGTCCGGACAGGGCGGCCGAGCGCGTCAGGGGCTCCGGATCAGGACGGGGCGAGGACGCAGAACTCATGGCCCTCGGGGTCGGTCAGGCAGGTCCACGGGACGTCCCCCTGGCCGATGTCGAGGTCGCGGGCGCCGAGGGCCCGCAGCCGCTGCGCCTCCGCCGCCTTGTCGTCACCGGGGTACGGCAGCAGGTCGAGGTGGACGCGGTCCGGCACGGTCTTCGGTTCGGGCGTGCGGTAGAAGTCGAGGTACGGACCGCCGGCCGTGGCGGAGCGCAGCACCGCGTGGTCGTCGTTCACCTCGCGCAGGGTCCAGTCCACCGCCTCGCCCCAGAACCGGGCCATGGCCCGGGGATCCGCGCAGTCGACGACCAGGGCGGCGATCGGGCCGGTGTCCCGGTAGACCTCCCGGGGCTCCAGCACGCAGAACTCGTTGCCCTCCGGGTCGGCGAGTACCGCCCACGGGACGTCCCCCTGGCCCACGTCGACGCGTGTCGCGCCGAGCGTCAGAAGGCGGGCGACCAGCTCCTCCTGATGGGCGGCGGACGTGGTGGCGAGATCCAGGTGCAGCCGGTTCTTCGCCGGCGATTTGGGCTCGGGGACGGGGACGACGTCGATGCCGACGGCGACGGGGTCCGGCCAGGCGAAGCCCTCGGCGGGTCCGACGTAGGTGGTCGCGCCGGGCCGGAAGACGTTCCAGCCGAGCGCCTCCGCCCAGAACCGGCCGACCGCCAAGTGATCACGAGCCTTGATGTTCACCTGCACGGGTCGCAGTGCCATGGCCGGATCCTATGCGGCCGCCCGCCTGCCCGCCCCCGCACCGCTGCCCGGCGGTGCCGGCGCGCGGGGATCTTGCCGGGCACCGGAACGGGGGGATAGCCTCCGCGTGGTTCACGATTAAAACGTTTCAACACCCTCACGGGAGCCGCGCACCGATGCATGACGACACGAACCGTCCCGAAGGCGCCGGGGTCTCCCGGCGCACCCTGCTCATAGCGACCGCCGTCGCGGGCACGGCGGCCGCCCTCGCCCCCGCCGCCCCGGCGAACGCCGCACCGGCCGCCGGGGGCGAGGCCCCGGGCCGCGGCCACGGGACCGCCGCGGCCGGGTCGTTCGCGCGGCCCGGCGCGGCCGTCCGGCCGAAGTTCCGGTGGTGGTGGCCGGACGGGCTGGTGGACCCGGACGAGATCAGACGCGAGGTCGACCAGATCGCGGACGCCGGTTTCGGCGGGGCGGAGATCGCCGCCGTCCACCACAGCGTCAAGGACACCTCCGTCCTCGACACCGAGCACCACGGGTGGGGAAGCCCGGCGTGGACCGCGGGCGTGCGCGCGGCGCTGGACCAGGCCCGGCGCCGCGGCATCACCATCGACCTGACGATCGGCCCCAGTTGGCCCGCGGCCGTCCCCGGCATCACACCGGACAGCGAGGCCGCCGTCCAGGAACTCGCCCTCGGCGCCGTCACGGTGGCGGCCGGCGCCGCGTACGACGGCCCTGTCCCGCCGCCGGCCGCGGCACCCGCCTCCGGCGTCACGCGGCAGGAACTCGTGGCGCTGCTGGCCACCCGTGTCGATCCCGCCAACGCCACGCGCAAGGAGACCGGCCTGGACCGCGCGAGCGCCCAGGACCTGACGGCCTCCGCCGGCGGCGGCACCGTGAGCTGGACGGCGCCCGAAGGCGGCGACTGGGTGCTCACGGCCTTCTGGCGGCGCGGCACCGGCCAAACCCCGGAGGGCGGTCCGCACACCGCGCCGACCGCCTACGTCGTCGACCACTTCAGCGCGGCCGGCACGTCCGCCGTCACCGGTTTCTGGGAACGGAACGTGCTCACAAAGGAGTTCCGCGGACTGCTGCGGGCCGCCGGCGGGATGCTGTTCGAGGACTCCCTGGAGATCGAGACCAAGGCGCTGCCGTGGACCCCGGGACTGCCCGCGGCGTTCGAGAGGCGCACCGGCTACGCCCTGCTGCCCGTGCTGCCCGTCGTCGCGATGTCGGGCGGCAACCAGGTGTACGCGTACGACACCGTCGCCACCCGGCAGATCCGGCACGATTTCTGGGACACCGTCAGCGAGCTGTACACCACGCACCATCTGACCGCGCTGCGCGACTGGGCGCACCCGCTCGGCCTCGGGCTGCGCGCCCAGCCGTACGGACTGCAGACCGACGCCATCGCCTCGGCCGCGCTGCTGGACATCCCCGAGGGCGAGTCGCTGGGCTTCAAGAACCTGGACGACTTCCGCTGCCTGGCCGGCGGCCGCGACATGGCCGGGCACACGGTCCTGTCGTGCGAGGCGGGCGCCTACACCGGCTCCGCCTACAGCACGACCTGGGAGAAGTTCCTGCGCACGATGGGCGGCGCCTACGCCGCGGGCGTCAACCAGACCGTGGTGCACGGCTTCTCGTACGCCACGCTCCCCGGGGTGAAGTGGCCGGGCTACGCGGCCTTCACGCCGTACAACGGCACGGTCGGGTACGGCGAGTCGTGGGGGCCGCGCCATCCGACGTGGCGGCACGTCGGGGACGTCTCCGGCTATCTGTCGCGCGTGCACCACGTGACGCAGCGGGGCACCGCACGGGCGGACGTCGCGGTGTTCCGGCAGACCGGTTACACCGCCACCGGTATCGGGGCGTCCTGGTTCACCTCGACGGGGATTCCGCTGGGCTGGACGCACCAGTTCCTCAGCGGGCCGCTGCTCGACCTGCCCTCGGCCCGGGTGCGGGACGGGCGGCTGGCACCCGACGGGCCCGCGTACCGGGCGCTGTTCGTGGAGGCCGACTTCTTCTCGGGCTCCGCCGTCACCCTCACCCCCCGCGACGCGGAGCACCTGCTGCGGCTGACCCGGGCGGGGCTGCCGGTGGTCCTGCTCGGGGACTGGTCCGCGGTGACCACGCCGGGTGTCGCGGACGCCGCGGAACTGGCCGGGCTGCGCTCTGTGGTGGCCGAGTTGCTGGCGCAGCCGCGGGTCCGCCAGATCACTGACAAGACGGCCGTGGGCCAGGCGCTCGCGGACCTCGGCGTCGAGCCGGACGTCCGCTACGCGGCCTCCTCGACGCTGCTGACGATGCACCGGTACGAGGACGGCACCGACTGGTTCTACCTGTGCAACGGCAAGCACGCGGAGACCGTCAAGCCGCCGGTCGCCGCGATCGACCACGAGATCACGGTGCGCGCCACCCGCCCCGGCACCGTGCCGTACCTGCTGGATCCGTGGACAGGCGAGGCCCGGCCGCTCGCACTGTACGGCCGCGACGGCGAGCGGTTCACCTTCCGGGTGGCACTCCAGCCCGCCGAGTCCATGGTCGTCGCGTTCGCCCCGCCCGGGCGGCTCGGCGCCCGGCCCGGACGCGTCCACGCGACCGCCACGGACGCCGGCGACGCACGTTTCGACGGCGGGCGGCTGGTGCTGCGCGCCCGTACGGCCGGCACCTACGCCACGACGCTCTCCGGCGGGGACACCGTGCGGACCGTCGTCGCCGAGGTGCCCGCGGAACGCGAGCTCACCGCGTGGACACTGGACGCGGAGGACTGGCGGCCGGGCGCCGACCCGGACCGCACCGTCGTCGTCCGCCACCGGGTCGAGCTGGAAGCGCTGGCCCCGTGGAACGCGATCCCCGAACTCGCCGACGCCTCCGGCATCGGGCGCTACCGCGCCACCGTCGACCTCGACGGGCCCTGGAGCGGCGGGTACGGCGCCCTCCTCGACCTCGGGGAGGTCACCGACACCTTCCGCGTCACCGTCAACGGCCGCCCCGCACCGGTCACCAGCCTGATCGACCCGGTCGTCGACCTCGGCCCGCTGCTGCGCCGGGGCCGCAACACCGTCGAGGTCGAGGTCGCCACGACGCTCCTCAACCGGCTGCGCGTCAGCGATCCGTCGGTGTACGGGGGCGCCGCCTCGCAGCGCACCGGCCTCGTGGGCCCGGTCCGGCTGATCCCGTACGGGGAGGCGGCGGTACGGAAGTGACGGACGACCGCTGACCCCAGGGGTCACGATGCTGCTTCAATGGCCCGCGGAGGTGAGGACATTGGTGTCCACCGACCGGCTGCTCGCGTTCGCGGCCATGTCCCTGATCGTCATCGTGATCCCGGGTCCCAGCGTGCTCTTCGTGATCGGCAGGGCGCTCGCGCACGGCCGGCGCACCGCGATGGCCTCGGTCCTGGGGAACTTCCTGGGGTCGTACCTGCTCGTGGTGGCCGTCGCGCTCGGCCTCGGCTCGCTGTTCGAGCGTTCCCTGCCGCTCTTCCTGGCCGTCAAACTGGCGGGCGCCGCCTACCTGGTGCATCTCGGCGTGCGTGCCTTCCGGCACCGCGGGGAGATGACGGTCGGCGCGGCGGAGCCCGCGGCCGGGGCCCCGGCGGCGCGCGGGGACCTGCGGACGGTGGCCGACGGCTTCACCGTCGGCGCCACCAACCCCAAGGGCATCGTCTTCTTCGCGGCCGTGCTCCCGCAGTTCGTCGATCCCGCGGCCGGCCATCTCCCTGCCCAGATGCTGCTCCTCGGCGTCATCCCCATCGGGATCGGCCTGGTCACCGACACCTGCTGGGGCCTCACCGCCTCCGCCGCCCGCGCCTGGCTCGGCCGCTCCGAGCGCCGCCTGTCGCTGCTGGGCGGCGCGGGCGGCATCGCCATGATCGGCCTCGGGGTCACGGTCGCGGCCACCGGCCGGTCGGACTGACGCGGCCGGCCGGGCCCGGGCCGGCGGTCCCCCGTTGCGGAAGCCCGGCACGGGCGGCGAGACTCGGCGCATGACCTCCGCGATCCGCCATGTGACGATCGACTGCGCCGATGCCCACCGGCTGGCGAGCTTCTGGTCCCTGGTCCTGGACCGTCCGCTGCACGAGGAGGACGAACCGGGGGACCCGATGGCGCTGGTGCGGACCGACGGGGCCGGGCTGCTCTTCATCACGGTGCCGGAGCCGAAGACCGTCAAGAACCGGGTGCACCTGGACGTGCAGCCGCAGGACCGCACCCGGGACGAGGAGGTCGAGCGGCTGCTCGCCCTCGGCGCCGCGCTGGTCGACGACCGCAGGAACCCGGACGGCACGGGCTGGGTGGTCCTCGCCGACCCCGAGGGCAACGAGTTCTGCGTCGAGCGCAGCGCGGCGGAGCGCGAGGACTGACGGGGCGTCAGCTCTTGCGTCAGTAGCGGACGTCGCTCTGGAGCAGGGGCGGATACACCGTGGAGGACTCGCCGTCCACGGTGGTGCCGCCGAACTGCAGCATCGCCCGCAGCGCGCCGTTCAGCGGTGCCGGGTAGCCGAGGACGGGGGCCGACACCTCGTCCAGCCGCCGCAGGTGGCCGGGGGTGAGGGCGACCTCCAGACCGGCGAGGTTGCTCTCCAGGTGCTCCAGGCGGCGGGCGCCGACGATGGGCACGACCGTGCCCTCGCGGGCGCGCAGCCAGGCGAGCGAGACGGCCGCGGCGGTGGTCCCGAGCTCGTCGGCGATCCCGGTGACCGCGTCGATGACCGTGAAGTCCTCCTCGGTGGGCTCGCCGACGAAGGAGGTACGGGCCGAGTCGGCGGTGCGCGTGCCGCGCCGGTACTTGCCCGACAGGAAGCCGTTCTTCAGCGGGCTCCAGGGCACCAGCGCCATGCCCTGGTCGCGTGCGAGCGGCGCGAGTTCGCCCTCGACGGTGCGGGCCAGCAGCGAGTACTCGACCTGGAGCGCGATCAGCGGGGTCCAGCCCTTGAGCAGGGCGGTCGTCTGGGCCTGGGCGGTCACCCAGGCGGGGGTGTTGGAGAAGCCGATGTAGCGGATCTTGCCGGCCCGGACGAGGTCGTCGAGGGTGCGCATCGTCTCCTCGATCGGCGTGTTCCGGTCCCAATTGTGCAGCCAGTACAGGTCGATCCAGTCGGTCCGCAGCCGGCGCAGGGTCTCGTCGAGCTGGGCGATGACCGATCGGCGGCCCGCACCGCCGCCGTTGGGGTCGCCGGGGTGGAGGTTGGTGAAGAACTTCGAGGCCAGCACGGTGCGTTCGCGCCGTCCGGGCCGCGCGGCGAAGAAGTCGCCGAGAATGCTCTCCGCGTGGCCGTTGGTGTAGAAGTTCGCGGTGTCGATGAAGTTCCCGCCCAGGTCGAGATAGGTCGCGAGGATCTTCTCGGACTCCTCGACGCTGCACCCGGCGCCGCCGGGATCCTCCCCGAAGGTCATCGCGCCGAGGGCGAACGGGCTGACCCGCAGCCCGGAGCGGCCGAGGGTGACGTACTGGTCGAGCGGCATGGACATGCTCCCGTGGAGGTCGGAACGGTCTGCGTAGCGGTCCCGACCATCGAAGCGCGCGGCGCGTCCCGGCCGGTAGGCCGATCGACGCGGACTCTTGCCCGATCCTGCCGAGTTCGCGCGGATCGGACCGGACAGCGGCATCCGCGACCCGCCGTGCACGTCCACCTTGCCAGAGCTATCGAATCTCGATAGCTTTCCATCGTTGTTCGATGGATGGAGGGGTGATGGGAAAGCTGACGGTGGTCGCGCTGCGCGCGGTGCTCCTGGTGCTGCTCGCGGGTTCGGTGTTCGTGCAGACCGTGATGGTGCCGCTGGTGGCGATCGACATGAGGCAGCTCGACGCGGACCTCGCGTACCTGCGCGTCCCGTTCCTCGTGATCACGGTGCTGGGCGCCGTGACGGCCCAGGTCGTCCTGGTCTGCGTGTGGCGACTGGTGACGATGGTGGGCCACGGGACGGTGTTCTCCCCCGCCGCCTTCCGGTACGTGCACGTCGTCATCGGGGCGATGGTGGCCGCCGGCCTCCTGGTCGTCGCGCTCGGGGCGCTCCTGGCGCCGGGCGAGGCCGTCCCCCCGGGCCTGGTCCTCCTGATCGGCGGATGTGCCGTGGCCGTCATGGGTGTCGCGCTCGTCGTGCTCGTCCTGCGGATGCTGCTCGGTCAGGCCGTCGCGCGCGACGTCGAGGCGGCGTGGCTGCGGGGCGAGCTGGCAGAGGTGATCTGACGCGGATCGCGGTGGCCGTCGACGTCATGCCTGGCGCTGCTCCGGAACGGCCGCGCCGACAGGGTCGCCGCCCGCCTCAGGCGTGCCGGTCGTGGTCGTCCAGCACCTCCCGGATCACCCGCTGTTCGGCGGCGGCGCGCACCGGATCACCGTCGATGACACCGGTGAGCACCAGCAGCGCCTTCCACAGTGCCCACCCTCGCGCCCGGGCCCAGGTCGCGTCGTCCATGGCGACGTCACGGCGGAACGCCTCGCGGCCGGCGCCGGAGAAGTACGTCCAGGTGATGACGAGGTCGCAGGCCGGGTCCCCGACGCCCGAGGTGCCGAAGTCGATGACGGCCGCGAGGTCGCCCTCGTCCACCAAAAGGTTTCCGGCGGCGATGTCGCCGTGGAACCAGACGGGTTCGCCCCGCCATCGCGCGGCGAGGGCGGCGTCCCAGACGGCGGTGGCACGGGCGGTGTCCACGCGGCCGTCGAGGAGGGCGAGGCAGCGGCGGGTCTGGTCGTCGTAGTGGGCGGGTGACGCGCCCCGGTACCAGCTGTGCTCGCCGGCGACGGGCCCGCCGGACGCGTCGCAGCGCTGGAGGGCCCGCAGGAACACGGCCAGGGAGGCGGCGAACCGCGCCGGGTCGTCGACGCGTCCGCGCTCGGCGGTCTCCCCCGGCAGCCAGCGGCGTACGGACCACGGGAAGGGATAGCCCTCGCCGGGAACGCCCGTCGCCAGGACCCGCGGAACGGGGACCGGCAGGCCGGGTGCGAGCCGGTGCAGCCACTGGTCTTCCTTGGCCACGGCGGGAACGTATCCGGGGGCGGTCGGCAGCCGCACCGTCATGGCGTCGCCGAGGCGGTAGGTGCGGTTGTCCCAGCCGTCCTTCTCGACGGGCGTCACGGGCAGGTCGCGCCACTGGGGGAACTGCGCGCTCACGAGCCGCCGTACGAGGTCGGCGTCGATCCCGGCGCGGCCGTCGGGCGGAGAGGTGGTCGGCACCCGGGGATGGTGGCCCCCCATGCGGCCCGGCCGCAACGGGATTTCGGCGAACGACCGCGAGGGAGGAGATGCGGACCGGCCGGCGGACCGGGCCAGGGAGGCCCGGCCCGCCGGCGGTCGTACGGGGACCGGCCCGGTGCCGCCGGGCCGGCCGGACGCCGAGCCGGTCAGGTCGCCGTGGCGGCCGCCGCCGCTCGGCCCGCCTGGCGGCCGGAGAAGAGGCAGCCGCCGAGGAACGTGCCCTCCAGGGAGCGGTAGCCGTGGACCCCTCCGCCGCCGAAGCCGGAGACCTCACCGGCGGCGTAGAGACCGGGGACGGGGGTGCCTCCGGCGTCCAGCACCCGGCCGGACAGATCGGTCTGGAGGCCGCCGAGGGTCTTGCGGGTCAGGATGTTGAGGCGCACGGCGATCAGCGGGCCCGCGCCCGGGTCGAGGATGCGGTGCACCTGGGCGGTGCGGCTGAGGAAGTCCCCCGTGTAGGCCAGGGCGTTGCGGATCCCCATGACCTGCGCGTCCTTGCTGTAGGGGTGGTCGGTCTCCCGGTCCCGGGCCCGGATCTGCCGTTCCAGGTCGGCGAGGTCGATCAGCCCTTCCCCGGTCAGCCGGTTCATGCCCGCGACGAGGTCGGGCAGGTTGGTCGCCACAACGAAGTCGGCGCCGTTCTTCTTGAACCGCTCGATGGGCTCCGGGGTCTGCCACAGCCGGGAGAGGGTGAGCGGGATGTCCTTGTTGGTGAGGTCGGGGTTCTGCTCGGAGCCGGAGAGCGCGAACTCCTTGGCGAGGATCTTCTGCGTCGTGACGAACCACGAGTAGTCGTGGCCGCTGCCGGTGATCGCCTGGAGGGTGCTCAGTGTGTCGTAACCCGGCAGATTCGGCGCGGAGAAGCGCATGCCGGTGGCGTCGAACCACATCGACGAGGGGCCGGGCAGGATGCGGATGCCGTGCTTGGCCCAGATCGGGGCGTAGTTCTGGAGCCCCTCGGTGTAGTGCCACATGCGGTCGGGGTTGACGATGCGTCCGCCCGCCGCCTCCGTGATGGCGAGCATGCGGCCGTCGACGTGCTTCGGGACCCCGGAGATCATGTTCCTCGGCGGGGCGCCGAGGCGGGCCGGCCAGTTCTGCCGGACGAGGTCGTGGTTGGCGCCGATACCGCCGGAGGTGACGACGACCACCGGGGCGCGGAACTCGAACTCGCCGACGACCGTGCGCGAACTGCGCGTGCCCCGGGGCGCGTTGCTCGGCTCCAGCACCGCCCCGCGCACACCCGTGACCACCCCGCCGGTCCGTACGACCTCGTCGACGCGGTGCCGGAACCTGAACGCCGCCTTGCCGCGCGCCACGGCGGCGCGGACCTTCTTCTCGAAGGGCTCGACAACGGCCGGCCCGGTCCCCCACGTGACATGGAAGCGCGGCACCGAATTGCCGTGGCCGTCCGCGAGGCCGCCGCCGCGCTCGGCCCAGCCGACGATCGGGAACCACCGCACGCCCAGCCCGTAGAGCCAGGACCGCTTCTCCCCCGCGGCGAAGTCCACGTACGCCTGGGCCCACTTGTAGGCCCAGTGGTCGTGCCCCGCGGGGTCGTCGACGCCCCGGTCGAAGCCGGCCGCGCCCTGCCAGTCCTGCCAGGCCAGATCGTGGGAGTCCCTGACCCCCATGAGGCGCTGCTCGGCGGAGTCGACCAGGAAGAGGCCGCCGAACGACCAGAAGGCCTGCCCGCCGAGGTTGGTCTCCGGCTCCTGGTCGAGCAGCAGCACCTTGCGCCCGGCTTCCGCGAGTTCGGCCGTCGCGACCAGACCGGCCAGGCCGTGGCCGATGACGATCGCGTCGGCGTCCTGCGCCGCCGTCGCGCCGAAGGCGGGTGCGGCCTGCGAGAAGGCGGCCGCGCCGGCGAGGACTCCGCCGGCCACCGTCAGCAGGTGGCGGCGGCTGGGCAGGGGTGACTGCGGCGATCTGTCCGTGCTCGCTGTGCTTTCCGTACTGTCCATGCTGTTCACGGGTGCCTTCCGGACGCGGTGGGGGGCGGAACGCACGAAGGCTCTGTTGTCCCGGTGACCTTGCTGTTACCTTCGGTAGCTCACAGGTAACCAGGAGGTCGCGCCGGTGCGGTAGTCGCCCGGCGTCAACGCGTCCGCACCGGCGTTGTGTCCCGCGCACAGCGCACGGACGAAGAGGGGCGAGGCTCTTGACCGTCACCGATCAGCGCGAGCCCGTCGCCGGGATCCTGCGCGCCATGGCCGCCGACGCGGACGTACGGGGCGAACTCGTGCACGCCGCACGGACGCACTCCCCCGACGTGGCGCGACTCGGCGAGGACGACACCCGCCGGCACGTCACCGCCATGGTCCGCGCCGCCGGAGGCTGGCTCGGCACCCTCGACCGGGTGGACGACCAGGACTTCGCCGCCGCGCTGGGACTCGGCACGGACCGGGCGGTGCAGGGCGTCCCCATGACCTCCGTACTGCGCGGCGTGCAGGCCGGCCTCACCCGCGCGGTGGAGATCACCGTCGACCGCAGCCGCTCGGCCGGGGTGCCCGACGGGATGCTGCTGACGGCCGTCCTGCGGCTGAAGGAGTACGGCGACGCGGTCGAGCGCCATGTCGTCAACGGCTACCGCGCGGCGGAGCGCGGCATGCCGGCGACGGCGGAGGGGGCGGCCGGGGCACGGCTGCTGCGCCGGCTGCTCGTGCACGGTGTGCCGCCGGCCCCGGGGGACCTGGCCGGGGCATGCCTGCGGCCGGACGGCGCGTACCACTGCCTCGTCGCGGAGACCCGTGACCCCGGTGCCGTACGACTGCCGGCGCGCGGGATCGCCGCCGTGGTGGAGGGGCGGCTCGTCGGTCTGCTGCCGTGCCGTCCGGCGGATGCGGCCGGGGGCGCGGGACCGGCGGCCGTGGTCTCCCCCGCCGTCCCGCCGGCCGGGGCGGCCGCGGCGTACCGGCTCTGCCTGCGGGCACTGCGCGTCGCCGTACGCGGCGGACGGCGCGGTCTGCTCGACCTGACCGACCTCGCGGGGGAGACGGCTCTGGCGGAGCAGCCGCTGCTGGGCGCCTACCTGAGCGGGCGGCTGCTCGGCGGCCTCGACCCGGCGGACGACTTCCACCGGCAACTCGTCCTGACCGCACGGGCGTTCCTCGACCACGGCCGGCGGCTGGACCAGACCGCGGCGGCCCTGTTCACGCACCCCAACACCGTCCGCTACCGGCTCGCGCGGCTGCGGCAGATCACGGGCGGCTCCCCCGCGGATCCCGCCCCGGAGGGCGCCGCCGGCCCGATGGCCGCGCTGCACTGGTGGTGGGCGCTGTCGACCTGGCTGGGGCCCGGTCCCGAGTCGTCGTTCAGTTCGTCGGCGGAGTCGTCGTAGTCGTCGTGGTCGCCGTGCTGGTAGGGGGCGGGCCGCCCCGCCGCCGGTCCAGCAGCGTCCGCACGGCGTACTCGCCGACCAGGATGCCCAGCAGGCCGGCGAGGGAGATCCACGGCGGGGCGGGCGACCGCACGCCCATCAGCCAGTAGAGCGCGCCCGCGAGGAATCCGGCGGAGAAGGACACGGCGCAGCGCTTGAGCAGGGCCCTCATGCGAACGATTCCAGCACTCCGTAGCCGATGAGCATGCCGGCCAGGCCCACGAGGCAGACGAACGGCGGTGCGGGCGTCCGGACCCGCAGGAGTCCGTACATGACACCCACGGCCAGGCCCGCGCCGACAGAGAGGGCGTACTCCACGCGGGACCTCGCTCCCATGCGCACGGCGTGGACGTTTTGTCCCTTTGTAGCAGCACGTGCGGCGGCTTCCGCGTCCCGACGCGACGTGCGGGGGAAGCGCGACGGCGGCGCGACGGAGTGCGTCGCGCCGCCGTGGACGCCCGGGGGACGGGGGTGTCAGGCCGCGGTGGCGGCCGTGGAGCCGAGGCGCTCCAGCACCTCGGTCAGGCCCGCGACCACCTCGGCGTCCTCGATGGGGTGCGTGTCGGCGAAGCGGACGACCGAGCCGGGGATGGAGAGCTTGACGTCCTCCAGCACCGCGGCACCGGCGATGCGCGCCGCCTTGCGGGCCTCGTCCTGCGCCCACAGGCCGCCGTACTGGCCGTAGGAGGTGCCGACGACGGCGAGCGTCTTGCCGGTCACCGCACCCTGGCCGTGCGGACGGGACAGCCAGTCGATCGCGTTCTTCAGCACTGCCGGGATGGTGCCGTTGTACTCCGGCGAGAAGAGAAGGAGGGCGTCGACCTCGCGGACGGCGGCGCGCAGGCGGGCCGCGGACTCCGGCAGCGTGCCCTCGACGTCGAGGTCCTCGTTGTAGAAGGGGATCTCGGCAAGGCCCTCGTAGAGCTCGATCTCGACGCCCGCGGGGGCGTGCTTGAGGGCGACCTCGGCGAGCTGGCGGTTGTGGGAGCCGGCGCGGAGGCTGCCGACGAGCGCGAGGATGCGGACGGACATGTGAGGAACTCCCGGTGAGCGGTGGGGTAAGCGGACCGTGGTCCGGTTCTCCTTTGTAGCACCTTAAGCGGACCGCGGTCCACTTTCATTCCCGCCGCTACGCTATGGCCATGACCGACCCACCCCCGGCCATCCGTTCCGCCTTCGACGCCGCCTCGGAGATCACGCTGACCCCGGCGGGCGACCAGCCGCCCCTGCGGGCCGACGCCGCGCGCAACCGGCAGCGCCTGCTCGAGGTGGCCGCCGAGCTCTCGACCGAGCACGGGGCCGCCAACGTGACCATGGAGGCGGTGGCCACCGCCGCGGGGGTCGGCAAAGGGACGGTCTTCCGGAGGTTCGGCGACCGCGCCGGGCTGATGGTGGCGCTCCTGGACCACCACGAGCAGCAGATCCAAGGGGCCTTCCTCATGGGCCCCCCGCCGCTGGGCCCGGGTGCCCCGGCGCTGGACCGCCTCCGCGCCTTCGGGCCGGCGGTGATCCGCCACGAGCACGCGTTCCGCGACCTCTACGTGGCGGTGGCGGCGCACCCGCGCCGCCGTTTCAACCCGTCGTACCACGTCAAACACACCCACATCACCCTGCTCCTGCGGGAGTCGGGGGCGGCGGGCGACATCGAACTCGTCGCGCACACGCTGCTGGGCTACCTCAACACCACGCTCGACGACTACCTGATCAGCAGCCGGGGGATGTCGGTGGAGCGCCTGACCGCGGGCTGGCACGACCTCGTCACGCGCCTGGCCGACGGGGAGTAGCCCGGTGGCCCGGCAGGCGGGACGGATGCGGGCCGCCGCGCGGGCCATGGCACGGATCCTGGCCAACCTCGCCCTCGGGGTGCCGGCCGCCGTGCCGCTCTCGTGCGCCTGGTGGCTGCTGACCGCGTACCTGCCGATGGACTGCCGCAGCATCGCCGACGCCACCGCGCCCGGCTTCTCCGGCACCTGCGACTACCACGTGCACGACCACGCCGGTCCCGTGATGTTCCTGCTCGTGCTCTCCGGGCTCCTCGCGGCGGCCCTGGTCCTCCTGGTCGACGTGGCGCTCCCCCGCCCCAAGGGGCGCCCCGTCCGCCCGTGGGCCGTCGCCGGGCTGCTGGTCCCCGTGCCGTTCCTGGCACTTCTGCTCGCCCTGCACGCGTGACGGGATCCGGACAGCCGTCATAAAGTCGCCGCTGGTCAACCTCGGGTTTCCCTACGATTGAATCGTTCAAGTCAATAGCATGCGGCGGACATTGGACGGATCTAGCGTGAAGGACCCATGTGAGACCGCTCTTCCGCGGCCGCTCAGGCCTCCAGATCATCGCGGGTGTCGCGGGTGTCGCGGCCGTGCTGACGGCGATCCCGCCGGCATCGGCCAGTGACCACGCCACCGCTGCCGCTTCCCTCTCCGCGCACCGCACCACGACCAACGGCGAAGCCCAGGGCGGCTCGCCCTCACGGACCGTCACCCTGCTGACCGGCGACCGGGTGACGCTCACCGCCGGCGGCTCCGGTCCGGACTCCCTCACCGTGCAGGGCCCGGACGGCGGACGCGCCGACGCCCGCATCACCACCCGGGACGGCGACACCTACGTCTACCCGGCCGCGGCCGAGCGCTACGTGGCCGCGGGGCTCCTCGACACCGATCTGTTCAACGTCACGCGGCTGATAGCCGACGGCTACGACGACGCCCACGCGCAGGGCCTGCCCGTCATCCTCACCTACGCCTCGAACGCCCGCCGCAGGCTCGCGGCCCCGGCACTCCCCGAGGGCGCCACCGGAGCACGGGCGCTGACCAGCATCGGCGGCACGGCCCTCACCGCGGAGCACGACCGCGCCGCGGACTTCTGGGCGGACCTCACGCACCAGGCGCCCGCACTATCGGCAAAGGCCGCGAAGGCCGCCGGCGCCGCAACGGCCCGCCCGACGCTGACCGGCGACGTCCGCAAGGTGTGGCTGGACGGCAAGGTCGACGCCGACCTCGCGGACAGCGTCGCGCAGATCGGCGCCCCGCAGGTGTGGGCCGGCGGCAACACCGGGCAGGGCGTGGACGTGGCCGTCCTCGATACCGGTTACGACACCGGCCACCCCGACCTCGACGGCGTGGTCGCCTCCTCCCAGAGCTTCGTCCCCGGCGAGGACATCACCGACCACCACGGCCACGGCACCCATGTGGCCTCGACCATCGCCGGCAACGGCGCGGCCTCCGGCGGCAAGGAGAAGGGCGTCGCCCCCGGCGTGCGGCTGCACGTGGGCAAGGTCCTCAACAACGCCGGCAGCGGCTCCGACTCGTGGATCATCAGCGGCATGGAGTGGGCCGCCCGCGACGCCAAGGCCCGCGTGGTCAGCCTGAGCCTCGGCAGCGACCGCCCGTCCGACGGCACCGACCCGATGAGCCAGGCGGTGAACGAACTCAGCGCCGAAACGGGCGCGTTGTTCACCATCGCGGCGGGCAACTCCGGGCCGGGCGAGGCCACCGTCGCCGCCCCCGGCGCGGCGGACGCGGCGCTCACGGTCGGCGCCGTGGACGCCTCCGACACCGTCGCCGACTTCTCCAGCCGCGGTCCCCGCTTCCGGGACGACGCGCTCAAGCCGGAGGTCACCGCCCCCGGGGTGGACATCCTGGCCGCCCGCTCGCAGTACGCGCCCTTCGGTTCCGGCCCGTACGCCACGCTGAGCGGCACCTCCATGGCCACCCCGCACGTGGCGGGCGTCGCGGCCCTCGTCGCCGCCCAGCATCCCGACTGGTCCGGCGCCATGATCAAGAACGCTCTGGTCAGCACGGCCGAGCCGACGCCCGCCAACCCGGCGGACGCGGGCGGCAACGGCCGGGTCGACGCGGTCGCCGCCACCGGGAGCGCCCTGGTGGCCACCGGAGTCGCCGACGCCGGCATCCACTCCCTCGGCGGCGCGCCCGGCGAGACCGTGACCCGTACCGTCGAGTGGACGAACGCGGGCGACACCCCGCTCACCCTCACCGCACGCGTCGACGCGCCGGACGCCCCGGAGGGGCTCTTCGTCCTGACGGATCGTCAACTGACGGTGCCCGCGCACGGCTCGGCCTCCACCACCGTGACCACCGTGCTGGACCGCGCCCCGGCCGGGGGCCGGTACACCGGCCACGTCGAGGCGACCGTGGACGGCAGGGTCGCCACCCGCACGCTGCTCGCCGTCAGCACCCGCGAGGAGATGCACCACCTGCGGGTCCACGTCACCGACCGCGGCGGCGCCCCCGTCTCGGACCTCGTGATGTACCAGCGCAAGGGCGACGAGTACGCCCAGGCCGCCTACAGCGACCTCGACGGCACCCTCGACGCGGTCGTGCCGTCCGGCACGTACACGGTCTGGACCTGGATCGCCGTCCGCGGAACGCACGGCGAGTCGTCGTTCGGCCGTGCCCTGATGGCCAGGACCGGCGTCGAGATGCGCGGCGCCGACACCGACGCCGTACTCGACGGCACGAAGGTGCGCCGGACCGAGGTCGTCACCCCGCGGACGTCCACGGACAGCGACATCCGCATGGACCTCACCCAGTCCTTCAAGGACGGCACCCCCGCCATCACCGACACGGTGACCGTCGGCGACGGCTTCGACAGCGTGTGGGCGCTGCCGACCGCCAAGCCGTCCTCCGGCGACCTGGCGTACACCGTCCGCTGGCGGATGCAGCAGCCGCTGCTGGCCCTCTCCTCCGGTTCGCAGGAGTTCGACGACCTGTGGCTGCAGCCCGGCTCCGGCCGGCCCGCGGAGGCCACCCGCACCCTGCCCGCCGTGTTCGCGGGCAACGGCACCCCGGCGGAGTACGCGGCCGCGGGCGCCAAGGGCAAGGTCGCGGTGGTGCGGTACGTGCCGCCCGCCGACGACGAGGACGACGACGAGGAAGAGGACCGGTCCGCCGCGACCGACGACCAGTACACCGCCGCGCAGAAGGCCGGCGTCGCCCTGCTGGTGGTGGTCAACGACCTCGGCGGCCGGCTGCGCGAACCGGTGCGCCGGACCGACCTCGTCATCGCCGGCATCTCGCACACCGAGGGCGAGACCCTGATCGGCCGCATCCAGGACAGCCGCTCGGGCTCCGTGCCGATGCGGGTCACCGGGCACGCCGAAACCAGCTACCTCTACGACCTGGTGCACACCTGGCACGGCGGCATCCCGGCGACCCAGCGCTACGCGCCCGCCGAACGCGCCCTCGCCCGGGTCGACGTCGGCTTCCGGAACGAACCCGGCACCGAGGTCGACGAGTTCCGCTACGACATCCAGCCGTACCTGGGGGTCAAGGTGGGCGGCCAGCGGCTGTCGACCGCCGGAGCGGAGCGCACGGACTGGGTCACGCCGGCCGGCGAGGCCACCTGGATGGAGGAGGCCTCCAACGGCATCCGGTCCATCCAGCTCTCCGGGCAGGTCGGTTACCCGGCGGGCCGCACCACGGACGTCCAGTGGTTCGGTCCCGTCGAGCACCCGCGGATCAACGAGAGCCAGCAGCTGCCGCAGCGCACCGGCGACCGGCTGGACGTGACCGTACCGGGCTGGGGCGACGGCGGCCGCGACCACACGGGTGTGGTGGGCCCCGGCACGACGTCCGAGGTCAACGAGTTGTTCCGGAACGGCAGTTCGGTCACCCGGACCGACGGCACCTGGCTGGGCGCCGACCTGCCGGCCGGCTCCGCGCGCTACCGCCTGGTGACCACCACCGAACGGACGGAGGGCTACCCGTACTCGACGGCCACCCGCACCGAGTGGGGCTTCACCTCGGCCACGCCGCACGGGGACGCCGCGCAGACGCTCCCGCTGCTGCAACTCGACTACGGGATCGCGACCCGGGCGGACGGCACGGCGCGCCGTGACGCCGAACTCCTTGTCACACCGGCGCAGTTGCCGGGCGTGTCCCGGGCGTCGCTGCGCACGGACTCCGTCGAGGTGTCCTACGACGACGGACGCACCTGGCGCCGGACCGCACCGCGGGACGCCGGCTCCGGTGCCGCCCGCGTCCGGCTCGACGCCCCGCGCGGCGCCGCGTTCCTGTCCCTGCGGGTCCGGGCCTCGGACTCGCGCGGCAACACCGTGACGCAGACGGTCGTCCGGGCCACCGGGCTCGGCTGAGCGGCTGCCGTACGGCACGGAGGTGCCGGTCCCCGCGACGGGGGCCGGCACCTCCGGCGTTCCGGGGTCGCGACCGGCCGCGCGTCAGGTGCCGGGCACGCGTTCGCCGAGGGCGGCGAGCAGTTGCAGCTTCTCGTGGCTCTCCGACCCGGGCGCCGCGGTGTAGAACAGCAGCGACTGGGCCTGGTCGGCGTCGTACAGCACCTGGCACTCCAGTTCCAGCAGCCCCAGTTCCGGGTGGACGATGCGTTTGACCTCGCCGCAGCGCACGCCGATCTCGTGCGCCTGCCACAGGTCGCGGAATTCCGGGCTGTTCGCGATCAGTGCCTCGACGAGGGCGCCGGCCCGGGATTCCGTGCCGAGCCGGGAGTAGACCGCGCGCAGGTCCGCGACGAAGCGGCGGCTCAGCCCGGGGCGGTCGTCCTCGTGGTGGGCCAGCCTGCCGGCGGGGTCGGTGAACCAGCGGTAGACCAGGCTGCGGGCCGGTCCGGTGAAGCGTGTCTCGTCCCCGAGCAGCGCCACCGACAGCGGGGTCTGCAGCAGCGTCTCCCCCAGGGCGGTGACCACCTGGGCCGGGGTGTCGGCGAGCCGGTCCAGGATACGCATCATCCCCGGGCTGACCTGGTCGCCGCGCAGGGCACGGCTGGGGGTGTTGTGCCCGGCCAGCCGGAAGAGGTGGTCCCGCTCGTCCGTGGACAGCCGCAGGCCCCGGGCGATGGCCGCGAGCATCGGCTCGGACGGCTGCGGGCCGCGCCCCTGCTCCAGCCGGGCGAAGTAGTCCGTGGACATGCCGCACACCGCGGCCGCCTCCTCGCGGCGCAGGCCCCGGGTGCGCCGCCTGGGGCCGCGCGGCAGGCCCACGTCCTCGGGTTGGAGGGCTTCCCTGCGGGTGTGCAGGAAGTCCGCCAGTTGTGGTCGGTCCATGTCGGGATGCTTCCAGTTCGCTGCGGTGGCGGCCGGGGTGGCCGGGGCCGCTCCGTCCGAAGGGTACGCCCGGGCCGGGCACGGGTGACGGGGACAGGGGCCGGTCCCCGTCCCCCGCCCCCGCGTCCCGGTCTACAGGCGCGTGCCGCCGGAGGCCTCGACGCGCTGGCCGGTGATCCAGCCGGTCCCGGGTGCCAGCAGCGCGGCGACCGCCGCCCCGACGTCCTGCGGCTCCCCGATGCGGCCCAGCGCCGCGTGGGAGGCCATCACCGTGCGCAGCTCCTCGTTGTCACGGACCACCCCGCCCGCGAAGTCGGTGGCGATCGGCCCCGGCGCGATCGTGTTCACACTGATGCCCCGCGGGCCGAGCTCCTGCGCCAGGTACCGGCTGTAGGTCTCGACCGCCGACTTGGCCGCCGCGTAGACCGACCAGCCCTCGCCCACGAAGCGGGTCAGCCCGGTCGAGGTGTTCACGATCCGGCCACCGTCCGCGAGCAGCGGCAGCAGCTCCTGGGTCAGGAAGAACACCCCCTTGAAGTGCACGTCGACCAGACGGTCGAAGACCTCGGCGCCGGTGGCGCCGAGCGGGGTCAGCGCCCCCGTGCCCGCGTTGTTGACCAGGAAGTCGAACGAGTCGCGCCCCCACGTGGCACGCAGGGTGTCGCCCAGCGTCCGCGCGAATCCGGGGAACTCCTCGAACGCGGTGGTGTCCAGCCGCAGCGCGGCGGCCCGGCGCCCCATCGTGGTCAGCACGTCCACCACCTCCGCGGCCTGCTTCTCGTTGCTCCGGTACGTCAGGACGACGTCCGTTCCCGCCTCGCCCAGCGCGAGGGCGGTGGCCCGGCCCAGTCCCCGGTTGCCCCCGGTGATCACCGCGACCGTGTTCGTGCTCATCTTCGGTACTCCTGCCCCATCGGTTCGCGGCCGGGGCCGGACGGGCCCCGGAACCGCTCACCACCAGACTCGGCGCCGCCGCCGTGCCGATGAAGGCATCACCTGTCCAGGGAGCGGCGGTCCCCCCTTCGGGCCGCCGACCGGTCGCCGCCCGCCCGCTTGGGTATACACCGCATGTATAACTGGCATGTATAGTCGCGGCCGTGACAGCGATCCCCGCCCTTCGCTCCCGCCCCGCCGTCGCCGCGCCGGCGGCGAGCGCCCTGTTCGGGCTGGTGCTCGGTGCCGCGACGTACCTGCTCCACGGGGTGTCCCCGGTGTTCGAGCGGGCGACGAACTCCTCGTCGTCCTGGATCGTGTGGACGGCACTGGCCGGAGCCCTCGTCCCCCGCGTCCGGACAGCGGCGGCGTGCGGGGCGCTGATGATGATCATGACGTGCGCGGGGTACTACGCGACGTCGTCCCTGAACGGGACGTTCGGCAGCGGGGGCATCCCGACGGCGTTGGTGTGGGCGGCCGCGGGGACCGTCGGGGGGCCGCTGGTGGGCGCGGCGGGCTGGGCGGTGCGGAGGGAGACGGGGATCCGCCGGCACCTGGGGGTCGCACTGATCGGCGCGGTGGTGGCGGGCGAAGGACTGTACCTGGGGCTGGAGTTGGACGACTGGGGCGAGGCGGCCGCCTTCCTCGGCCTCGGGGCCGTGCTGACGGCCGCGCTCACCTGGTACCGCGCGCGGGAGACCGGACCGCGCCCGTGGCTGCCGGTCCCGCTCATGCCGGCGGTCGCGGCCGCGTACTTCGGCCTGGAGGCCGGCGTCCTCAACGCGCTGCTGGGCTGAGCGCGAGCCACCAGGACGGCGGCGAGGCAGGCGATGTTCGGCCACGTCGTGCAGTCCCAGCGAGCGCCGCTCGTGGGGACATGGGGATGCGCATCATCCACGGGCCGACATGGTCGCCGCGCAGGTCACGGCCGGGGGTTTTGCGCTCGGCCAGGCGGAACAGGCGGTCGCGGTCGTCCAGGGACGGCCGCGAGCATCGGCTCGCACGGCTGCGGCCATGGCGGCCTGGAGGCCCGCGTCCTCGACGGGCTGCCGCGCTGAACGCCGCAACCGCCGCGTCACCCGTGCGTGCGACCGCAACCCTGCTCGTGGGCCCCGGGCGGCGCACCGCCCATCATGCGCAGCATGCCGCGGCCGCCGGTGGCCGGGAAACAGGCCGGCAGGACGGCGGCAAGGGCAAGGCCGGCGATGTTCAGCCAGGTCGTGCAGGCCCAGCGGACCGCCCGTGGGGACGTGCGCCCGCAAAGGATCGGGGATCAGACCGAGAGCCCCGAAGCCGACCTCGACCACGCACCCGGCGCCCCGGCGGCCCGCGTCCTCGACGCGCTGCCGGGCTGAACGCCCGCCGACCGCCGCGTCACCCGTGCGTGCGACCGCAACCCTGCTCGTGGGCCCCGGGCGGCGCACCGCCCATCATGCGCAGCATGCCGCGGCCCCCGGTGGCCAGGAAACGTGCCAGCAGGACGGCGGCAAGAGCGAGGAAGGCGATGTTCAGCCAGGTCGTGTAGTCCCAGCGGACGCCGCCCGTGGGGACACGGGCCCGCGAGGGGTCGGGGATCAGACCGAGGGCACCGAAGACGATCTCGACCACGTACCCGGCGACGACCATGGCGACGTAGAACGTACCGAGGAGGAACAGCGCCATCCGGGTGCCGTAGTACTTCCGGTAGATGTTCAGGATCGGCAGGATCAGCAGGTCGGCGAAGATGAAGGAGACCACGCCGCCGAAGCTGATGCCCCCGGTCCACAGGACCACCGCGAGCGGCACGTTGCCGACGGAGCAGACGAACGAGGCCATGGCCACGAGGGGGCCGACGAGCGGTCCCCAGATCTTGGCGGCGAGCGGGTGGTCCTCGAAGAAGAAGGCCTGCCAGAAGGAGTCGGGCACCCAGGCGGCGACGGCGCCCGCGATGAGCAGGCCCACCACGAGGTCCCGGAGGATCGCGGCCCACTCCATCACGAACACGTGCGAGGTGGCGGTGAAGCCCTCGGCCGAGAACAGCCGGCGCCGGAACGACCCCTCGCGCCGTACGGTCATGTCCATCGCCGCGTGCCCCTCCATCGACCCGGCGACACCCCGCTCGGCCTGCTCGCGGGCCTGCCGCAGCAGGCCGGGGCGGAGCAGCCGGCGGAAGAGCACGGCCAGCACCACGATCATGACGGGCCCGCCGACGAACTCGGCCGCCGTGAACTGCCACCCCATCAGCAGGGCGAGGATGACGCCCAGTTCGATCACGAGGTTGGTCGACGCGATCTCGAGGGTCATCGCCGCCGTGAACCCCGCTCCTTTGCGGAACAGCGACCGCGCCAGGGCGACGGCGGCGTAGGAGCACGAGGAGGAGGCCGCGCCGAGTCCGGCGGCGATCGCCAGCGTCCGCGGCCGGTCGTCGCCGAGCAGGGCGCCGACACCCTCCTTGCGCGCCACGGCCTGGACGACCGCGGACAGGGCGAAGCCGAGGATCAGCGCCCAGGTGATGTCCCAGGTCATCGATCCGGCGATCGACAGCGCGTGCAGTACGGCGTCCATGCCCGCATCCTCCCTGGGCGCCGCCGCCCGGGCGCGGCACGACACCACCGGCCGTGCCGCGCCGGTCCCGGTTCAGCCCAGGCCCGCCGCCCGCACCACCGCCGAGGCGACCGCCGCGTCCAGGGCGCCGACACCGGTCAGGTCGGCGACCGTCACGTCCCGCGCACCGCGGGCGGCACCGTCCCGCAGCAGCAGTCCGGCAGGTGTGTCGGCATCGGGCGCGACCTGGCCGGCTCGCACCGCGTGGCCGAAGTCGCCGTGGTGGAGGCACTGTTCGTGGTCGTCGGTGGCGACGATCGCGGCGCGGGCGAAGAGCGCCGGGGGCAGTTCGTTCTTGTGCGGCATGTCGGTGCCGATGCCCGTCACATGGGCGCCGTCGTTGACGGCGGCGGCGTCGAGGACGGGCACCGCGGACGGGGTGGCGGTCAGCACGATGTCCGCGCCGGCCGCCTCCGCCGCCGTGGCGGGCACGGCGGGCAGCCCGTGCTCCCGCAGCCGGTCGCACAGGCCGCGCGCCCGGCCGGGGTCGCGGCCGTGGACCAGGACGGCGGCGACCGGGCGCAGCCGGGCGAGCCAGGTGACCTGCAGCAGCGCCTGCTCCCCGGTGCCGAAGACCCCGACACTGCCGGCGTCCGGGCGCGCCATGGCGTGGGTGATCAGCGCTCCGGCGGCCGCGGTGCGCCGGGCGGTGAGCACTCCGCGGTCGTCGAGGAGTGCCCGTACCTCACCGGTGCGGGCGCTGAGCACGCAGACCAGTCCGTTGTTGACGGGCAGGCCGCGTTCCGGGTTGCCGTAGAAGCCGGTGGCCACCTTGACGGTGAACTCGTCCGCGCCGCTGATCCAGCCGGCCTTGACGTGGCAGTCGCCGCGCTCGGCGGCGAAGTCCAGGTGGATGGGGGGCGGGACGGTGGTGCGGTGTTCGGCGTGCGCGACCAGGGCGTCCCGCACGGCGGCCAGGACGGTCGCCGGGCCGGCCGCGGCGGCTGTCGCCTCCGGGCCGAGCACCGGGATCGCCGTGGTCACCGGCGCTCCCGGAGCCAGCGGCCGAAGGCGTCCAGGGCGGGCGCCGGGTCGCTGCGGCCGACGCCGATCCGGAAGCGGTCGGTGGGGCCGGGGGTGAGCTCGGAACGGAACACGGACGCCGGGAGCAGCAGGACCCCGGCCTCCTCGACCAGCCGGGTGCAGAACTCCTCGACGCCCTCCGGCCCGAGGTAGCGGGGGTAGGCGACGCAGCCGCCGTCGGGGGCCCGCCACGCGAACAGGTCGGGGAAGCCGGCGAAGAAGACGTCGAAGAGCGGGAGGTTGGCGTCGATGATCGCCCGGTTGCGCGCCAGCACGGCCGGACGTGCCTTGAGCGCGATCCTCGCGAGGATCTCGCTGGGCGCGGAGTTGCAGATCGTCGTGTAGTGCTTGGCCCGCTCCAGCCGGGACAGCAGTTCGCGGTCGCGGCAGGTGATCCAGCCGATCCGCAGCCCGGGCAGGCCCAGCGACTTGGAGGTGACGTTGAGGGACAGCGCGCGCTCGGACAGATCGGCGGCCTGCGGGAGCGTACGGGCCGGATCGCGTTCCAGGCCGCGGTAGACCTCGTCGCTGAACAGGCGGATGCCGCGCTCGTCGCAGAGCGCCGCGAGCCGGGCGAGGTCCGCGGCGTCGATCACCTTCCCGGTGGGGTTGTGGGGGAAGTTGACGGACACGACACGGGTGTTGGGGCGCAGGGCGGCAGCCACCGCGTCCAGGTCCAGGGCCCAGTCGTTCCCCGGGTCCAGTGCCACGCCGGTGACGGCGCACAGGGAGAGCGGCACCGTCTCGGCCGCCTGGTAGTTGGGCGTCACCACCACCGCGTGGTCGTCGGGACCCAGCAGCACCTGCATGGCGAGGTAGAGGGCCTCCTCGGCGCCGCCGAAGCACAGTACGTCGTCGGCGCCGGCGCGGTCGTACGTGGACGCGACGGCCTCGCGCAGCAGCGGGTCGCCGTAGGTCTCGGTGTAGCCGAGCGACAGGGTGTCCCAGGCCTCCCGGTCGGCGGGATCGGCCAGTTCCAGCAGCTCGGCGACGGTCATGGTCTGGGCGTCGGAGGCGGTGAGGTGGTGGCGGGCGGTGAACTCCCAGCGGGAGAAGTACGTCTCCAGCCGGAAGTCGGGCAGTCGGGTCACGAGGCGTCCCTTGGTCGTGCCTTGAGTTCGGCGAGCAGCGAATAGACCGTGGAGCGCGAGGTCTTGAGGGCCCCGGCGACGAACGGCACCGCGCGCCGCACGGCGAACACCCCGGCGCGGTCGAGCTCGCCGAGCAGGGCGAGCCGGTCCTCGCGCCCGAGGCGCTCCACGGACCGGCCGCGCTCGCGGACGTACGCCCCGACGACCTGGTTGACGCGTTCGGTCCAGTCCTCGGCGAACAGTGCCTCGGGGCGGGGCGCGGTGGGCGCGGCGAAGCCCGCGAGCAGCGCCGCGACGCCGTCGAGGGGGGTCCGGTCGAAGTTGACGCAGAGCACCGCGGAGGGCGCTCCCGCCGCGTCGCGGAGGACGGCGCTGACCGAGGTCAGCCGCCTCCCGTCGGGCAGCAGTTTCTCGTACGGGCCGTACACGTCGCGTCCGGCGGGGTCCAGCCCGTCGAGCTCGCCGAGGAGCGAGGGGTCGCCGGGGGCGCGGACCGACATCGGGTTCCAGATGCCGATCACCCGGTCGGTGGCGGCGTCGTGCAGGACGACCTCCGCGTGCGGGGCGAGCAGCAGCGCCACCGCCTGGCACACCGGCGACCACGCCGTGACGTGGGGATGGTCCGGGTCCGTTCGCGTCTCCATGCGCTGGACCATACGTCCGGTCTGGACACTCTGTCCAGACCCGCAGGTGGCGGCGGACCCGTGCTCAGCCCGCGGTCGAAGCCTCCAGCAGCGCGCGCACCTCCTCGGCGCTGGTCTCCCGCAGGTCCTCCCCGACGAACACCCAGCGGGTCGTCCCGATCGCCTCCAGGAACGCGAGGTCGTGCCCGGCCACCACCAGCGCCCCCTCGAAGGAGGCCAGTGCGCCGGTCAACTGCCGCACGCCGGACGCGTCCAGATTGTTGGTGGGCTCGTCCAGCATCAGCAGCTGCGGAGCCGGTGCCGCGAACATCGCCGCGGCCAGCGCGGCCCGGAAGCGCTCGCCCCCGGAGAGCGTGCCCGCGGGCAGGTCGGCGCGGGCACCCCTGAACAGGAAGTGCGCGAGCCGGGCCCGGATCTCGTTGTCCCCGGCGCCGGGTGCCGCGGCGGCCACGTTCGCCGCCACGCTCAGACCGTCGTCCAGCACGTCCAGCCGCTGCGGCAGGAAGCGCAGCGGCACGAACGTCCTGGCCTCGCCCGACAGCGGTGCCAGCTGCCCGGCGAGCGTGCGCAGCAGCGTGGTCTTGCCGGCCCCGTTGCGGCCCACGAGCGCGACGCGCTCGGGACCGTGCACTTGGAGGTCGCCCGAACGCAGCCTGCCGTGCGCGGGGCGCAGCCCCCGTACTTCCAGCACCGTGCGGCCCGCGGGCACGGCGGTGCCCGGCAGGCTGACGCGGATCTCCGCGTCGTCCCGGACGGCGTCCGCCGCCTCCTCGCGGCGTTCGCGTGCCGCGCGCAGCCGTTCCTCGTGCAGTCCGCGCAGGGCGGCGCCCGACTCCTGGGCGGACCGCTTGCGCGCACCGGCGACGATGCGCGGGGCCCGCCGCTGCTCGTCCATCTTCCTGGTGTGCCGCTGCCTGCGGGCGACCTTGATCTGCGTCTCCTCCAACTCGCGCTTCTGGCGCCTGACATCGGCCTCGGCGGCCCGGAGCATCCGTCCTGCCGCCTCCTGCTGCCCGGCCACGGCCTCCTCGTACGCCGACCAGCCGCCGCCGTACCAGCTCACCGCGCCGGAACGCAGCTCCGCGACGCGGTCGACACGGTCGAGGAGTTCGCGGTCGTGGCTGACCACGACCAGCACACCCGAGCGCCATGAGCCGACGGCCTCGTGCAGCCGGCGGCGGGCGAACAGGTCGAGGTTGTTGGTGGGTTCGTCGAGCAGCAGGACATCGGGACGGTCCAGCAGCAGCGCGGCCAGCCGCAGCAGGACCGTCTCGCCGCCGGACAACTCGCCGACGGTGCGGTCGAGTCCCACGCCGCCCAGGCCGAGCGAGCCCAGGGTGGCCATGGCGCGCTCCTCGACGTCCCAGTCGTCGCCGACGGTCTCGAAGTGGTGCTCCGCGACGTCGCCGGCCTCGATCGCGCGCAGCGCGGCCCGCCGCCCGGCGATGCCGAGCGCCTGGTCGACCCGCAGGCCGGTCTCCAGGGTCAGGTTCTGCGGCAGGTACCCGAGGCGGCCGTCGACCGTCACCGATCCCCGGGTGGGGCGCAGCCGCCCGGCGAGCAGCCGCAGCAGCGTGGACTTGCCCGTGCCGTTGGCGCCGACCAGGCCCGTCCGGCCGGGGCCCGCGGTCAGCGAGATCCCGTCGAGGACGGGCGTGCCGTCCGGCCACTGAAAGGACAGCGCGGAACAGGTCACGGCGGGCCCCGAGGGGCCGGGGATTCCGGAAAGGGACATGGGGGGGTTCTCGCATTCGCGGTCGCGTGGGATGAGGGCGTGGCGTGCGAGCACCGCGCGGCCGAGGGCGAGAAGGGGGAGCCCGGTCCCGGGAAGGTGAGGGACGGCTCTGACGCCGAGGTCGCGGAGGGGGCGCGGGTCACGGGCGGCGGAATGCCGACAGCGTGACGGGCGTACGGCCCAGGGCCGTACCGCGCGATGATCGCGGACCTCAGACGAGCAACGTCCACCTCTATCGGAGACAACAGGACCTCCGCACTGTACCCCGGCCCCCCGGGGAGCGGCCAAGGACTTTCTTCCCGGTCTCCGATGCCCGCCGGCCCAGCCGTGCGGCCACATTCCGTGCTGCTACGGTCGCACCGCGCCCGCCGGCCGGGGCGGGTCGAGGCCGAGGGGGGCCGCACTGTGATGGACGCCGCGACGAAGCACCCTGACATGTCGCGCGGTGCGCGCATGACCGCGTACAGCGCCGTCTCCACAGCCCTGGCCCTGTGCAGCGATCGCGCCCTGCGCGATCTTGTCGACGCGGCCGTGCCGCTCGGATCCGGCATCGGCGGTACGTCGGCCCGGCTGGAGGTCGCGGGCACCCCGGTCTTCGTGAAGCGGGTGCCCCTCACCGACCTGGAGAGGCTTCCGGAGCACGTGCGCTCCACGGCGAATCTGTTCGAGGTGCCCGCCTTCTGCCAGTACGGCGTCGGCACGATCGGCGCACCGGGCTTCGGGGCCTGGCGAGAGCTCGCCGTGCAGACCATGACCACGAACTGGGTGCTCTCGGCGGAGTACGAGGGCTTTCCCCTGATGTACCACTGGAGGGTGCTGCCCGACTCGGCACCGCTGCCCGGGGAACTGGCCGACGTGGACCGAGCGGTGGCCTACTGGGACGGCAGTCCGCAGGTGCGGCGCCGGATCGAGGCGCTCGAGCAGTCCTCGGCATCCATCGCCCTGTTCATGGAGTTCATCCCGCAGAACCTGCACCAGTGGCTGGGCGCCCGGGTCACGGCGGGCGACGACGCCCTCGACCGGGCCTGCGCGATGGTGGAGAGGGAACTCGCAGCCGGCGTCTCGTTCATGAACAGCCGCGGGCTCCTGCACTTCGACGCGCACTTCGAGAACATCCTGACCGACGGCCGACGCCTCTACTTCGGGGACTTCGGCCTCGCGATCTCCTCCGGCTTCGAACTGTCCCGGGCCGAGGCCGACTTCTTCGACCGGAACCGGGCCTACGACCGCTGCTACACCGTCACCTACTTCGTGAACTGGCTGGTCACCGCTCTGCAGGGGATCCGCAGGGAGGACCGGGACGGCCGCTACGAGCTGGTGCGCGCCTACGCGGAGGGCAAGCGCCCCACGGGCCTGCCGAAGGAGGCCGCGGCGGTCATCGCCCGGCACGCGCCGATCGCCGCGGTGGTGTCCGACTTCAACCGCACGTTCCAGCGGAGGAGCAGGCAGACCCCCTTCCCGCTGGAGGAGATCTGCCGGCTGGGCGGGATGCCCGCCCCCGCCGCCCGCTGACGGACGGACACCCGCGGTCGCCTACCCCGCGGCCTCGACGGGGCTGCTCTCGTAGGCGGAGCGGGCCGTGCTGAGCAGGTCGCGCCAGGACGTGACGGCCGGGCGGCGGCGCAGGAGGGCGCGGCGCTCGCGCTCGGTCATGCCGCCCCAGATGCCGAATTCGATCTTGTTGTCCAGCGCGTCGGCGAGGCACTCGGTCCGGACCGGGCAGCCGGCGCACAGGGCCTTGGCCCTGTTCTGCGCGGAACCCTGGACGAACAGCTCGTCCGGGTCGGACACGCGGCAAACGGCCTGGGCGCCCCAGTTCTCCACCCACGCCCGCACTGCCACATCAAGCTTCATCCGTGCCTCTCTTCCGCTCAATCCCCGCGGTTGACGTCGCCGTCTGATACGGGTTCCCGGGCGGAAGCGTTCAACTCCGGTCACGAGAGGCCAATTTATTTCAGCAATTGTCGGGGTCGGAGTGTGACATGACGGCACATCACGCAGCGGAACGCCCCCGCGAAGCGCCCGGCCCCGGCCGCACGGGCGGTCGGGGCCGGGCGCGCGCGGGCGCCGGTCATCCGGCCGAGGGGGCGAAGTCCGTGGACAGGGCCACCTCGCGCCAGGTGTCGATGTCGCGCGCGACCTCGGCGAGCTTGTTCTCGACGTCGGCGACGCTGGCCTTGCCCAGCGGCACACGGGTTGGCATCCGCTCCGCACCGGCGATGGTGATGATGGCAGCCGCCGCCTTCACCGGGTCGCCGTCCTGGGCGTGGTTGCTGTCGTCGGCCCAGGCGCGCATGCCGCCCGAGCTCTCCTCGTAGTCGCCGATGACCCGCTCGGTGCGGTGCAGCGAGGAGGAGTCGAGGAAGTCGGTGCGGAACGGGCCCGGCTCGACGGAGGTCGCCTGGATGCCCAGCGGGGCGAGCTCCAGTCGCAGGGCCTCGGTGACGGCCTCGACGGAGAACTTGGTCGCGCAGTACAGGCCCCAGCCCGCCCAGCCCACGAACCCGCCGACCGAGCTCAGGTTGATGATGCGTCCGGCGCGCCGCGCCCGCATGACCGGCAGCACGGCACGGGTCACCGTCAGCAGGCCGAAGACGTTGGTGTCGAAGACCGCCCGCGCCTCGGCGTCGCTGGTCTCCTCCACCGCGCCCAGCAGGCCGCGGCCCGCATTGTTGACCAGGACGTCGATGCCGCCGAACCGCTCGACGGCCGCGTCGACGGCGGCCTTCGCCTGCCCTTCGTCGTTGACGTCCAGCGGCACGGTCAGCAGGCGGTCGCCGTGCCCGGCCAGGGCGTCCCGCGGGGGGCGCGGATCGCGGGCCGTGGCCACGACGTTGTCGCCCCGGTCGAGGGCCTGCCGCGCGATCTCCAGACCGAAACCGCGGGACGTGCCGGTGATGAACCACGTGGTCATGTGAAGTGCTCCTCTGGGTACGGGGATCGGCCGGTTCACCGATCCGCACCCAGCGTGCGGCGGCCGCCGACGGGGGGCCAGAGACGCTTCGACCGTAGGAGACGCCTGCCTGGGACCGGCGTTACCAGGCAGCCGGGGAGCGTGCGCCGGGGCCGCGGGCGTGCGTCAGCGCCGCGCGGCCGCCGGGGCCGAGGACCACGTGGCCAGGAAGCGCAGCGCCTCGGCGGACGGCGTGTCCGGCTGCGCGGTGTAGACGAAGACCGTCCGGTCGGGCTCGTCCCCCAGTACAAGGCTCTGGAAGTCGAGCGTCATCGCGCCCGCGACCGGGTGCCGGAAGCTCTTGGTGCCCACCGCCCGCGTGCGCACCCGGTGGTCCGACCACCAGCGGCGGAAGTCGCGATCGGCGGCGGACAGCTCCGCGACGAGTGCGAGCAGCCGCGGGTCCCCGGGGTCGTGGGCCGTGCCCATGCGCAGATATCCCACGCACTCGCGCGCCACGTGCCGCCAGTCCGCGTACAGCTCACGGTACGAGGGGTCCAGGAACGCCAGCCGCACGAGATTGCGCTCGTCCTCCGGGAGGGCGCCGAAATCGGTCCCCAGGAGAGCCGCGCCGAGCGCGTTCCACGCCAGTACGTCCAGCCGGGGCCCCAGGAGCAGCGCGGGGAAGGCCCAGCCGTCGAGCAGGGTCCGGGTCTGCGGCCGCACGGCGGACGCGGCCGGCTGCGGCGCCGGCGCGTGGGACGCCGCGCCCGCCTCGGCGACCCGCAGCAGGTAGTCCCGCTCGTCGGGGCGCAGCCGCAGTGCCCGCGCGAGCGACTCCAGCACCGTCGTCGACACGTTGGCCGTGCGGCCCTGCTCCAGGCGCACCACGTAGTCGACACTGACGTTCGCCAGTTGCGCCAGCTCCTCGCGCCGCAGCCCCGGCACCCTGCGGTGCCGCCCGTCGTCGGGCAGACCCGCCTCGACGGGGTGCACCCGCGCGCGGCAGGCCCGCAGGAAGTCGCCCAGGGTCGGGTTCGAGGCATTGCGCTGACTCATACCTCGATTATCGGCGCTCGGCCGCGCTGCCGGAACGGGCCGCCGGGCCGGACGCCCGGCGGCCCGGCCTCAGAAGGCCGCGTCCGCGAGCCGGGCGACCTGGTCCGGATCAGGCGACCAGCAGTAGAGCATCACCTCGTCGGCGCCGAGGGCGGCGAACGCGGCGACGGCCTCGCGGACCGCCCGCTCCGTGGTCAGCAGGCCGGCGGCGATCCCGGCGGCGTGGCCCGTAAACGCGTAGTAGGCGCCGATGCCCGCGCGCGCCTCCTCGACCACGGCCTCCGTGCCGAGCGCGACATTGACCTGGGCCAGCAGGCGCGGGCCGCCCACCCGGCCGTGGGCCGCCCAGGCGCGCTCCACGTCCCGGAAGAGCCGGTCCATCGACCGCGGGGGCAGCCCGGCGCCGATGAAGCCGTCACCCCAGCGGGCGACGCGCTCGGTCACGGCGGCGGCGAAGCCGCCGAAGAGCACTTCGGGACCGCCGGGTGTGGCCGGCGCGGGGCCGATCGGCCCGATGCCCGTGCTGTGGTCCTCGCCCGCCCAGGTGCGGCGCAGCGCCGCCATCTGCGCGTCGAGCCGGCGTCCGCGGCGCCGCGGGTCGGCACCGGCGGCGAGGTAGTCGTCCTCGCGGCCGCCGACCCCGATGCCCAGGGTGAACCGGCCGCCGGAGAGCCGGTCCAGCGTGGCCGTCTGCTTGGCCAGGAGTGCGGTGGTGTGCAGCGGCGCGATGAGGACCTCGGTCTGGAGCCGGATCCGGGTCGTCGCGCCGGCCAGCAGGGCGAGAGTGACCAGCGGTTCGGGATTGCCGTACACCAGGCGGTCCAGCAGGCCGAGCGTGGTGAAAGGACCCGCGTCGGCGCGCCGCGCCCAGGACAGCAGTCGGGAGGGGTCGTCGACGGGGAGGCCGAGGCCGATCTTCATGGTGCGGTTCTCCTTCGGGAGGGCAGGCGTCATCGCTGCCGCCCCTCCGAGGCCCCGCACCCGTGGTGCGTTCGTGCTCCCGCTCTGCGGCGTCGTTCCAGGGAGCATGCTGTGTGAAGTGCCCTTACCGTATCCGGGCGTGCCCGGGCCGGCCAACGGGATTTCCCCCTGGCCGGCCGGCGTGGCACCGTCAGGAACGGGCCTCCTTCCAGGGGGCGCTGGTCTCGAAGTAGGTGTCGTAGAGCTCCTGGACGTCCAGCAGGGACTCCGGCGGCACCTTGCCGTAGGCGATGCGCTCCAAGTGGCGGAAGTACTCGAAGCGTTCGACACCCGGGGTGATCACGATGAGGATGTCGGCGCTGTGGCCGGGGGCGGCGGCGAAGGCGTGGGCGAGGCCGGGCGGGACGATCACGAGGTCGCCGCGCTCGGCGGTCACGACCTGTTCGCCGGACAGGAGTTGGGCGGTACCGTCGAGCAGGTAGAAGAGCTCGGCGGAGTTGGCGTGGTGGTGCGGATTGGCCCCGTTGGCGCCGTCGGTGAGCGTGACGCGCTGAGTGGACAGCGCCCCGCCGGTGGCACTGCTGTCGGCCAACAGCCGGATGGTCGTGGGGGCGTGGCCGATGACCTCGGCATCGGCGGTGCGGACGACCACGGACTCGGTGAAGCCGGGAACGATCAAAGACACGGCCGGATCCTTTCGGCGCAGGTCGGTGGGACGACGGTCAGACGGCGAAGAGCAGGGCGGCGCTGATCAGTACGACCACGGCGGTCGCGAAGTGGATCCCGAACGCGACGGCCTTGGTGCCGCCGTTGCGGAGCACTATCAAGGTGTCACCGAGCGGCAGCAGGGCGACGACCAGCATGTACCACGCCTCGGCCTCGGCGCCCACGAAGGCCAGAAGTGCCAGGCCGAGCAGGCCGTAGGCGCCGTCGCGCAGGCCCTTGACGGTCAGGTAGGCGCCGCCGGCTCCCTCGGCCGGGACGCCGTAGCCGGCGGCCGCCGCGCGCGGGGCGAAGAGGAAGCGGCCCCCGATGAAGAGGACGAACAGGTTGAGCACGACGGCGAGCGAGTAGGCGACGGTGCTGAGCATGTTTCCCCCTGCGTTGGCTAGCGTTGCTAGGAACAAGAATGACGCTAGCAGAGCGTCGACATGAAATCTAGCGCTGCTAGAATCGAGGCCATGACCATCCGGACGCGCCGGGAGCGCGAACGTGCCGAGCGGGAAGCGCTGATCATCACGGCGGCCCGCGAACTCGCCGAGGACGAGGGCTGGGACGCGGTGACGACCCGGCGGCTCGCCGAGCGCGTCGAGTACAGCCAGCCGGTTCTGTACAGCCACTTCAAGGGCAAGGACGCCATCATGGCGGCGGTCGCGGTGGAGGGATTCGCCGACCTGGCCGAGGAGTTGCGCGCGGCCCGCGTCGCGGCGCCCGGGGCCCGCGGCGCGCTCGCCGGTGTGAGCGCGGCCTACACCGGCTTCGCCGAGCGGCGCCCGGCCCTGTACGACGCGATGTTCGGCCGGGCCGTGGACCTGCCGTTCGCCACGCCGCAGGCTCCGGCGGCCCTCCATGCCTGCTTCGGCGAACTCGCCGAGGCCGTCCGCCCGCATGCCGGACAGGACGATCCGGGCCTGCTGACGGAGACGTTCTGGGCCGCGCTGCACGGCCTGGTGACCCTCACCCGGGGCGGGCGCCTCCCCCGCGAAGGGCACGCCGACCGCCTCGCGCTCCTGCTGGCCCGGTTCACGAACTGACCGCCCCCCGTGCGCAACCGGCCGCTCCCCCGAAGGCGTCCTGCGCGGTGGGGAGCCGTGTGGGGGGCCGCATGCAGTTCATCCCGAGCTGGCGGGGGTGCGTTCCGCGGTCGTCCGCTTCCGCAGGCGCGGCAGTGGGCTGTCCTTCGTGCTCTTCCCGATGGTGCACCTGGGGGAACGTTCCTTCTACGACCAGGTCACCGCCCGCCTGCGCACCCTGTGCGACCTGGTGATCGCCGAGGGCATCAGGGGCGAGTCGCCCACCACGGAGGCGCTCACGCAGTCCTACCGGCGGCTGGACGGCGTCGAACGGCTCGGCCTGGTCGTGCAGGACATCGACTACGACGCGCTGGGCGTGCCGGTGGTGTGCCCGGACATGACCGGCGAGGAGTTCGAGAGCAGGTGGCGGCACGTCCCGTTCAGGGAGCGGGCCGCGGTGGCCGCCCTGGTGCCCGTCTACGCGGCGGGGATGCGGCTGCTCGGCACGCGGCGGTTCATGGCCCGGCACCTGCGCACCGAGGACCTGCTCACCGACGCCGAGGAGGCCGCCGCCGACGTCATGACGGGGATGGAGGACGTGATCCTGCACCGGCGGGACCGCCTCCTGCTGGACGCGGTGAAGGAGTTCCACCGCGCCCATGGCGGCCGCAAGGAACCGTTCACGGTCGGCATCGTCTACGGCGCCGAGCACATGCGGGCGGTGGCCCCGGCACTGGCCGACCTCGGCTACCGCACGGCCGAGTCCGAGTGGCTGACGGTGTTCGCCCTCGACCCGCCGCGCCGCCGGCCGTGACCGCCGGTCCGCCGACGCCCCGCGGCTCACGCGTCGCGTTCCCGGGCGATCAGCTCGGCCGCGCGTTCCCCGATCATCACGGACGGGGCGTACGTGTTGGCGTGCGTGATGGCGGGCATGACGGACGCGTCGGCGACGCGCAGCCCCGTGGTGCCGTGCACGCGCAGATCGGGTCCGACGACCGACTGCTCGCCGTCGCCGGCACGGCAGGTGCTCGCGGGGTGGTTGATGGAGACCGTGGACTCCCGGGCGGACCGCAGCAGTGACGCGTCGTCCGTCCCGGTGGGGAACGACGCGGGACCGATGAGCGCCCGCATGATGGGGCTCGCGCACATCTCCAGGGTCCTGCGCAGCCCTTCCACGACCACCTCGCGCTCCGCCGCCGCGGCGTAGTAGCGCGGGTCGACGAGCGGGGCGGCCGCCGGGTCCGCGGAGGCGAGCCGCACCGTGCCCCGGCTCCGCGGCGCCACGAGCGTGACCAGGCAGGAGAAGCCCGGTGTGCTGATGCCCAGCAGGTCCATGAGCATCGGGGTCAGCTCGATGTCCGGGGCCTGCGCGCCGTCCGCGTGCCGCGCCGGCGCGATGCGGGCCGGACCGTCGACCTCCCCCCGCTGTCGTCGGCGCCGCCCTTCCGCGCGCCGGACGACGAGTCTCCTTCGCTGGCGCTCCGGACGAGCCCTGCGCGGGCAGTAGTGGATCGCCGGTTCGACGTCCGGCCCGGACCGGCTCCTGGGAGCGCGGCCGGGCCTGGACGAACGGCCGGAGGTCGTCCACGTCGCCCAGGACCGGCCGGCGAGACTGCACCTCGTGGCCAGTGGCTGCGGGCTGACCACCCTGCCCTCTGCGGCGGGCCCCAGGAGCGCCAGCGCCTGCTGCCGGAACGGCTCGGCTCCCGCGGCCGCCGGCCGAACCCGCGGCCCTGGACCCCGGAGCGCTGCCGGAACCGTGAAGCCGGCTACACGGGCTCCGGCGCGCTCTGCTTCTCGTCGAACGTCATCTCCGGCGGCGGGGTGCGGAACCCCCGGGTCAGCCACGCCAGGTACACCACCCCGAGGAACAGCCAGATCGCGCCGAGGGTCAGTGCCTTGCCGTCGAGGTGGAACAGCAGCCACAGGTCGATCAGCGCGCCGGCGGCGGGCACGACGGCCCAGGCGAAGGGGCTGGGGGCCTGCCCGGCGCGGCGCTTGCGCAGGTACGTCGCGATCACGCTGAGGTTGACGAAAGTGAAGGCGGTGAACGCCCCGAAGTTGATGAAGGACGTCGAGGTGGCCACGTCCAGGCGGAGCGCGACGAGCCCGACGGCACCCGTGAGCAGGACGTTGAACGCGGGCGTGAGGTAGCGGGGGTGGACGTAGCCGAAGAGCTTGCGCGGCAGGACGTTGTCGCGGCCCATCGCGAACAGCAGGCGGGAGGTGCTGGCCTGGGCGGCGACACCCGAGGCGAACTGGGCGACGACGAGTCCGGCGAGGAAGACCGAGGAGAAGAGGTCGCCGCCAATGGTCCTGGCGATCTCGAAGGCCGCCGAACTGGGGTCGTCGAAGTGGCTGCCGGGGTGGGCGAGTTGGGTGGTGTACGCCAGGGCGATGAAGATGCCGCCGCCGATGAGCGCGGTCAGCATGATGGCGCGCGGCATCGTCCTGCGGGGCTCGATCGTCTCCTCGGTGAGCGTGGTGACGGCGTCGAAACCGAGGAAGGAGTACGCCGCGACGGCCGCACCGCCGGAGATGCCGGCCAGGGTGGTGGCGCCGTTGTGGAAGGGGGTGGTGCTGAACAGGCCGCCCGCGCCGCCTGTGTGGAAGACGTGGCGCAGCGAGAGCAGCGCGAAGATGACGATGACGAGGATCTGAAAGGCCATCAGCAGGGAGTTCGCGCGGTCGGCCGCCTTGATGCCGAGCAGGTTGAGCAGGGTCGTGACGGCGATGAAGGCGATGATCCACACCCACATCGGCACCCCCGGCCACTGCGCCTGGAGGTAGGCGCCGCCGATCAGCCAGATGACCATGGGCAGGAAGAAGTAGTCCAGCAGGGTCGCCCAGCCGACGAGGAATCCGGCCCGCCCGTCGATGGAGCGCCGGACATAGGTGTAGGCGGAGCCGGCGACGGGGTGCTCCGCGGCCATCTTGCCGTAGCTGTAGGCGGTGAACAGCATGGCGACCAGCGCGAGCGCGTACGCGGTGGGCACCGCGCCGCCGGTCTTGTCGGCGACGACGCCGAAGGTGCCCAGCACGATCAGCGGCGTCATGTAGGCCAGGCCGAAGGAGACGACGGCTCTGAGCGTGAGGGTGCGGGCCAGCGCGGGCGCGGCTTGCTGGGTCATGGGTGGGCTCCGGGGGGTCAGCCGCGGCGGGCGGGAGGCCAGCTGCGCGGGTCTATGCGGCCGTCGTAGAGGGGGAGTTCGATGGGCCGGTCGGTGTCGGAGAACTGCGACCACATGCGGTTGAGCCCGGCGGTGCCGTAGGTGCGCACGCGCGTCACCTCGTCCAGGTCGAGCACATCGGTGAGGACGGCCGCGGCGCTGTCGGGCGTCCCGGTGCGGACCCGGCCCTCGGGGTCGACGACGAGGCTGCGGCCGGTGCCGACGGGGCCGGCGGTGTTGACGCTCGCGACGAAGACCTGGTTGGTGATCGCGGTGGCGCGGGCGAGGACGAGTTCCTGGTCGCGGTCGGACGTCGTGGTCATCACGGGATTGACGATCATCTCGGCGCCCATCCACGCCAGATGGCGGGCGACTTCGGGGAACCAGGCGTCGTAGCAGATGGAGAAGCCCACCCGGCCGGCCTCGGGGATGTCGAAGACCACGAACCGGTCGCCCGGGGTGTAGGGCTCGCGGGGCCTCCAGGGGAAGATCTTGCGGTACTGCGCCACGAGCCGCCCCTCCGGGGAGAAGGCGAGCGCAGTGTTGAACAGCTCGCCCTCCGGGCCGCGTTCGCAGATGCTGCCGGGCAGCAGCCACACGCCGAGGTCACCGGCGAGCTCGCCCAGCTCCCGCACCAGCCGGCCGTCCAGCGGCTCCGCGGCATCCCGCAACTGCCGCTCGCTCTCCGCCCCGCCGCCGTCCACCCCGAACAGGTGCAGTTCGGGGAAGACGAGCAACCGGGTCTGCGGGAAGCGCTCCAGCAGGGCGCCCGCCTCCGCCGCGAAGCCGGGGACGGGTGCCCCGGCGGGACGGGGCGGGGCCTGGGAAAGAGCCACGGGCAGTGGTCGGGACATGGGCTCACCTGCTTCTTCCGAGTGCAGTGGAAATTAGAGCATTCTGATCAGATAAACAAGAGTGCTCAAGGTGAGATGTTTTCCGGTACTACAGTCGGTCCCATGCCCGACACGGAGAACGACACGGCGAACGCCGCGGCGCGCGGCGCACAGGGCGACGGCGGCGCCGGACCGGCACTCAGCACGCCCGCCCTCAGCGGCATCCGCCGGCTGTCCGCCCTGGACACCGTGCGGGCCCGGATAGCGATGGCCGTCGACCTCGGCCTGCTCGCGCCCGGTGAACGGCTGCCGCCCACCGCGGAGATCGCCGCCGCCCTGGACGTGGGTGAGATCACGGTCCGCCGCGCCCTGGTGGCCCTGTGCGACGACGGACTGCTGGAGCGCCGCCGCGGCCGCAACGGCGGCACCCTGGTCGCCGAGCACCCCGCCAGGGACGCGGTCGGCGCGGTCGGCACCTACCGCTCCGACACCGCCGCCGTCCGCCGGCTGATCGACCACCGGCTCGTCCTGGAGTGCGGCATCGCCCACCTCGCCGCCGGCCGCGCCGGCGAACCCGCGCTCCGCGAACTCGACGCCCTGGTCGACCGGATGGACCGTGCCACCGGCTGGGCGGAGTTCCACAGCTGCGACGAGCGCTTCCACCTCGCGGTGGCCGCCGCGACGGGCGTTGCCGCCGCCGTCGACCCGTACGCGGCCGTCGTCCGCGACCTCTACCGCTACTACCTGCCGTACCCGATGGCCGCCCTGCGTGCCTCCAACGAGGAGCACCGCGCACTGGTCCGCGCACTGCGCAAGGGCGACGCCGCCGCGGCGGCCGAGGTCGCCCGGCACCATGTGGAGTCCCTCCACCGGACCATGTTCATCGGCCTCGCACAGGCCGGAGACCCGGTCGCCGGGCCCTGAACGGCCGGCGTCAGCCCGCGGTGCCGTGCACGAAGCACCACCGCCACGTCTCACCCGGCTGGAACGAGCGGATCACCGGGTGCCCGGAGGCCGCGTAGTGCGCGCTGGCGTGCTTGCCGGGCGAGCTGTCGCAGCAGCCCACCCGCCCGCAGGCCAGGCACAGCCGCAGATGCACCCAGTCATGCCGGCCGTGCGCCAGGCATTCGGCGCAGCCGTCCGCCGGCGGCAGGGGCGCGATGTCCGCCGGCGCCTCGTCGAGTTCGGCACAGTCCATGCTTGCCACCCGCGTCTCACCAGGTAGACGGCCCGCCCCGGGCCCGGGGCGGGTGGCTTTCCAGGCTACGCGCACCCGCCCTGGCCCGCGGGGCGGGCGGCGTCCCGGGCGACCTCGACCACCACCCGGCCCGGGACACCACCCGCGCCCCGGGCCCGGCGGCACGCGGCCCGCGGTGTCCATCACCGCGTCCGCTCCCCCGGACACCGGCGCCCTGACGCGAACGGCCCGTCCGGGGCCGCGGGATGATCGCTTTGACAAGCATGCATACCCTGAAGGTATGGATCGACTGGAGACCCGTGAGCTGGTCTACTTCGTCGCCGTCGCCGAGGAGCTGCATTTCGGCCGTGCCGCCGAGCGGCTGGGCATCGCACAGCCGCCGCTGTCGCGCGCCATCGGCAGGCTGGAGCGGCGGGTCGGGGTGCGGCTGCTGGAACGCAGCAGCCGCCGCGTCGAGCTGACGGAAGCGGGCGCGGTGTTCCTGGAGGAGAGCCGCAGGTCGCTGGACGGCCTCGACGCACTGGTGCGCCGCACGCGGCGGGCCGCCGCACCGGCCCGCCTGGTGCTCGCGGTGCGGCCCGGCACCGCGTCGGGGCTGCTCGGTGAACTGGTGCGCGGCGGCGAGGGGCCGGCGGTCGACCTGGTCTTCACCCACGACCAGCCCGCCGCGCTGCGGGACGGCAGCGCTGACGTCGCCGTGCTGTGCGCCGGCACCGACGACCTGACCGGGCTGCGGACCGCCGACCTCACCGAGGAGGAGCCGGTCGCCCTGCTCCCGGCCGGGCACGCCCTCGCGGCGCGCGCGTTCGTGACCACGGCCGATCTGCGGCACGAGGCGGCCTACCAGGGCGAGTGCCCGGCCGCCACGCTGGACGAGATCGTCGACCGCGTGGCGCTCGGCCGCCTCGTCGCCGTGGTGGGCTCGACCGCCGCCGGACGGATCGGGCCGTCGGCCGTGGCCGTCCCGGTGGCGGACCTGGCGCCGACGCGGGTCGTCCTGGCCTGGCCCGAGCGGGTCTCCCGCCCCGACGTCGCCGACTTCGTCCGCGGTGCCCGGGCCGCCGCCGCGGCTCAGGACGTGATGCGCCCGAGGAAACCGCGCATGTAGCCGGCGATCGTGTCGAGCTGGCTCTCCAGGGCGAAGTGCCCTGCGTCGAGCAGGTGGACCTCGGCGTCGGGGAGGTCGCGGAGGAACGCGCGGGCGCCGTCCGGGCCGAAGATCTCGTCGCCCGCGCCCCACACGGCCAGCAGCGGGACCTGGCTGCTGCGGAAGTACTCGTGGACGGCCGGGTACATCTCCGCGTTCCGGGGGTAGTCCCGGAACAGCCGCAGCTGGATCTCGTCGTTGCCGGGCCGGTTCAGCAGCGCCAGGTCGTGCAGCCAGGTGTCGGGGCTGACCAGGCTCGGCTCCGGGACGCCGTTGAGGTACTGCCAGCGGGTGCCCTCCTCGCTCAGCGCGAACCGCGCCCCCTTCTCGTTCTCGGGGTTCGGATCGGCGGCGAAGGCCCAGACCGTCTTCCAGAACTCCTCGACGAAGCCCTCGGTGTACGCGTTGCCGTTCTGGCTGACGATGCCGGTGATCCGGGCGGGGGCGCGCAGCGCGAGGCGCCAGCCGATCGGGGCGCCGTAGTCCTGGACGTACAGGGCGAAGCGCTCGACGCCGAGGTGTTCCAGGAGCCCCTGCGTGATGTCGGCGAGGGCGTCGAAGGTGTACGGGAACTCGTCCGGGGACGGCATGGCGGACTGGCCGAAGCCGATGTGGTCGGGCGCGATGACCCGGTACCGGTCGGCGAGCAGCGGGATCAGGTTGCGGAACATGTGCGAGCTGGTCGGGAAGCCGTGCAGCAGCACGATCACGGGGGCCTCGCGCGGTCCGGCCTCCCGGTAGAAGACCTCCTGCCCGGCGACGGTGACGGTGAGATGACGTACGGGAACCATGATCTGACCTCCGAAGACTCTCTGTGCGGTTAGCTCCAGCCAAGCCCATGCACACTAACCTGTCAATTCGATTGATGAGGTTAGGAGTGTTTGCGTCTGGCCCTGACCCGCCCGGTGCTTTCCAACCTGGACGACGCCTTAAGCTGGTGAGACCTCCCCGCACCGGGGGGGACGGAAGGGAGACCGGAATGGCCGACAGCGAGTTCCTGCTCGCCCTCCTCAACAGCCGGCCGGTCGTGCACGGCGAGCAGCAGGACGCCCTGGCCGGGGACGACGCCGGTACGGCCTGGCTCCGCGACCGCGGCGGCACGGGGACCCCGGCGGAGCTCACCGCGGTGCGACGGGCCCGGCACCTGCTCGACGAGGTCGTACGCGGCGAGAGCACCGCCCAGGTCCTCGCCGAGGTACTGCGCGGCGTGCACCAGGTGCCCGCGTTCGGCACCGGCGCCCTCGACTGGGAACTCGTCGTCCCCGACGACGCCCGCCTCGCGGTGCACAGCGTCCTGGCCTGGGACGAACTGCGCCGCACCGCCCCCGGGCGCCTGCGGGCGTGCGCCAACCCGGAGTGCCGGCTCTTCCTCGTCGACCGCAGCCGCGCGAACCAGGCCCGCTGGTGCTCCATGGCCACCTGCGGCAACCGCATGAAGGCCCGCCGCCACTACGCCCGCGGCCGCGCCACGTAGGCCGCGCCGCCCAACACCGGGCCCCCCGCGACCTGTTGACCCTGGGCCGCACGCCCCGTGGCATGATGCCGCGATGGACGCTCAGCGGCGGACCCCGCCCTCGACCACGGCAGGCGACCGCGCCTCCCTCGTCGGTTTCCTCGACCACCAGCGCGAGACCCTCGCGATGAAGTGCGCCGGACTGACCGGCGACCAGCTCCGCGAGAAGGCCGTCCCACCCTCCGGGCTCTCCCTTCTCGGACTGGTGAGGCACGCCGTCGAGGTGGAACGCACCTGGTTCCGGCTCGTGTGGGGCAAGGCGGAGATCGGGCCGTACTGGGGGCCGGCGAGGAACGGCGCGCACGCCGAGTTCGATGTCGAATCCGCCGACCCCGACGAGGCGTTGGCGGCCTGGCACCGGGAGTGCGCGCACTCCCGCGCCGTCGTGGACGCCGCCGCGTCCCTGGACGAGGCCGTTCGATGGCGCGACGAGACGTTCAGCCTGCGCTACATCGTGACGCACATGATCGAGGAGTACGCGCGCCACAACGGCCACGCCGACCTGCTGAGGGAGCGCCTCGACGGCAGCACGGGCGAGTGAGCCCGCGGCCCCGCTCGGGGCGCGGCGGCTCCCGGACGCCGGGGCGTCCGGGGTCACCCGGTGAGCGGGCCGTCCCACAGCTCGTAGGTCGAGGAGTGCGGCCACCACGGCTTCCGGTTGAGGTAGGTGATCGTCAGCGTCGTGTAGCGCCGCAGATGCGGATCGCCGGGCCAGGCCACGTTGCCGGAGAGCCGCACCGTGACCGCGAACGTGTGGAAGGTCCCGGCGGCGCAGTACGGATCGCAGTCGTTGACCTCCTCGTACCCCGAGCCGACGGCCGAGTCGCGGTCCCAGCTCGTCCAGTAAAGGCCGCCGAGGCGGTCGTTGCCGTCTCCGCAGGCGAGCAGGACGTCGCCCGGGATGACCCGTGGCTGGCCGAAGCAGTTGACGAGGACGGTGGCGTACGTCGCCGCGCCGGGGGTGTTCCGCGGGCCGGCGGCGGATGCCTGCGTGGGCGCGAGTGCCATCGCGGTGGTGAGACCGGTGGCGGCGGCCGTGAACGCGAGGGTGCGGAGGAGTGGCATGGCGTTCTGCCTTCCTGGCCGCTGCCTGGTGCGGTAGCAGTCGGGTGCGAAGGTCGGCGACGGGTCCCGCCGCCGGTGGTGCGTTCGCGAGGGGGCGTGACGGGTGTGACGGCCCCCTCGGGCGGCAGTCGTACCACTGCGAACTCACGGTCCTACAGGGGGCGGCGGCTCGCAACCCGGCTCCGCCACACCCCCGTCGGCACCCTGATGACCTGCCGTTTCCCGGGCTTTGGCCCTCCCTCAGATCCCGGCCGAACCCGGTCGCGCACCGCGCACCCGCGGTCACCCGCCGTCATCGGCGGGACGCGCCCCGCACCCCGTGCTCCGCGAGCGGACCCACCGTCAGACCCGCCGCACGGCACCCGGCAACGAGTTCCGGCAGGGCGGCGAGCGCGGCCCGCCAGCTGCCGGGGGCCGAGGCGCGGTCGGAGTCGTGGAGGAGCACGGTGCCTCCCGGACCGAGGCCGGCACGTACCGTCCTCAGCACCGGGTTCAGGCCCGCCCGCGCGGCGGCGGCGCGCACCGCGCACCCGCGGTCACCCGCCGTCATCGGCGGGACGCGCCCCGCACCCCGTGCTCCGCGAGCGGACCCACCGTCAGACCCGCCGCACGGCACCCGGCAACGAGTTCCGGCAGGGCGGCGAGCGCGGCCCGCCAGCTGCCGGGGGCCGAGGCGCGGTCGGAGTCGTGGAGGAGCACGGTGCCTCCCGGACCGAGGCCGGCACGTACCGTCCGCAGCACGGACTCCGCGGTGGCCTCGGCCGTCCAGTCGCGGCCCCACGCCGTCCACAGCACCGGGGTCAGGCCCGCCGGCGCGGCGGCGGCGAGCCGGCCTCCGGTGAGGATGCCGTACGGGGGCCGGTACCAGCGCGGCACGCTGCCGGTGGTGTCGCGGACCGCCGCCGCGGAGCGCAGCAGCGCGGCGCGGTCCCGTCCCGGGGCGGGCAGCCAGGGACGGGTGTGCGTCCAGCCGTGGACGGCGAGTTCGTGGCCTCGCCGCACGGTCTCGCGGGCGACCGCGGGATGCCGCAGCACGCTCGCGCCGAGGACGAAGAAGGTGGCCCGGACCGACAGTTCGTCGAGCGCGTCGAGGAAGCGCGGTGTGGAGCGCGGGTCGGGGCCGTCGTCGAAGGTGAGGGCGACATGGTCGGCGCGGCCGAGTCCGGCCAGCGCCGGGAAGGCCCGGCGGCGCAGCCCGGGCAGCCAGGTCGCGGCCGGGACGATGTGCGTGGCCGCGAGCAGCAGCGCGGCCGCGCCGGCCCGGCCGGCCGCCGCGCTAGTCACGGCGCGCCGTCCGCGCCGGGGCCGGCGTGCGTTCGCGCTCGGGCGTGTCCCAGCCGCCTGCGAGCGCGGGCGACCGGGAGAGCCCGACCACCCCGGCCGCCATGAGCGCGGCCCCCACGATCTCCGGGACGAGGTGGGCCCCCAGCGCTATCCGCTCCTCGAACAGCACCCACCCCAGGGCGACGCTCAGCAGCGCGTCCCCGAGGGTGAGGGCGGGCTGCGAGGCGGCGAGGGTGCCCGCCCGCAGGGTGGCCTGGAGCATGACCAGGCTGAGCAGGCCGACCGCTGCGGCGGCGTACAGCTGCCAGGCGGTGACCAGCGCGCCGAGGCCGTCCGGGATGCGTCCGGTGACGTCCTTGATCAAGGCCGCGGTGCAGGCGAAGCCGGTCGCCGTGGCGCAGCCGAGCACGACGGCCCGGGCCGCCGCCCCGCGCAGCGCGCGCCCGGCGAGCCACAGGACGGCAGCCAGCACGGCCAGCGGCGGGCCGGCGCGCAGCCAGGCGCCCGTGACGGCCGTGGGCTGCCCCTCGGAGGGCGCTGCGGCGGCCAGGAACACGGCGAGCCCGGCGGCCAGCGCGAGGAACCAGAGCCAGGTACGGCCGTCCGGGCGGTGGGAGAAGACGACGCTGCCCGCCATCAGGGTGAACAGCAGCTCGGTCGCCATCAGCGGCTGGACGACGGAGAGCCGGCCCACCGCGAGCGCGGTCGCCTGGAGCACACCGGACAGGGCGAGCGCGGCCATCCCGGCCGCCCACAGGGGGCGTCCGACCAGCCGCAGCACGGGCCGCACGATCCCGGGCCCGCCCCGCCTTCCGCCGCCGCGGCCGGGCGCGCCGTCCCGCCGCTGCTCGTCCTGCTGCAGGTTGGCCTTGCGCTGGAGCACCGAGGCCGCGCCGTTCGCGCAGGCCGCCAGCAGGGCCAGCACGATCGTCAGGACGTGCGCGTCCACGGTCTCATCCGTACTTGCCGGCCATCCGGCGGTAGACCCCGGGCAGCAGGCCGCGCACCATCACCGGCACGCGCAGCCAGCCGGGCACGTACACCTCGGCGCGGCCCCGGCGCACCGCGTCGCTCACCGCGGCCGCGACGCGCTCGGCGGGCACCGGCCGGGGCCGGGACCGCTTGTAGGCCACGCCCCGGTGGGCGAAGAAGGGCGTGTCCACCACGCCCGGGATCACGTGGGTGACCCGTACCCCGCTGCCCGCGAGTTCGTACCGCAGCGACTCCGCGAACGTGCCGAGGGCCGACTTGGCCGCCGAGTAGACCGCCTCCTCGCGCACGCCGACGGTCCCGGCGAAGGAGCCGATCATCACGATGTGCCCGCTGCGCCGCGCCAGCATGCCGGGCAGCGCGCGCCGGACGAGTTCCATAGCGGCCAGCACGTCCACGTGGAAGACCCGCTCGACCGCGTTCTGCGGCATCGACACGAACGGCCCGGCCCAGCCGATGCCGGCGCCGACCACGAGGAGGTCCATGTGGCCGGTGGCGAGCAGGGCGTCGCGCACCAGCCGCTCGGGGCTCCCGGGGTCCTCCAGGTCGGCCCGCAGGGCGGTGGCCGCGGTGCGCTCCGCGACGGCACCGAGCCGTTCCCGGTCGCGGCCGCTGACCAGCAGGCGCCATCCGTCGGCCGCGAGGCGGTCGGCGACGGCGGCGCCGATGCCCGACGACGCCCCGGTCACCAGCGCGACGGGGGCCGGCGCGCCGGGCGGCACCGGCCTGCCGGACAGAGCGCGTTCGGCGCTGATCGCTTTGGACGGGTGAGTGGTCATGGGCGTCGCTTTCTGTCGCTGCCGCGGACGCGGGGCAGATGGCGCTCCGTTTCCCCGGAACGTGTCCCTCCGGTCTCAGTAAAGCGCCCGAACGCCACCCCGGCTCTGCGAGCTTCACCGCCGGAGCGGTGTTTGCCGCGGCGGCACTTCGGATACTCCGATACATCGACGAAATCCGCAGTTCCGCGGAGGTGATCCGGTGACCGGTGCCGACATGCCGCACCGACCCCATGAGGAACCCGCGCGCCCCCGGGTCCTCGTGATCAGCGCGTCCATGGGCGCGGGCCACGACGCGGTCGCCCGCGAACTCGGCGCGCGGCTCGCGGACCGCGGCGCGCACACGGTCCGGACCGACGTCCTCGACCTGCTGCCGGCACACACGGGCGCGGCCCTGCGCTCCTTCTACCGCGCCTCGATCCTGCACCTGCCGCTGCTCTACGCGGGGATCCACACCGCCTTCCTGCGGTCCGGAACGGGGCAGCTGCCGGGCCCGGGCGGGCTGGCGGCGCTCGCGGAGGGGCGCCTGTCGGAGGTGGTCGGGCGCGAGCGGCCGGACCTCGTCGTCCCCGTCTTCCACCTCGCGGCGCAGCTCACGGGCGGGATGCGGGCGAAGGGCTCGCTGCGTGTGCCCAGCGCGGTGGTCGTGACGGACTTCGACGTCCACCGGCAGTGGCTGCACCCCGGCAACGACCTCTACTGCTGCCTGACCGAGGACGCCGCGCGCACCGCGCGGAAGGCCACCGGACGGCCCGCCGCGGCGACCGGCGCCCTGGTGGCGTCCCGTTTCCTGGCCCCGGCCCCCGGTGCGGAGCGGTGGCGGCGCACCTTCGCGTCCCGGGCGCCCGGGCGGCCGGTCGTGCTGCTGGCGGCGGGCGCCTGGGGCGCGGGCACCCAGCTGGCCGGCACCGCCCGGCTGCTGGCGGGGGCCGGCTACCTGCCGGTGGCGATGTGCGGGGGCAACGCGCGGCTGCGGGCCCGCCTCGCGCGGGTCGCGGGCACCGTCGCGCTCGGCTGGGAGGACGACGTCCCGGGCCTGATGGCCGCGGCAGACGCCCTGGTGGACAACGCGGCCGGGCAGACGGCGCTGGAGGCCCTGGCGATGGGGCTACCGGTGATCGGCCACCGGCCCATCCCGGGCCACGGCAAGGCGGGGGTGCGGCGGATGGCCGCACTCGGGCTGACCCGCTGGGCTCCCGACCCCTGGTCGCTCGTCGACGCCCTGGACCGGGTCGCCGATCCCGGCGGCCGCGGCGGCCCCCGTGTCCGCGGTGCCGCGGCGGCGGAGCTGTTCGCCAGGGACACCACCGACCTGCTGTTCTCCGTTTGTTCACGTGTTCCGGCGACACTCAGTGGGGCCGAGTAGCTGCGCCCGGAGCCTCGTCCTCCGTAGCATCAGCGCATGGCCACCCTCTGGGAACTCATGAACGACTGCATTCCCAACGATCACGCACGGCAAGTGACCTCGCGGTACTACCTCGACGAGGCCATGACCGCCAAGGACGCACCCGACCGGGTCGTGGATCTCGGCTGCGGTCGGGGCACCTCGGCCGGGGTGTTCCGCAAGCACGACCCGAAGGTGCGGTGGGTGGGCGTCGACATCAGCGGCTCGCCCGAGGCGCAGCAGCGCGCGGCGAGCCGGGACCCGATCGTCTACTACGACGGCATCCGGCTGCCCTTCCGCTCGGGCACGATCCCGCTGGTCTACTCGCACCAGGTCTTCGAGCACGTCTCGCACCCGCGCGAACTGCTCGCGGAGATCGGCCGGGTGATGGAGCCGGGCGGCGTGTTCATCGGCAGCACCTCGCAGTTCGAGCCCTACCACTCCTTCAGCCTGTGGAACTACACGCCGTACGGCTTCCGCGTCCTGGTCGAGGAGGCCGGGCTCGCCCTGGAGGAGATCCGGCCGTCGCTGGACGGGGTCGCGCTGATCATGCGGGCGTACCACGGCCGGCCGCCGGAGTACTCGCGGTACTTCCAGGAGGCGTCGCCGCTCAACTCGGAGATCGACGCCTGGGGGAAGACGACGAAGCGCCGCACCGCCCTGGTGAACCTGCGCAAGCTCACCTACTGCGGGCAGTTCGCCTTCCGCGTGCGCAAGCCCGAGGTCACGGCCGCCGGCTGAACCGCGACCACCACCGCGGTCGGGGCCCGGGCGCCGGGAGACGGAGTCCGAGCCCCACCGCGTACGCGACGAGGCTGTCCTCGGGACCGTTGACGAAGCGCTTCATCACCCGCTGGACCGGCCACACGACCGAGCCGTCCGGCAACCGGAGCGCGACGTTCACCTCGCCCCGCGGATCGTCGTCGTCGGCCTCCCACGTGCCTCCGGCGGCGCGGCGGACGGTCTCGCCGACGTAGGCCCCCAGGGCGAAGAGGACCGCTCCAAGGCGCTCCGCGAGCGGGCCGCCCGCGACGGCGCTGCCCCCGTCGCTGTTCGCGGTCATGAACCGCTCGACCTCGATCAGGCTCGCCGGCGTGAAGTCGGCGCGGTAGCCGTCACCGCGCAGGGCCCGCGCCACCCATGCGGCCTGCACCGGCAGGTCCACCAGGAGCGGGGTGTCCGGCCCGGTGCCGGAGTCGTCCGTGGTCTTCCCCATGAGGCCTCCCCCTCCGCGGTACTCAGGGTCCGCACCGTATCCGCCGCCACCGACAGCGCGGCCCTGCCGGTCGGCCGCCGCCGATGTCACATTCCGGCGCGGCTGTCCCGTCGTATCCGTGTGGGACCTTCCGCGGCCGGATGCCGCGGACCCCGATCAGGGGTGACACGGGAAGGGCGAGGACATGCGCATCGCGGTGGCAGGCGGGACCGGCTGGGTCGGCCGGAAGGTCGTGGAGGCCGTCCGGGCGGCGGGGGACGTGCCCGTGGTGCTGGCACGCTCGACAGGCGTCGACCTCACCACGGGGGCGGGGCTGGACGCGGCACTGGACGGCTGCGCGACGGTGATCGACGTCAGCAACGTGGTGACCACCGGCAGGCGGAAGTCGGTGGCCTTCTTCGACGCCGCCACGACCCGCCTGCTGACCGCGGGCGCCCGCGCCGGGGTCGCCCACCACATCGCGCTGTCGATCGTCGGCTGCGACCGGGTCGGGCTCGGCTACTACATGGGCAAGCGGCGCCAGGAGGAACTGGTCCTGTCCGCGGCCGTGCCACACACGGTCCTGCGGGCCACGCAGTTCCACGAGTTCGCCGCCCAGATGCTGGTGCGCCGGGGCCCGGTGGTGGCGGCGCCGCGGATGCGCAGTCAGCCGATCGCCGCACGCGAGGTCGCCGACGCGCTCGTGACGCTGGCCGGCGCCGCCCCCGCGGGCCTGGCGCCCGACCTCGCGGGACCGGAGGTGCTGGAGATGGACGACATGGTGCGCCGGCTGGCGAGGGCCCGCGGCGACCGCCGGCTCCTCGTCCCCGTCCGGCTGCCGGGGGCCGCGGGCCGGGCGCTCACCGGAGGGGCGCTGCTGCCCGCGGCGGACGGCCCCCGGGGACGGCAGACCTTCGCGGACTGGCTGACCACACCGGACGCCCGGGCGGAGGGCCGGTGAACAGCCGGGCGGCGGAGCTGTCGGTGGCGTACAACGCGGCCCGGCCGCGGCTGGTGCGGGTCGCGTACGCGGTGCTCGGCAGCCGGGCCGAGGCCGAGGACGCGGTCTCCGACTGCTGGCTGCGGCTGGTCGCGGCCGACGCCCGCACCCGCGTGGAGGACGTGGAGGCCTGGTCGACCGTGGCGGTGGCCCGCGTCGCGTTGGACGTGCTGCGTTCCGCGCGGGTCCGGCGCGAGCTGTACCTCGGGCCGTGGCTGCCCGAACCCCTGGTCGAGGCGGGGCCGTTCGAGGGGGACCCGGCCGACCGGGTCACCCTCGACGACACCATCAGCTACGCGCTGATGGTCGTGCTGGAGTCGCTGAGCCCGGCGGAACGGACGGCCTGGGTGCTGCACGACGTGTTCGGCATGCCGTTCACGGAGGTCGCGCGGACCGTGGGCCGGACCCCGGCAGCGGTGCGCCAACTGGCCGTCCGCGCCCGCCGGCACGTCGGCGAGCGGGCGCCGCGCGCGGAGGTGGGGGCCGCCGAGCACGCGGCCGTGGTGACGCGGTTCCTGGACGCGGCCGTCGGGGGCGACCTCGGCGGCCTGCTCCGGGCCCTCGACCCGGACGTCGTCCTGACCACCGACGGCGGCGGCCAGGTGTCGGCGGCGCTGCGCCCGGTGCACGGGGCGGACCGGGTGGCCCGGTTCCTGCAGGGTGTGGCGGCGAAGACGCAGCCGCACGAGCGGATCGGGGTCATCGCCGTCAACGGCGCGCTGGGGATCGGGGTGTTCGACGGTGAACAGCTCACCACGGTCGTGTCGTTCACGGTGGCCGAGGGGCGCGTCGTCCGCGTCGACGTCGTCCGCGCCCCGGACAAGCTGCCGCCCGTGTGCCCCTCCTGACCGGGGGCGGCCTGCGGCTTCGACGAACGGAGAGACCCCCATGACGCTCACGCTGCGCCGCGCCCTGCTGGCGCTGCTCGCCTTCGCCGGCGGGTACACCGGGATCTGGGCCTGTGCCGCCCCGCGGCACTGGTACGCGAACTTCCCCGGCTTCGGGCGCCATTGGCTGCCGCCCCTCGGACCGTACAACCAGCACTTGATCGTGGACGCGGGCGCCATGTTCGTCGCGCTGACCGCGATCGCCCTGCTCGCCCTCGCCCGCGCGCGCGACGACGGGACGGTCCGCACCACCGCCACCGCGTGGCTGGTGTTCAATGTGCTGCACACCGTCTTCCACATGACGCACCTGCACATGTACGGCACGCTCGACAAGGCCCTCAACGCCGCCGGCCTCACCGCCGTGCTGGTCGCGTCCCTGGCCCTGCTGCTGCCGGTGCCCCGCGGCGCCGTACCCGCCCGGCCGCGGACGGGAACAGGGCCCACAGCGGCCGACCGCACCGGCTGACCCCGCGACCGCGCGGATGCCGGGTCACCACGCGGGAACACGGCCCGGCACCGCACCTTCGGGCCCACGGTTCGCTCACCGTGCACGGCACGCTCGGCAGGCCCTCAACGCCGCCTGCTCGTCCGTGTCCCCCGCCTTGCCGCTGCCCGTACCCCGCACCCCTGCGCCCGCCCGGCCGGAAGCCGGGACGAGGCCCGCGGCGGCGGACCGCGCGGGTGCCGGGTCACGACGGGGGACCACGGCCCGGCACCCGCTTCTTCGAGCCTCACCGGCACGCCGCGATTCATGCGTCGCCCCGTGTCATTCCGGGCGCACGGCGCCTTCCGGGACCCCCGCTTGCCTCCTGGGCGCGGGTTCGACATAAGGTAAGGCTCGCCTAATGATTCACAGGCGCACCACAGCTACAGGAGCCTCCACATGTCTCTTCGGCACCGCGGTACCGCCGCAGTCGCCCTGGCCGTCGCCGCCGCACTGTCCCTCGCGGCGTGCGGCAGCGATTCCTCCTCGAACGGGAAGGAGGGCAGCGCCGCCGCGTCCGCGACGGCCGGTTCGGGGTCGAAGGACTCGAAGTCGGTCGCGCAGGGCGGTCAGGACTTCGCCGACGCCGCCGAGAAGACGGCCGCGCTCGGCACCGACGCCAAGCCCGGCCAGTGGCCGCGCACGATCAAGCACGCCATGGGCAGCACCGAGCTCACCGCGCAGCCCAAGCGCGTGGTCGTGCTCGACGTGGGCGAGCTCGATAACGTTGTCTCCCTCGGGATCAAGCCGGTCGGCCTGGCCCCCACGGAGGGTTCGCCGGAGCTGCCGTCGTACCTGAAGAAGGACGCGGGCACGCCGAAGAACATCGGCACCATCAACAGCCTCAACCTGGAGGCCATCGCCGCGCTCAAGCCGGACCTGATCCTGGGCAGCCAGCTGCGTGCCGCCGCCTCGTACGACGAGCTGTCGAAGATCGCGCCGACCGTCTTCTCGATCCGGCCGGGCTTCACCTGGAAGCAGAACTACCTCCTCAACGCCGCCGCGCTCGACAAGACCGCGCAGGCGCAGGCGAACCTCGCCGCGTACGAGAAGCGCGCCAAGGACTTCGGCGCCCGGCTCGGCGCGCACAAGCCGACCGTCTCGATGGTCCGCTACATGCCCGAGGGCAAGATCCGGCTGTACGCGAACGACTCCTTCATCGGCACGATCCTCAAGGACGTCGGCATCCCGCGCCCGAAGAACCAGGACATCGAGGACCTGGCGGCCGAGATCAGCGCCGAGAACATCGACCAGGCGGACGCCGACTGGATCTTCACCGGTGTCTACGGCGACCCGAAGGCCACCGACAAGTCCAAGGCCCAGGGCAACCCGCTGTGGAAGAACCTCAAGGCGGTCAAGGACGGCCACGCCTTCGACGTGGCCGACGAGACCTGGTACCTGGGGCTCGGCGTGACCGCCGCCAACGCGGTGCTGGACGACCTCCAGACGCACCTGACGGCCTGACGGTCTGCCGGTCTGCCGGTCCGACGAAGAGAGAGTGAGCGCGGCGCATGTCGCCACCCACCCGCCGCCGTGCCGCCTGGCTGCTGGCCGGCGTGCTGATGCTGTTGACCGCCGTCCTGCTGAGCCTCGCCGTGGGCAGCCGTCAGATCGCCCCGGGCGAGGTGGTCCAGGCCCTGGTGCACGGCGGTACGAGCAACGACGCCCAGGTGGTGCGGTCGTTGCGGCTGCCCCGCACGGTCATCGGGGTCCTGGCGGGCGCCGCGCTCGCCCTCGCGGGGACGGTCATGCAGGGCATCACCCGCAACCCGATCGCCGAGCCGGGCATCCTGGGCGTCAGCCAGGGCGCGTCGGTGGGTGTGGTGTGCGCGATCGCCTTCTGCGGCGTGCACACCCTGAACGGCTATGTGTGGTTCGCGTTCACGGGCGCCGCGCTGGCGGCGGTGGGGGTGTACGCCGTCGCCAGCGGGGGGCGCGGTGGCGCCTCACCGGTCAAACTCGCCCTCGCCGGTGCCGCGATGAACGCCTTCCTCGCCTCCCTGGTCTCCGGGATCGTCACGACGAACGCCCGGGCCCTGGACGAGTTCCGCTTCTGGCAGGTGGGCTCCATCAGCGGGCGCGGCAGCGAGATCATCGGCCAGATCTGGCCGTTCCTGCTGGCCGGCGTGGTGCTGGTGGCGGCCATGGCCCGCGGTCTCGACGCCCTCGCGCTCGGCGACGACACCGCCAAGGGCCTCGGCCACAACGTGGGCCTGCTGCGCGTGCTCGGCGCGCTGGGGGCGACGGTGCTGACGGGCGCCGCGGTGGCCGCGGTCGGCCCGATCGCCTTCACCGGTCTCGCCGTTCCGCACATCGCCCGTGCCCTGGTCGGCACCGCGCACCGCTGGGTCCTGCCGCTGGCCGCGCTGCTCGGACCGGTGATGATCCTCGGTTCCGACGTGATCGGCCGCATCGTCTTCCCGCCCTCGGAGGTGCCGGTGGCCGTCATGACCGCCCTGATCGGCGTGCCGTTCCTGATCGCGCTCGTGCGGCGCAGGGCGGTGGTGGCGGCATGAGCCTCGACGCCCCTCGGGCGACCGGCACTTCGGCCCGCTCCTCCGTCCGCCCGGCCGGCTACGCCGTCGTCCGCGGCGGACGCGCCAGCTTCCTCGTGCACCGCCGCGCGGTCGTGGTCGCGTCAGTGCTCGCCGTGCTGCTGTCCTGCGCGGTGGTGGCGTACCTGTGCGTGGGCGAGGCCTTCGTCTCCCCCGCGCAGGTCGTCCGCGTCCTGCTCGGGCGGCCCAGCCCCGACGAACTGGTGGTGGGCACCTTGCGCCTGCCGCGGCTGGTCGTCGGGCTGCTGGCGGGGGCCGCGTTCGGTGTGGCGGGGGCGCTGGTGCAGACCGTCGCACGCAACCCGCTGGCCAGCCCCGACGTCATCGGCGTCACGCACGGCGCGGGCGCGGCCACCGTCGCCGCCATGAGCTTCAACGCCGTCGCGTACGACGTGCTGCCGTATGTCTCCGTCGCGGGCGGCCTGTCGGCGGCGCTGATCGTCTACGTCTTCGCCTGGCGGCGCGGTCTGCACTCCTCGCGGTTCGTGCTGGTGGGCATCGGGGTGTCCGTCGCGCTCGGCTCGCTGACGCAGTTGTTCCTCACCAAGGGCGACTACTTGGTGGCCCAGCAGGCCAAGGTCTGGCTGACCGGCTCGCTCAACGGCCGCGGCTACGAGGAGGCCGGGCCGCTCGGGCTCGTCCTGCTGATCGGCGTCCCCGCGGCGCTGTGGGCGGCGCGGGTCCAGCGCGGCGTGTCCTTCGACGACGACACCGCGACCGCGCTCGGCGTGCGCCTGGACCGGGTCCGCCTCGGCCTGACCGCGCTCGGCGTGGTCCTGGCGTCGGTGGCGACGGGCGCGGCGGGACCGGTCGACTTCGTCGCGCTGCTCGCCCCGCAGATCGCCCGCCGGCTCACCCGCACGGCCCAGATCCCGCTGCTGTCCTCGGCGTTGAGCGGCGCCCTGGTCGTCGTGGTCGCGGACCTGCTGGCCCGCCGTCTGTTCTCCCCGATCGAGCTGCCGGTCGGCGTGCTCACCGCCGCGGTGGGCGCCCCGTACCTGATGTGGCTCATCGTCCGCACCCGCAGCCGTTCCGGAGGCACCTCGTCATGAGCCCTACGCCCACCAGTCGCCTCGCGGCGCAGGACCTCACCCTGGCGTACGAGGACCGCACCGTCGTCGAGGGCCTGGACCTGGAGATCCCGGACGGCCGGGTCACGGTCGTCGTCGGGCCCAACGCCTGCGGAAAGTCGACCCTGCTGCGGGCCCTGGGCCGGCTCCTCAAGCCGCGCCGCGGCACGGTGCTGCTGGACGGCACCGAACTCGCCCGCGTCCCCGGCCGGCAGATCGCCCGGACCATCGGTGTGCTGCCGCAGTCCCCCACCCCGCCGGACGGCATCACGGTCGCCGATCTCGTCGCCCGCGGCCGCCAGCCGCACCAGCGGTGGTGGCAGCAGTGGTCGGAGGCCGACGAGCGGGCCGTCGCCGACGCCTTGGAGCGCACGGACACCGCCGACCTCGCCGACCGCCCCGTGGACGAGCTCTCCGGCGGCCAGCGGCAGCGGGTGTGGATCGCCATGGCCCTGGCCCAGGACACCGACCTGCTGCTCCTCGACGAGCCCACGACCTATCTGGACATCGCCCACCAGGTCGAGGTGCTCGACCTGGTCCGCCGGCTCAACCACGAACGCGGCCGGACCGTCGTCGCCGTGCTCCACGACCTCAACCAGGCCGCCCGCTACGCCGACCACCTGGTCGCCATGAAGGCCGGCCGCATCGTCGCCCAGGGCCCTCCGGAGGACATCGTCACCGCCGAACTGGTCCAGGACGTCTTCGGCCTCGCCTCCGTCGTCGTCCCCGACCCCGTCACGGGAGGGCCGCTGGTCGTCCCCACCCGCGCCTGGCAGCCCGCGCCGCCGCAGGGGACCCGGGCCGGCTGATCGCGCCCCGGCCCGTCACGACCCGCCGCCGCCCAGCCGCAGTTCGCGGCCCGGCCAGCGGGAGCGCAGGCGGCGGTCGTGGGTGGCGACGACAACGGCGCCGGGGCCCGCGCCAAGTGCCTCCTCCAACTCGTCGCACAGCCGGGGCGAGAGGTGGTTGGTGGGCTCGTCCAGCAGGAGGAGTTCCGGCGGGTCGGCGACGAGCAGCGCCAGTGCCAGGCGGCGCCGCTGGCCCACGGAGAGGTGGGCGACCGGCTTGCCGAGTTCGGCCTCGGCGAGCAGGCCGAGCGAGAGCAGGGGCACGGCCTCGGCGCGCTCGGGGCCGAGAGCCGCGTCGTAGGTCTCCGCGGCCGTGCGGTCCGGCCGCGCGAAGGCCGTGTCCTGGGTGAGCAGCCCGACGCGCAGGGCGCCGCGCCGCCGGACGGTGCCGGAGCCGGCGACCGTCCGGCCCGCGAGTACGGCCAGCAGGGTCGACTTGCCCGCGCCGTTGGCACCGGTGACCAGCAGACGGTCGTGCGCCGCGACGTCGAGGAGCGCGAGGCGGAGGCGGCCGGGCACATGGAGGTCGCGCAGTACGACCAGCGGTCCTTCGGCGGAGGAGGGCGTGGCGAGGCCGCCGGTGCGCAGCCGCAGCGGCTCCGGCGGGGGGCCGGTCCGCTCGCGCTCCAGCCGGTCCAGACGACGGGCGGCGTCGCGGACGCGCCGGGAGACCTGGTTCTGCACGCGGCCCGCGCGGTGGCCGTACCCCATCTTCTCGTTGTCGCGTTTGACGTGGTCGTGGGCGACCTGGTGCGCGGTCACGGCGACCTGGCCGCGCAGGGCGGCGATCTCGGCCTGCTGCTCGGCGAACCGGCGCTGCCGGCGCTCCCGTTCGGCGTTCCGGTGGGCCAGGTAGGCGCTGTAGGTGCCGCCGAAACGGATGGGGCCGCCGGGCGCGGGGTCGAGGTCGATCAGGTCGGTGCAGACGGCGTCGAGGAAGGCCCGGTCGTGACTGGCCAGCACCACCGCCCCCGGCAGTGCGCGCAGTTGCTCCTCCAGGAAGGCGGCCCCGGCGTCGTCCAAGTGGTTGGTCGGCTCGTCGAGCAGCAGCGCCGGAGGCCTCCTGACCAGCAGTGCGGCCAGGGCCAGCCGGCCGCGGCCGCCGCCGGACAGATGGGCGAGGGGCAGGTCCCGCGGGACGTCGCCGAGGCCGAGTCCGGCGAGGACGATCCACGCACGCCGGTCGGCGTCCCAGCTCTCGCGGTCCTGGGCGGCCTCCAGCCGCCCGGCGTACGCGTCCAGCAGGGCGCCGTGGGCGGGGTCGTCCGCGGGGGTGCCGGCCAGCGCACGGGTGAGGCGGTCGAGTTCGGCCAGGTCCTCGCGGGCCTCGCGCAGCGCGTCGTCGAGCACGTCGGCGACGGTCGCCGTCGCCGCGAAGGGCAGTTCCTGCCGCAGGAAGCCGAGGCCGGGCGGGCGGACGACGGTGCCGGCGTCGGGTTCCTCCACCCCTGCGAGGAGCCTGAGCAGGGTCGACTTGCCGGAGCCGTTCTCGCCGATGAGGCCGATCCGGCGGCCCGGCGGGGCGGTCAGGGAGACACCGTCGAGGACGCGCCGCGTCCCGAGGACGCGGACGAGGTCGTGGGCGGACAGGGCGTGTTCGGGCATGCGGACCACCGGGAGGGAGGAGAAAGGGGGCGCCCGGCCCCGGCCGTGGCACGGCGGTGCCACGGCCGGGAAGGGCAGTGGGCAGGAGCAGGAAGCGGGGGGTGCGCGCGGGCTACGGCCGCACGGGCCCGGTCTCCGTGAGCCGCCCGTCCGCCAGGCGCAGCCAGCGGTCCGCGCCGATCGCGGTCAGGAACCGCACGTCGTGGCTGACCACGACGAAGGCACCTTCGTAGGCGTTCAGGGCGCTCTCCAACTGCCCCACGCTGACCAGGTCGAGGTTGTTGGTGGGCTCGTCCAGCAGCAGCAGATGAGGGGCGGGTTCCGCGCACAGGACGCAGGCCAGGGTGGCGCGCAGCCGTTCGCCCCCGGACAGCACCCGCACCGGCAGGTGGGCGCGCGTGCCGCGGAAGAGGAAGCGCGCCAGCAGGTTCATCCGGTCCGCCTCGGGCATCGCGGGCGCGGCGTCCGCCAGGCTCTCGGCCACCGTGCGGTCGGGGTCCAGCAGGTCGAGGCGTTGCGACAGGTACGCGACACGACCGTCGGCATGCCTGACGCGCGCGCCGTCCGCGGCACCGAGCTCGCCGCCGACCAGGCGCAGCAGCGTCGACTTCCCGGCGCCGTTGGGGCCGGTCAGCGCGATCCGTTCCGGGCCCCGGATCGTCAGGTCGGCCCCCTCGCCCGCGAAGATCTCCCGCCCGCCGTGGCGGACCCGCATCCGCTCACCGGTGAAGAGCGTGCGCCCGGCCGGTACACGGGTGTCGGGCAGTTCCAGCGCGATCCTCGTGTCGTCGCGCAGGGCGCGGCCCGCCTCGTCCAGCCGGGCCTTGGCCTCGCTGACCCGGGCGGTGTGGGTCTCGTTCGCCTTGCCCGCGGACTCCTGGGCGCGCCGCTTGAGCGTCCCGGCGAAGATCTTCGGCAGTCCCGCGCTGTCGAGGGAACGCGCGGCGGCACCGGCCCGGCGGGCGGCCCGCTCCCGGGACTGCTGCAACTCCCGCTTCTCCCGCTTGAGTTCCTGTTCCGCGCTGCGGATGTTCCGCTCGGCCGCCTGCTGCTCGGCGCGCACGGCCTCCTCGTACTGCGTGTAGTCGCCGCCGTGGAAGCGGATCTCCCCCCGGTCGAGTTCGGCCACCCGGTCGACCCGGTCCAGCAGTGCGCGGTCGTGGCTGACCAGCAGCAGGCAGCCCCGCCACTCGTCGAGGACGGTGTGCAGGGTGCGCCGGGCGTCCAGGTCGAGGTTGTTGGTGGGTTCGTCCAGCAGCAGGACGTCGGGGCGCCTCAGCAGTTGCGCCGCCAGGCCCAGCGTGACGGCCTGCCCGCCGCTGAGCGTGTGCAGGCGCCGGTCGAGGGCGACATCCCCGAGGCCGAGCCGGTCGAGTTCGGCGCGGCTGCGGTCCTCGATGTCCCAGTCGTCGCCGATGGTGGTGAAGTGCCGCTCGCCCGCGTCCCCGGACTCGATGGCGTCGATCGCGCGGATCACGTCGGCGACGCCGAGGACCTCGGCCACGGTCAGGTCGCTGGTCAGCGGCAGGGACTGCGGGAGGTAGCCGAGCGTCCCGTCCACGGTGACGGAGCCGCCGCGGGGCCGCAGTTCCCCCGCGATCAGTTTGAGGAGCGTGCTCTTGCCGGCGCCGTTCGGCGCGACCAGGCCCGTGCGCCCGGAGCCGACGGTGAAGGACAGGCCCTCGAAGACAGGGGTGTCGTCAGGCCAGGAGAAGGACAGGTGGGAACAGACGATGTACGCGTCGGACATGGGTGAGCCCTCGGGAGAACGCCGCGGGCACGCCGGAGCGGCCCTGCGGAAAAGGAAGCGGGAAGGAATGACGAAGGGGCCACGGCGGCTGCGCCTTCTGCGCGCCTGCCGATGGCCGAGGACACCCGGTATCACCCGGAGATGTCGTCGTCACCCGCCACGTACGGACTCCCTTGGTCTGCTGATCCGCTTCCGATCTGCTTCGCGGACGTTCGCGGGCCAGCGTAGCAGCCGGTCCGGAAACGGGCCCGCCGTTATCGTCGCGCCGACGGGCCGCCGTCGAACGCGGCCACGGCCTCGAACAGGCGCAGTCCCTGCTCCACGACGTCCTCGCGGGACAGCGGAAGCGTGCCGTCGGCCCAGTTCAGGAGGATCTGTTGGACGCCGCCCACGATCGCCAGGGCCATGACGCCTGTGTGCGTCCCGGGACCCGGCGGGTCCTCCAGGAGCAGCTCCTCCACCATGCGGGCCAGATTCCACATCCCCCGTCGCCGCTCGTTCGCGGCCAGCGGACCGGCCGCGAGGGACTCGACGAGCTTGACCCGTCCCTTGCGGGGGTCGTCGGCCACGCCCGCGGCCAGCACCCGCAGCATGCCGCGGGCCCGCTCCCGGCGTGTTCCGGGACCGGTGGCGGCGGCGCGGCACCCCGCGGCCTCCTCGTCCTGGATCTCGGCCAGGACGGCGGCCATCAAGGCGTCCAGGGAGGGGAAGCTCTCGCCGAAATAGCGGTCCTGCAGTCCGCTGCGGCGCAGCACGGCGCGGATGGACGTGCCGGGGTACCCCTGGGTGTGGAACAGCTCCAGTCCGGCGTCCATCAGCCGCCGGCGCCGGGCCGCGGCGCGTTCCCCGGCGGTCATTCCGTCGTACGTTCGCATACCACCAGATCCCTCCGGCCCATCCTAGCCAGGGGTCCCTTTTCGGGCTCAGCGGATCGGGGAGACCCTCAGTACCCGCCGAACGCCATGTGACGAGTGGGCCTCGTGGTCTGCGGGATACACGCTGACGGTGCCGTCGGGAAGGTGGCGGCCGACGATGTGGTAGTAGTCGGTCCGGTTCCGTTCGCCGAGGACCGGGTTCGGCTCCTCGTGGCTGCCCTGCGGGTAGTAGGGGAAGCACGTCGCCCACGGCACCGGGATCATGGTGCCGCGGTCACCGAGGAACGGCTTGGCGCCCTGCCGGTCCGCCGGGAGCCGCCCGGCACGCCGGCGCGTGCCCTGCCAGACCAGGTACTGGGGGACGGTGATGGAGCCGATGTGCCGTCCGTCCGGTCGATGCGTCTCGGCGTCCTCCTTCTGAAGGTCCTTCAGCTGCCATTCCGCGCCTATGCCGCGGTACTTCAGTCCTCTCCCCGCTGGTTCGGGCCCATCGGAATCGTCCAGGACGAAGCCGATCAGCCAGTCGGCGTCCTGGCCGTCGTCGTGCCTGGCGGCAAGGCGCGCCCGTTCGGCCTCGACGGCGACGGAGTGGACAGCGGGCCGGCCCGTCGCCCTGGAGGCCCAGTCGGCGATCCGCTGCTGGGGGGAGGGCTGAGGCGGCGGTGGATCGTACGGGTACCGGTAGGGGCCCAGGGGAACCTTGTCGGTGATCCGGGCCCACTCGACCGCGTCGATCAAGGCGAGAAACCGCCGCCATCCACCCAGACTGCGGACGCTCGGAGTCATGACCAGATCATCCCGGCATCCGGCTCCGGCCCGTCGGACGAGCCAGGCCCTGGCCTCGGGCTGCACAAGCGCGTCGAGGGCCGCGCGGTCCGGCATGCCGTGAACGGGGAATCCCATGCTGCGCAGGACTGCGGCGCAGGCCTCGTACTGCCGGTCGACGCGCTCGTCGTAGGCATGTCCGCGCTTCGCCACCGTTACCCCCCTGCTGACGGAACTCCCGCCCCGCCCCCCGACGCCGGATCTCAATCCTTCCCTGCGCGGCCGGGTATGTATGCCGGTCCGGCGGCAGCACCGAGCAGGCGGATCGGCATCGCCCGGGGGCCATCAGACGGCACGTGCCCCCACACGGGGCTCGCAGGGGCTGCCTGCGCTGTCGGGACTGTCGGGGCGGTCCAGATACACCCACCCCAGCGGGTTCCAGCGCAGACGGTGCACCTCGACGGCGTCGATCGCGGCATTCGCGCGCGCCGCGCACTCGTACGCCGCGGTGGCGCGGCACGCCGCGATGTCCACGGCGTCCTGCGCGTCGGCCGCCTCGCCGCCGACGACGTAGTAGTGGCAGCCCGCGGCACCGTGCGGTGTGCTGAAGCGGAAGCCCACCAGCCATCGGTCCCCGTGCGCGGCCGATCCGGCCCGGTCCTTCGGTGCGATGGTGGCGAACATGGGTGCTGCGCTCCTTGGTCACGTGGTCGCGGGGTGGCCGCTCCGGGCCGCTCGATGTCCAGTTCAACAGCACGAGGGGCCCGGAGCATCGCGTTCTTGCTGGTCTCGCTATGCCTGGGAACGGCAGTACCACCCTCGGCGGGCGGGGCCGCGGCCCCGCCCGCGCCGGGCGGTCAGTCCCCGGCCCGCACCGTCGTCCGCGGCACGTTGTACCCGTCCACCCGCAGGGCCGGCCGGCCCGAGGGCAGGGCGTGCTCCGGCCAGGACAGGGTGAGGGTGCGCGACTCGCCGGGCAGCAGCCACAGGTAGTTGTCGCCGTACAGGGTCGGCAGCACGCGTTCGCCGCTGCCGGCGTCCAGGAGCGACAACCGCACCATGGCCGCCACCGACCCGCCCCGGTTGGTGACCGTGGCGGTCGTCCCGCGGCGCTCACCGGACCGGGTGACCTTGCCGACGGTGGTGGTGACCCGAGTGCTGTGCGCGGAGTTGAGCGCCCGCATGGCGGACGGCTCGCGGTAGCGCCAGTAGGTGTTCTCCGACAGCACGGTGCCGCCGCGCTCCATCCGCAGCCGCAGCAGGTGGAAGTCCGGCAGGCCGTCCTCCCACCCGGCGGTGAACGCCTCGGTCGTGCCCGAGGAGGCGACGTCGAGGGTCGTGCGCAGGGTCTTCCCGAGCCGGCGGCCCTCGAGGTCGAAGAGCTGTGCCGTGACCGTGACCCCCTTCAGCGCGCGCGGGGTGTGGTTGACCGCGACGACCTGCCAGGAGCCGGGGACGGCCTGGACGTGGACCGCCTCGCAGGCGGAACGGGCGCCGTAGTAGGTGCCGTTGACGTCGAAGTCGTAGTCGTAGGTCTGCCACACCGTGCTGTGCCACGCCGGGTGCGACATCCACAGCAGCAGGCCGCTGGCGTTGTCCCAGAGGTTGGCGTTCCACGCCTCGAACATCGCGCGGGTGTTCTCGTAGTTGACGAACTGCGCCTTGCGCGTGAAGTCGTCGAGGTCGCGGGCCGTGTCGAGGCGGGCCTCGATGGCGGCCTGGTAGTTCTGCGGGGCCTGGTTCCCGCGGGTGCTCCAGTCGTGGTAGTACCAGGCGCCGCCGGCCGGCCACTCGGGCTCGGAGCCGACGAGGTTGCGCATGCTCTCGGCGGTGGACACCACGGGCATGCCGATCTCGGTGTGGAAGCCGAAGTCGCCGCTGCCGTAGGTGGAGGCGGAGAAGTAGCGGTTGGGGTCGACCCAGCCGTAGGGGCCGCCGCCGGTGACGATGCCGCCCGCGGAGTTGTTCTGGTAGAGGATGCCGGGCGCCTCGTCGTGGACGGCGTCGCGCATGCCGTCGTCGATCGCCGCGGGCGGGTTGCCCTCATTGGCGCCGCACCAGACGACGACACTGGGGTGGATGCGGTAGCGCAGCACCGTGTCACGGGCGAGGGAGTTGAACGCCTCGTGGTTCGGCGGGTCCATGGCCCACGCGTTGGGGAAGTCGTTCCAGACCAGCAGGCCGAACTCGTCGCAACCGGCGTAGAACTCCTCGCGGTTGCTGCTGGCGACCCAATTGCGGATCATCGTGAAGTTCATGTCGCGGTGCATGCGCAGCGCCGCGTCCATGCGCTCGGCCGGCATGCGGCGCAGCAGTTCGTCCCAGCCCCAGTTGCCGCCGCGGCAGAAGACGCGGACGCCGTTCACGCTGATCTTCAGCGGGTCCGGGGTGTTGTCCACGGACGTCACGTCGGTCCAGGAGTCGCCGTCGTCGGAGACCTGGACGGTGAACGTCTTCGGGTAGGCCGACTCCCAGACCACGGCGACCCGGTCGAAGGGGACCGAGGAGCCCAGATCGACCTGGATCCACTGGTTGTCCTCGTAACTCGAGGACCAGCGGCTGCCGGGGTCGCCGTCGGTGGCGTTGGAGGCGGGGTTCGAGGAGTCCTCGGTGGAGGCGGTGGTCCTCTTGCGCAGGGCCAGGTCGGTGCCGGGCGCCGCGCTGTCGACCACGGACAGCGTCCACAGCGAGTTGCCCCAGCTGGTGGCCCGCGCACCGCACTGGAGGCGCACGTAACGCGCGGTGCGGGCGTCGAACTCGACGTTCTGGAGGCTGGCCGAGCCGCTCTGGAACGGCAGCGGGACCGCGCCGTTGTCGACGGACTCCGCGTCGGTCCAGGAGTCGCCGTCGTCGGAGAGCTGGACCACGAAGGTCTTGGCGTAGGCCCGCTCCCAGGTCAGGTCGACCCGGTCGAAGGAGACCGAGGAGCCCAGGTCCACCTGGATCCAGTGGTCGTCCTCGAACGCCGAGGACCAGCGGGTGCCGGCGTCCCCGTCGGTGACGTTCCCCGGCGCGTTGCCCGGGTCGTCGACGGAGGAGGCGGAGGCGTCCTTGTGCAGTGCGAGGTCCACGTCGGGGACGGAGCTGTCGACCACCGACAGGGTCCACAGCGAGGAGCCCCAGCCGGTCGCCCGGGTCAGGCAGCGCACCCGCACGTAGCGGGCCTTGCGGCGGCCGAGGTCGACGGACTGCGTGTAGGAGTCGCTGCCGGAGGTGAAGCGCAGCGGGATGTCGTAGTCGTAGCCGAACTGGCGTATGCCGAAGCGGGTGCCGCGGCGGTCGCTCTCCGCGCCGCCGACCGTCGCCACCAGCGTCAGGTCGTGCAGCGCGGGGCTGCCGTAGCCGTTCGGCCACCACAGCTCCGGGTCGCGCAGCCGCAGCCGCGGGTCGGTGGCGGGGGTGAACACGACGTCGGTGCTCTTGCCTGCGGGCACGGTGACGGTCCGGGACACCCGCACCCCGCAGAGCGAGGCGCTGACGGTGACGCTCCGGTCGGTGGTGTCGGCGTTGCGCACCGGGACGGTGATCGTCAGCTCGGCGGTCCGGGTGTCCGGCAGGTCGGGCAGGACGGTGTCGACCCGGGGGTCGCCGAGGACGGCGTGGCCGGTGGAGCGCAGCCGTACGTGGTTCCAGATGCCCGCGGCCCGGTCGCGCACGGCCGGCATCCAGTCCCAGCCCGAGGAGGCCAGGTACGTCGGCGAGTTGCGGTTCATCATCGTGGCGCCGGCGTCCACGAAGGCCAGGCCCGCCTCGCCCTTGTCACCGGGGCTGCCGGGGAGGGGCATCGGGGTGATGCGCACGGCGAGCGCCTGCTCGCCGCCGGCCGCCAGGTGGGCGGTGATGTCGGTGGCGGACCGGGCGAAGGGGAACTCCATGCTCGCCACCGAGGCGCCGTTGAGCCAGATGTCCGCCTTGTGGTTGATGCCGTCGAACTCCAGCCAGATGTGCCGGCCGGCGCCCGTGCGCAGCGACCGCGGCAGGCGGAACTCGCGCCGGTACCACCAGGCGTGCCGGGACAGCGCCTCGGGGACGTGCAGGTTGTTGAAGCCGGTGACCGGGTCGGGCAGCTTGCCCTGCTCGACCAGCGAGCCCAGGACCGTGCCGGGCACGGTGGCGGGCAGCCAGCGGCTGGTGTCGACGTCGGCGCGGGAGAGGTCGGCGCCCTCGGCTCCGGCCCAGTCGTCCATGGTGAGCGTCCAGCCGGACTCCAGCGGCACGGTCCCGTCGGCGGCGGCCTGCAGCTCGGGCGCCTTGTGGTCGTGCACGCCCCAGTCGGTCCAGCCGGTGGCCTCCGGGCGGTGGCCGCGGGCCCGGCCGTGCACCTCGAAGCCGTTGAGGCCCAGCGGGTTGGCGTTGGAGCGCTTGTGCACGGTCAGCCGGACCCAGCGGGCGGTGACGGCCCGGGCGAGGGCGATGTCGACGACGCCGCCGGTGCCGGAGTCCGTCCGGTGGACCGCCGTCCAGGTGCGGTGGTCGCGGGAGGTCTCGACGACGAAGTCCACGGCGCAACTGGACAGGATCTCCTGGCCGGTGGTGCTGTCGCGGGGGTTGCCGCTGTTGGACGGGACGAAGGGCGGGTCGCCGGCCGTGGCCTCGAAGGTGAGGCGGATGGCGGTGACCTCGCAGTCGCCCTCCAGGTCGACCGAGATCCACTGGGGGTCGCCGGCCGCCGCGCGCCAGCCGCTGCCGCGTACGCCGACGGCGTTCAGGCGGTCCACCGCGAACTCGCCCGGCGTCGGCGCGTAGTCGGTGGACGACACCGCGACCGGGCGGTGGGCCGCCAGGTCTCCGGCGGCGCTGCCGCCGCCCGTCACGGCCTGCTCGGCGGCACGGGCGGTGCCGGGGAGCGCAACGCCGATACCCAGGCTCGCGAGCAGTGTGGTGCCGGTGGTGACGACCGACCGGCGGGAGGGGTGGGACGCGTGAGTCGACATACGCAAATGGTCCAATCCGGGCACCCGGTGACGGGTTGGTAGACGACCCGGTCCGCTCGGGCCGCCTGACAACGTTGCCATCTGACAACGTTGCCATAGGCTGTAATCCCCCGGGGCCGCTGTCAAGGGGTACGGCACGAACGCTGCCCGCGGGCGACCCGGCGGGAGCGTCCGGCCAAGCGGCGCGGGGCCGTTGAGCCGCCTCGTCTCTATGGCCGAAAAGCGACGCCCCGCCGGGACGACCCACGTACCCGCCGACGTCCGGACGCCACCGCGCACGCCTCCCCCGCGCACTCCGCCGACACCGCCCGACTCGCGGCCATGGCAGTGCGTTCACCGATCCCACCTGCTGCTCTTGCCGCCAATGAGGGCTCCCGGGGGCCGGCTTCACCCGCCCCGGCGCCCGGCTCCCCCGCCGCAGCGGCTCGCGCGGAGCACGGCACGTCGGCGACACGCTCCTCGCACCGACGATTTTCGGCCACACGTGATCACGATCAGGGACCGCGTCCGGGCCGGAAACGTGGGCGTTCGGCGCGTCGCGGTGTCCGGAGAAGGGAGCCCGCGGAAACCAAGGCACCGGCGCCGGAGCCGACCGATTCCGAAGGTTCGGGAAAACCCCTTGCCCAATGGTCAAGAAACGTTGACCATTGGGCACATGCCAACGGACGATCTTCCCGAGACCTTCCACGTCACCTCCGACGAACAGCTACGCGCTGTCTCCAGCCTCACGCGCCACCGGATCATGGCCGTGCTCCGCTTCGAGCCCGCGACGATCACGCAGATCGCCGAGCGAGTGGGCCTCGCCAAGGGGAGTTCGAGTTACCACGTACGGCTGCTGGAGCGGGCCGGCCTCGTGAAGGTGGTACGAACGCGCAAGGTCCGGGGGGTCACCGAGCGGTACTACGCGATGGCCGCGCGATCGATCGTGCTGCCGGATCCGGGCGAGGGAGGGCCGGATGTGCTGATGCGGCACGCGGTGGCGGACCTGGAGGCGGCTCCGGTGGACGGCGAGCGGCACGTACGGATGGCGCATCTACGGCTCACGGAGGAGCAGTTCACGGAGCTGGGGGCGCGGTTGCAGGCACTGGCGGACGAGTACCGGGAGCTGTCCGATCCGTCGCTGCCGGACGCGTCACTCGCCTTCGCGCTCTTCCGTCCGGCGCCGCTCGGGCAGGTCGAAGGAGGCGCCGAGTGAGGGCGGGAACCAAGGAGTTGCCGACCGGCTTCGGGCGGCTGTGGACGGCGCAGACGGTGTCCGCATTTGGTGACGGGATATCACATGCGGCGCTGCCACTGCTCGCTCTGACGCTGACGCGGGATCCCATGGCGCTGGCCGTCGTCACGGCCTCCGGAACGCTCCCGTGGCTGCTCTTCGGGGTGCTCGGCGGTGCGCTGGTGGACCGCTGGGACCGTCGGCGCACGATGTGGGTCATGGACGCGGCGCGTGCGGTGCTGCTCGCCGTACCGGCCGCAGCGGCCGCGCTCGACATGCTGGGCATTCCGCTGCTCGCGGCCGTCGCCTTCCTGCTGGGCATCGGCGGGCTCTTCTTCGACACGGCCGCCACGGCGTATCTGCCGGATCTGCTCGGCCGCGACCCCGCGGTCCTGGAGCGGGCCAACTCCCGTCTGCGCGGGGCCCAGACCGCCATGTCCGGCTTCGCCGGGCCGCCCGCGGGCAGTGCGCTGCTCGTGCTCGGGCGGGCCGTTCCCCTGCTGGCCGACGCGGTGTCGTTCGCGCTCTCCGCACTGCTCGTACGGTCGCTTCCCGCCCTGCCCCGGCCCGTGCCGGAGGTTCACGCATCCCTGCTGCGGCAGGCCCGGGCCGGGGCCTCGTACGTGTTCCGGGACCGGCTGCTGCTCGGGCTCGCGCTGCGTCCGGCGGTCGGGAACATCGCCTTCCTCGCCGTGGAGACCGTACTCGCCCTCTTCGCGCACGAACGGCTCGGCATCGGCGCCCTGGGTTTCGGCCTGCTCCTCACGGCCGAGGCAACCGGCGGTCTGCTCGGCGCCGGCATCGCCTCCTTCCTCGGCCGGCGACTGGGCACCGGCGCCGCGCTCACCTGCACGGCCGCAGTCGAAGGACTCGCCATCGCGGCCCTTGCCGCCGCCCCGGACCCGTACGTCGCCGGCCTCGCGCTCGCCGTCTGCGGAGCGGGCATGGGCGCCACGATGGTGCTCGGCCCGTCCCTCCGGCAGGCGATCGTGCCCGCCGACCTGATGGGGCGAGTCGCCTCCACCTCCCGCATGCTCGCCATGTGCGCCGCCCCCTTCGGCGCGTGCCTCGGCGGCTGGCTGGCCACCGCCTACGACGTACGCACCCCGCTCTACGCCGCCGCCGGCCTCCTCCTCACCATGACCGCCGTCACGTCGACCATGACCGGCAACCGCAGGGTCGAGGCGGCGCTGCGTGCGGCCGCCCCGGCCCACGATCCGGACGACCGGGCGTCCCGGGACACCGTGCGGGAGGGGGCCGTCTGAGGGCTCCGCGAGATCGTGGAGCCAGTGCCGGGCCCCGGCGGGGCTCGGTGCGGCGCCGTCCGTCCCGCGGTACTCGGCAGCCCGCTACGGCGGATCGCACGCGCGAGCCGGCGACGGGACCGTGAGCCGCCGGTCGAACCGACGACAGCAGGTGCCGTCGACCGGACGATGGGGAGCACGCCGGTGCGACAGCACACCGCCGCGCACCGTGCCCCGAGCCCCCTGGCGCTCGCTGGACGCCGCGGCCTCGGCACCGCCCCCGGCCGTCAGCCCGACGAGCGCGAGACTCCCGCCGAGGTCGTGTCCGGCAGTTCCTCGACCGCCATCGACCCGCCCGCTTCGACCCCGGGGGACGGCACGCGGCGGAACACGGTCCGCAGCGCGCTGACGGCGGGCTCCGTCCAACGGGCGGCCAGGGGGCCGGCGATGACCAGGATCAGGACGTACGCGGTGGCCAGCGGGCCGATCCGGGGCTGACTGGCGACAGCCAGGCCCGCGATGACGATCGAGAACTCGCCGCGGGCCACGAGAGTGCCGCCGGCCCGCAACCGGCCCCGGGTGTGGATGCCGGCCCGGCGCGCCGCGTACCAGCCCGTCATGATCTTGGTGACCGTGGTCACGGCGGCCAGCGCGAGCGCCGGCAGCAGCACCGGCGGGATGGCGGACGGGTCGGTGGACAGGCCGAAGAACACGAAGAAGACGGCGGCGAACAGGTCGCGCAGCGGCATCAGCAGCCGGCTGGCGCCCTCGGCCGCCTCCCCGGACAGCGCGATGCCCACGAGGAACGCGCCGACGGCGGCGGAGACCTGGAGCTTCTGCGCGAACCCCGCGACGACCAGGGCCAGTCCGAAGACGACGAGCAGCAGCATCTCCGGGTTCTCCGAGGAGACCGCCTTGCTCAGCAGGCGTCCGTGGCGCAGTGCCAGGAAGAGTACGGCGCCCACGGTGCCCATGGCGATGGCGAGGGCGAGTCCGCCGGCGGCCAGGCCGATGCCGGCGAGCAGGGTGGTGAGCAGCGGGAGGTAGACCGCCATGGCCAGGTCCTCGATGACGAGGACGCCGAGGATCACGGGGGTCTCGCGGTTGCCGAGCCGTCCGAGGTCGGTCAGCACCTTGGCGATGACGCCCGAGGAGGAGATCCAGGTGACGCCGGCGAGCGCGACGGCCGCCACCGGGCCCCAGCCCAGCAGCAGCGCCGCGGCGGCGCCGGGCACGGCGTTGAGGGCGAAGTCGACCAGGCCCGAGGGGTACTGCGTGCGCAGGCTGGTGACCAGTTCGGAGGCGCTGTACTCCAGGCCGAGCAGCAGCAGGAGCAGGATCACCCCGATCTCCGCGCCCACGGCGGTGAAGTCCTCGCTGGCGTCCAGCGGCAGCAGGCCGCCGTGCCCGAACGCGAGTCCCGCCAGCAGGTACAGGGGTATGGGCGAGAGCCCGAGGCGTCCGGCGAAGCGCCCGATGAGCCCCAGTCCGAGGATGACGGCGCCGAGTTCGATGAGGAGTTCGGTGGTGTCGTGCATCCTCACTCCCCCGCCACGATCGCGGCGAGCGCGTCCACGCCCTCGCGGGTGCCGACGACGACCAGTGTGTCGCCGATCGCCAGCCGGAAGTCCGGCCCCGGGGAGGGGTGGGCGCTCGTCCTGCGCATGACGGCGACGATGGAGGCGCCGGTGCGGGTCCGCGCGCGAGTGTCGCCGAGCAGCCGCCCGGCGTACGGGGAGCGGGAGTTGACCGGGATCTGCTCGGTGACGAGGCCGATTCCCTCGGTGTGCACGGCCTCCAGCGGGGTGGGGTCGAGGAGCCGGGCCAGCACGGCGGCCTCGTCGCCCTCCAGCGGTATCGACAACTGGCACGAATCGGGGTCCTCGGCGCCGTAGAAGCCCAGGAAGCGCCGGCCGTCCTGGTGGACCACCACCGAGAGGTGCCGTCCCGCACGGGTGGTGACGTCGTACTGCGTTCCGACGCCGGGAAGGGTCGTCCGCCGAGTTCCCACTCTTGCCTCCCAGGGGGTGTCCCATGGTGTCGATGCATGGCCGAACGGGTGGCGCAGCCCTCGAGGTCCCGGCCCCTCGACACGGGTACCACTGCCGCAGGCCTGGCCACCAGCGCGTTTTACCCTATCATTACGCTTCAGCGGGGCGGATCCATTCCCGCCGGCACCCCGCGCCACGGGACGGCGCGGGGCACCGGCGGGGCCGCACGGATCAGGCCACCGGCCGGACGGGGACGTCGACTCGGGAGGCGTCCCCGCCGCGCAGGCTGTCGCGGGCACCGAGGACCGCCTCGTGCGGCACACCGAGCGGGACGGCGCTGACCTCGGTCAGCCGCGTGTACTGCTCCGGGCTCAGCCGGACCGCCAGGGCGCCGAGGTAGTCGTCCAGCTGGGCGGTGTTGCGCGGGCCGATGATGGGCAGGAACGGCGTCGCCGCCCGCGCCGAGCGCTCGCGCACCCAGGCCACGGCCACCTGGGCGGGCGTCGCACCGGTCTCCCGCGCGATGTCCAGCACCGTGTCGACGACGGCGGTCTTCTGGTCGGAACTCTCGGTGTGCACCAGCACCTTGAGGTCGCTCAGCCGGCCCTGCGTACCGCGGCGGTACTTACCCGTCAGCAGCCCGCCGCCGAGCGGCGACCACAAGGCAGCGCCCAGACCCAGGCTTTCGGCCATCGGCAGCAGTTCGCGGTCGGCGCTGCGCTCGACGAGGCTGTATTCGATCTGGACGCCCGCGACGGGGGCCCAGTTCCGCGCGTCCGCGAGAGCGGCGGCGTGGGATATCCGCCACGCCGGGAAGTTGGAGAGCCCCGCGTGCAGGATCTTGCCGGACCGCACCAGGTCGTCGATGCCGCGCAGGATCTCCTCGATCGGCGTCAGGTCGTCCGGGAAGTGGACCCAGTACAGGTCGATGTAGTCGGTGCCGAGGCGCTTCAGACTGGCCTCCACCGAATGGATCATGTTCTTGCGGCTGTTGCCGGTCTTGGAGATGTCCTTCCGGGCCGTGTACCCGTTGCTGAACTTGCTGGCCAGCACGAAGTGGTCGCGGTCCGCGGTGAGGAAGCTCCCCAGGATCTCCTCGGACTCGCCGAACTGGTAGGAGTCGGCGGTGTCCAGGAAGGTGCCGCCGGCCTCGGCGAACCGGTCGAACATGCGGCGGGACTCCTCGATGTCGGCCCCGGCGCCCCAGCTGGTGCCGAAGTTGCCGGTGCCGAGGGCGTACTCCGAGACGCGCAGTCCGGTGCGGTGTCCGAAGGTCGTGTAACGCAAGGGGATCTCCTTGGATGTGGGGGGGTGGGACGAGCTGTCTGCGGTGGGGGTGGGAGGCTCAGCCGGCCGCGGCGCCTGCCCGGCGGCGCGGTGTGATGCCGAGCGCGGCGAGCGCGCTCAGGGCGACGAGCGCGGCCGAGGTCCACCACGCGTGGGCGAAGGTGTGCGCGGCCTGGCCGGAGGCCCCCGCCGCGAGGAGGACAACGAGGACGCTGACGCCGATCACGTTCCCGACCTGGCCGGCCATGGTGACGACGGCGCTGCCGGTGGCGGCCTTGTCCTTGGGCAGTTCGGCGGTGGCCGAGGAGATCAGGGTCGGCAGGGCCAGGCCGACACCGACGCCCGCGACGAGCCAGCCGGGCAGGATGTCGGTGGCGTAGTGGAGTTGCCCGCCCGTGGCCAGGGCGAGCAGCCCGGCCCCGACGGCGACGAGTGCGGCGCCCAGTGCCGCCACCGCACCGACCGGCAGGCGCCGTGCGAACCGCCGACCGGCGGCGGAGGCACCGAACACCATCGCGGGGCCGGGGGCGACACCGAGGCCGGTCTCGATGGCCGACCAGTGCCATTCCTGCTGCAACCACAGGGTGAGGCCGAGCAGTTGGACGGCGAAGGCGGTGTAGAACAGCAGCGTCGCGACGCCGGCCCAGGCGAACACCGGGTTCCGCAGCAGCCGCAGGTCGACGGCGGGGACGGGATGTCGCGCGGAGCGCAGCAGGCACAGCGCGAGTGCCACCGCGGCCACCACGAAGCTGCCGACCGTCGGCGCCGCGCCCCAGCCCCACGCCGGCGCCTGGACCAGCCCGAGGGCCAGGGAGCCGATCGCGACGGCCAGCAGGGCGCCGCCGAGCAGGTCGGGCATCCGGGCGTCGCGGGTCTGCCGCCCGCGGGGCAGCAGGCGAGCGGCGAGGACCAGCGCGGCGACGCCGATCGGCAGATTGAGCAGGAAGATCCACTGCCAGGCGGCCTGGACCAGCAGTCCGCCGACCATGGGCCCCGCCGCGGCCGCCAGTGAGCCGCTGGCGGCCCAGATCTGGATGTACCGGGTGAGCTTGGCGGGCGGGGCCGTGGTGAGAACGAGGCCCAGGCTTGCCGGGGTGAGCACGGCGGCACCGGCCGCCTGGAGGAAGCGGAAGGCGACGAGGACCCACAGGTCGCCGCTCGCCGCGGCGCCCAGGCTGGCCGCGGTGAACACGCCCAGGCCGAGCAGGAATCCGGTCCTGCCGCCAAAGCGGTCGGTCAGGCGGCCGGCGGGGACCAGGAGGGCGGCGTACACGATCGCGTAGCCGTTGAGGATCCAGCTCAGCTTCGACAGCGAGGTCTCGCCGACGCCCTGGCCGATGGGCGCGAGCGCCACGTTGACGACGAAGGCGTCGAGTCCGGACAGGAACACCGAGGTGGCCAGGACGGCGAGGACGAGGCCCGGGTGCACCGGACGGCGCGCGGGCGTGCGGGGGCCGGAGGGCGATGCCTGTGCCGGGCCGGTGCGACCGGCGGGTGTCGCGTTCGGGGGTGAGGCGGTCATGGACGAGGTCTCCAACGGAGTGACGAAGTGCGGGGACGTCCCGATCGGGCGCGCCGCCGGCGGGACGCCTCCTGCGGGGAGAGGGGTCCCGCGGGAGGGTCCGGCCCGCGGCCGATTAAAGAACACCGATCGGTGTACTTAAGAGCGACCGTAACAGGGATTTCCGCTTAAGTAAAACGATCGGTACCCTGGGGGCATGAGCATCACCGACCCTTCGCCCGTACGCCGGCGCCGCGGCCGAGGCGCCCGGGAGCGGATCCTCAAGGCGGCCGCCGAGCTGTTCACCGCCCAGGGCATCAACGCCACCGGCATGGAACAGCTCACGACGGCCGCCGAGGTGTCCAAACGCACGCTCTACCAGCACTTCAGCGGCAAGGACGAGCTCGTCCACGCCTGCCTGCGGGAGATGGAGGACGGACTGCTGCCCCCGCAGGTCCCCCCGGAGATGACCCCGGAGGAAGCCCGCGACCGGCTGCTCGCCGTCCTCTCCTGGCCTCCCCCGGACCCCTCGGCGCCGCTGCGCGGCTGCCCGTTCCTCAACGCCGCGGTCGAGGTCCCCGACCCCGATCACCCGGTGCACCGGCTCGCCGCGTCCTTCAAGACCGAGTTCGCCCGGCGCCTGGCCGGCCTCGCCCGGCGCGCCGGCGCCCGTGATCCGGAACTGCTCGGCGAGCAGTTCGCCCTGCTGTACGACGGCGCCGTCTCCCGCAGCACGGCGCTCAACGCCCCCGGCAGCGGCGCGGTGGCCCGCTCGATCGCCACGGCCCTGCTGGACGCCGCGCTCGTCCCGGACGCCCGGCCGGCGGGCTGACCCCCGCTAGTCCGCGCGGCGGTGGTCCGCCAGCAGTTCGCGCGCGGCGCGCGCGCCCGAGGCCAGGGCGCCCTGGAGCGAGCCCGTTGCGCGGTGGTCGCCGCACACGTAGCGGCCCGGGGTCACGCGGCTGCCGCGGCTGAGCGGGTGCGGCGGCGGCATCGCGGGGAGGGCGCCGGGCACCGTGCAGGCGCGCAGCGGCTCCCAGGCGCCCGTGTCGGTCCCGTACACCTCGGCCAGCGCCTCCCGCACCGCGGCCTCCTCCTCCGGGCGCGGGACGCCGAGGACGGAGGTCGACACCAGCGCGCGGCCGTCCGCGGACAGCCCGGGCTGGACCTCGGTGAGGACCACCGTGTTCAGGAACCGCCGCCGCGCGTCGACCAGGAGCGTGGGCTCCGCCAGCGGTGAACGGTCGGCCGCGTGGTACAGCGTCGTCACGGTGCGTGTGCCGGGCACCGTGAGCCCCGGAAGCAGGCGTGCGGCGGTCTCCGGCCCGGTCGCCACGACGACGGACGGCGCCGCCGTCTCCGTCCCGTCGTCCAGCAGGACGCCGTACGCCGTCAGTTCACGCACCGGCGCGTTCGTGCGGACGACGCCCTCGGGCAGCAGCCCGGCGAGCTGCGCGGGCACCGCGCCGATGCCCTCGGCCGGGAGGCAGAGGGTGCCGCGCAGCATGCTGCGCCACACCAGGTGGAAGAAGCGGCTGGAGGTCTCCAGCTCGTCCTCCAGGAAGACGCCCGACAGGAACGGCCGGAAGAAGGACTCGACGATGTCCCCGGAGAGCCCGGCCGCGGCGAGCGCGGTGAGCGTCGTGGTGTCCGCGCCGCGGCGCAGGACCCGGGCGGGCAGCAGCATGTCGCGGGCGCTCAGCACGCCGAGCGCGGCCAGGTCGCGCGCCGGGGCCAGACGGCCCGGCAGCAGGCCGGCGGCCTCCCGCGGGCGGCGGGTCGGGTCGGTGAACAGCAGCCGCCCGCGGTCGGTGTGCACCGCCACCCCGGGCGTGAACGCGCGCAGCCGCAGGTCGCGCAGCCGCAGCCGGCGCCGCACCTGCGGGTAGGAGGTGTTGAAGACCTGGAAGCCGCGGTCCAGCAGGAAGCCGAGGTGGCGGTCGGTCCGCATCCGGCCGCCGACGCGGTCGGAGGCCTCCAGGACGCGCACCGACAGGCCCGCCGCGCTCAGGTCGGCCGCACACGCCAGTCCGGCGGCCCCGGCACCGACCACGATCACGTCACACCGGCCGCCGTGCTCGCGAGCCATCGATCGCCGCCCTCTCCACGACCGCCGCCGCAGGACGGACCCCGCGTCGCACGGTGCCGATCACCCTACGTGCGCTCCCACCGGCGTCCGGGCGCGGCGCGCCGCGCCCGTCACAGCCGCAGGGTGACCAGGGCGACGTCGTCGTCGGTGTCCGCACCGTCCTCCGCGCGCAGGTCGCGCAGCAGGGCGTCGGCCAGGTCCTCCGGGCCGAGGTCGCGGTGCCGGACGATGCTGTCGGTGAGACGCCGCAGCCCGACGTCGATGTCCTCGCCGCGGCGCTCGATCAGGCCGTCGGTGTACAGGACGAGGATGGCCCCGGGCGAGTAGCCCACGGTGGCCTGGGCCCGGTTCGCCTCGTACGTCCAGGCGCCGAGCGGGGGGTCGGCGTTCTCGTCCAGGAAGACCGCGGTCTCGCTGCCCGCGTCGAGCAGGGCGGGCGGCGGATGGCCGGCCCTGCTGTACGTGATGGTGCCACGGGCGCGGTCGATGACGGTCTGGACGGCGGTGGTGGCGAGCGCCCCCTCGACGGTGATGGCGTACCGGGCCAGGGTCTTCAGGGCCGGCCCCGGCTGGCCGAAGGCGCGGACGGCGGCGCTGAGCGCGCTGCGCAGCTGGCCCATGACGCCCGCGGCCTCCAGGCCGTGCCCGACGACGTCCCCGACGGCGACCGCGAGCCGGTTGCGTTCCAGCCCGATCAGGTCGTACCAGTCGCCGCACACGTTCAGCGAGCCGGTGGCGGGCCGGTAGCGGACGGCGGCGAAGTCGTACTGGTCGTGGACCACGGTGGGCAGCATCGAGCGCTGCAGCGTGACCGCGATGGCGCGCTCGCGGGCGTGCGCCTCGCGCAGCCGCTCGTTGAGCTCCTCCAGTTCCTGCGCCCTGACCAGCAGCCCGGCGGTCGCCAGCACGTCGCTGCTGAGCCCGCCGCCCTCGGAGTCCAGGCCGTGGCCGGAGCGGACCAGGGCGGTCACGTCGTCCAGGCGGGCGATGACCATGCCGACCTCGCCGTCGGGACCGACGACGGGGATGTGGACGGGGCTCCAGTAGCGCACGCCGTCGTCTCCGGGGTGGCTGCGGACGGCGTCGTACCGGATCGGGCCGATGACGTCCTGCTCACCGGTGGCCACGGCGCGCTGCGCCGAGGCGCTCATGCGCTGCACGTCGTTGTCCGCCTCGATGGGGAACGCCTCGACGGCCGGCGTTCCGCGCACCTGTTCCCGTTCGAGACCGAAGGTCCGCAGGAACGAGTCGTTGGCGTCCGCGATCACGAGGTCCGGGGTGAGCAGCAGCACAGGAACGGGAAAGGCCAGGAACACCGACTCGTAGTCGATCTTCCCGCCCGGTCCCCCTCCGGATCCGGATCCGCGGCTCACCCTTTGATGTCTACCTCGCCCGGACGGCCTCCGCCCGTTGGCGGCGGTCCGGCACCGCCGGGTGGCGGCGGTGCGGACCGCCTGTCCGGGGTGCGGGGCCCGGCGCGCGCCGGGCCCCGCGGGGGTCACAGGCGCTTCGGGACGTCGATCCGGTCGATGTCGGGGGCGTAGCCGGAGCCGCTGTCGAAGGTGATGGTGTTGGCGCCGGCCCTGAGGCTCAGGGGGATGCTCACGGTCTCGGCCGTCCCCCAGTCGCCGGTGGACGCGAACGCGTACGGGGTGGCGCCGCCGCCGTTGACGGAGACCTGCGCGGAGCGCGGGTCTCCGCTGACGTAGGCGACCTTCACCGAGTAGATGCCGGCCTTCGGGACGACCACGTCGTTGAAGCGCAGCGCGCCGCCGAGGTAGAGGTTGCCGACCTTGCGGGAGCCGGAGCAGGCGCCGCAGTCGGCGACCGAGGCACCGCCGCCGAGGGTGTTGCCCGCGGCCTCGGCCTCGTACCCGGTCGTCGCCTGCGCCGGCCCGTGCGGGGTGACGGTGAACAGACGGGAGCCGTGCGCGGGCAGGGTCGCGGTGATCTTGTCCGCACGGCTGCCGAGGTCCTGGTGGCTCCACAGGTCGCGCACCGAGCCGCGGCCGGAGAAGCCGAGGGCGGCCCAGTCGGCGGTGACGTCGGCGGGGGTGTCGCCGAGGTTGAACAGGGCGACGGTCCGGCTGCCGTCGGCGTTCCTGGCGGCCCACACCTGCTGGTCGCCGGCCGGGGTGACCGGGCGGGCGGGCGGGGTACTGGACTGGTCGACGGCGATGACCTCGCGGTTGGTCAGCAGCGAGGTGCCGTAGGCGTCGAGGCGAGTGAGGTCGTCACCCGTGAACAGCGGCGACTTGGCGATGGCCCACAGCGTCATGTAGGTCTGCCGCTCGGCCTTGGTGAGGCCGTCCATCCCGCCGTTGCCGACGTCCAGGGAGTCCAGGTCGTTCCAGCCGCCGGGGCCGCCGTGCCGGCTCCAGGCCGCGGCGTCGGCGAAGCGGTCGTCGACGGAGTTCTCCCAGCTGACCAGGGTGTCGCAGTAGCACTCGACGTCGGTGTCGATCCGCCAGCCGTTGGAGTACTTCTTCCAGTCGGCGATGTGGCCGATGTCGAGCGACCAGGAGAGTTCCAGGTGGATGGGGCGGCCGGTGGCGGCGATGGCCTTCTGCCAGGCGGCGATGTCGGCGACATTGTCGTAGTTGTCGCCGCTCTTGAAGGAACCGGGGCCGACGCCGTCGATCTTGAGGAAGTCGTACCCCCAGTCGGCGATCAGCCGGGCCTGCGAGTCGATGTACTTCTGGGCGCAGGGCCGGGAGAAGTCGATCTTGTACGAGCTGTCCCAGCCGTTGGTGGTGCGCAGGTCGCCGTAGACGATGTCGCCGGTGGTGCAGCCGGGGGCGTTCCAGACCGGGACCTTGCCGTCGCCGTAGCCCTCCTTCTCCAGCCCGACCGGCAGGTAGATGCCGGCCTTCAGGCCCTTGGCGTGGATGTGGTCGGCGACCGGCTTCATGCCGCGGGGGAAGCGCACCGGGTCCGCGGTCTGCCGGCCGTTGGCGTCGAACTCGGGCTTCCAGTCCTTGTCGCGCCACCAGCCGGCGTCGATGTTGATGTAGCTGTAGCCGTACTTCTTCAGCTTGGCGGCCATGGCGTCGGTCTGCTGGAGCACCTTCTGCTCGGTGAGCCAGCTGTAGTCGCCGTCCGGGTTGAGCCCGGGGTACTTGGAGGACTGCATGCTCCAGCTCGACCAGCCCATGTAGGGCTTGGCCGCGACCGGTGCCTTCGTGACGGCCGGCGTCTCCGGCGCGGCGGCGCGGGCCGCGGGCACGGTGGCGGACACAGCGGCGGTGAGCGCCAGGACGAGCAGCGTGCGGGCGGTGCCCGAGGGCAGGACGGAGTGCGAGGGTGACCGCATGGGTCGGCCTCCTGGGGTTGGGGGAACGGCGGGGCGGATGCCGCGGTGGCGTCAGCCCTTGCCGGAGCCGATGGTCAGGCCGCTGATGAACTGCCGCTGGAGGGCGAAGTACACCAGCAGGGTGGGGACGGCCGTCATCAGGGCGCCGGCGGCGATGAGGTTGGGGTTGGTGAAGTACTGGCCCTGGAGATTGGCCAGGGCCGAGGTGATGGGCCGCTTGTCGCCGGTCTCGATGAGCGCGAGCGGCCAGAAGAAGTCGTTGTAGATCCAGATCGACTCCAGCGTGGCCAGCGCGGCGAAGGCCGGCCGGCACAGCGGCAGAATGATCTGGAAGAACTGCCGCCACACCGGGGCGCCGTCGACGAGGGCCGCCTCGGAGATCTCGTGCGGGATCGTCTTCATGTAGTTGCTGAGCACGAAGGTGCAGAACCCGCACTGGTACGCGATGTGGATGGCGATGATGCCCCACACGGAGTTGTAGAGCAGCAGCGAGTCGCTCATCCAGGGCGGCAGCGGGATCAGCAGGTAGAGCCGGTAGAGCGGGGTGATCAGCACCTGGGCGGGCAGCAGGTTGCCCGCGGTGAAGAGCATGAGCAGGACGATGTTCCACCGGAAGTCGAAGCGCGAGACGAAGAACGCGACGGCCGCGGAGAACAGCAGGGTCCCCAGCACCGAGGGCACGGTGATGAGCACCGAGTTCCAGAAGAAGTGCGGCATGCCCGACTGGGTCCAGGCGTCGGTGTAGTTGCCCAGGCTGATCCCGTGCGGCCAGGACAGATAGCCGTGCCGGGCCGTGTCCTCGTACGGGCGCAGCGAGGTGTAGACCGCCCACAGCAGCGGCAGCAGCCACAGCAGGGCGATGCCGCCCAGCAGCAGGTGACGGCCCGTCTGACGCGGCGGGCGCGAGACGGCCGCGCGCGGCACCGGCCCGCGCTCGACGCGTTGCCCGGCCGGGGCCTGCGCGGTGGCGGTGCTGGTCACTGGGCCTCCTTGCGGAAGTTCTGTACGAGGAAGGTCCCGATGGCGGCCAGGGAGACGATGAGCAGCACGACGGCCAGCGCGGAGCCGTAACCGATGTGGCTGGACTCGCCGATGATGTTGTCGGTGATCAGGAGGGACAGCAGTTCCATCCCGGGCTTGCTGCCGACGCCGCCGCCGAGCACGTACACCACGTCGAAGGCGCGCAGCGACTCCATGACGGTGACGACCAGGATGATGACGTTGACCGGCCGCAGCGCCGGGAAGACCACCTTGAGGAAGGTCTGCCGGCCGTTGGCGCCGTCGAGGGCGGCGGCCTCCTTCAGCGCCGGGTCGAAGCCCTTCAGGCCGGCCAGGTAGAGGATCATGATGTAGCCGGTGTGCCGCCAGGCCGAGGCGACCAGCACGGACCACAGGTTGAGGTCCGGGTCCCCGAGCCAGTCGATGTGGTGGCCGGGGGCCGCGGCGTTGATGATCCCGTCGAGCAGCCCGGTGTCGGGGTTGTAGATGATCTCCCAGATCAGGCCGACCACGGCCAGGGAGAGCACCATCGGCAGGAAGATCGCGGTCTGGTAGACCCGGGTGAAGCGCAGTTTCCGGTCCAGCTGGTAGGCGAGGAAGATGCCGAACGGGGTCGGCAGCAGCGCCGTGAACAGCAGCCAGGTCACGTTGTGCCGCACCGCGGGCCAGAACGGCGGGTAGTTGGTGAAGATCTGCCGGTAGTTCTCCAGCCCGGTCCAGTGGATGTCGGACAGCGCGATGCCGTCCCAGCTGGTGAACGACAGGCCCATGGAGGCCAGCGCGGGCAGCCAGACGAAGAACAGCAGCGCGACCAGCGGGATGCCCACGGCGACGGTCAGGAAGAGGCGGTCGCCGGGGCCCAGCCGGCGGGCACGGGACCTTGCGCGCGCGGGGGGACGCGAGGAGGGCTGCGCAGAGGGGGGAGCGGACGGCACGGTGTTCCTTCCGGTCCGGGTCAGGCGGTGAAGAAGCGGGACCGCTGCGACTCGATCTGCTTCAGCAGGGACGAGGCGTCGTCGGGGTGGCCCAGCCACTGCGTGAGCCCGGGCAGCACGACCGTGGAGACGAAGCCGGGGTCGCTGTCGCGGTCCGCGAACTGCGTGATGTGCTTGGCGGAGGCGATGAGTTCGGCGGACTTCTTCTGCAGCGGGTTGTACGAGCCGGTGTCCGCCTTCGCGTGCACGGCGACGTTGCTCGGGTCCACGCCCATGTAGAGGTTCTCGGCGCCGGCGCTGCCCAGGAACTCCAGCAGCTTCTTCGCGCCGGCCTCGTTCTTCGGCTTGCGGCTGAGCATGAAGCCGTCGGTGGGCGCCTCGACGGCGTCCTGGCCCTGCGCCGGGTCGATCTCGGGGAAGGGGAAGAAGTCGATGTCGTCGCGGAGCTTCTCGTCGGAGATCTGCTGCCCGACGAAGAGCCCGATGATCGCCATGCCGGACTTCTTGTCCAGCAGCGACTGGGCGGCGTCCTGCCAGGAGCGGCCCGCCGCACCCTGCTGGTAGTACGGGGCGATCTCGCGCCACAGGTCGAAGACGGCGACGGTGCGGCGGTCGGTCCAGGCGACCTCGCCGCGCATCAGCTGCATGTGGAAGTCGTAGCCGTTGGCCCGCAGGTCGAGGTAGTCGAAGGCGCCCAGGATGCTCCAGGCGTCGCCGCCGCCGTAGCCGGAGGCGATGGGCGACAGGCCGTCCTTCTTCATCCGCTTGGCCAGCGCGGTGAACTCCGACCAGGTGCGGGGGGCGGTGTAACCGCGCTCCTGGAACAGGCTCTTGCGGTAGAAGACGGCCCACGGGTAGTTGTACAGCGGTACGAAGTAGTACTTGCCGTCCTCGCCGCGCGACAGCTGCTTGGTCGCGTCGCTGAAGCCGTCGCCTATCTTCTCCCACACGTCGTCCAGCGGCGTGCACAGGCCCTTCTTGGCGAAGTACTGCATCCGGTACCCGGCGAACCAGGTGAAGACGTCGTCCGGCGTGCCCTGGAGGTAGGTGGAGATGCTCTTCTGGAAGCTGTCGTGGTCCACGGTGTTGGTCTTCACCGTCAGACCGCTGTCCTTGGTGAAGGCCTTGGTCACCGCCGCGTAGGCGGACTTGGGCGTGGCGTCGGCGCCGTTGGACCCGAAGGTCACCGTCTTGGGGTCGGCGCCCGCTCCCCCGCCGCAGGCGGTGAGCAGCGGCGCGGCCAGGGCGGCCGCCCCGAGGCCGAGCATCCCGCCGACCACGCGGCGGCGGCCGGGCTGGGAAGCGGTGGGGGAAGTGCGGCTCTGCAGCGTCATCGCTACTCCTTTGGCGTGTCTGATCTGATGAAGGACTGGATCGCGGTGGCCGCGGCCCCGCGCGCCCACTCGTCGAAGGGCAGCGGTCGGGTCTGCAGGTCGCACTGCGCGGCCGTACCGAAGGCGGAGGCGGTGAAGGCGTCGCGGATCTGGTCGGCGAACAGGTCGTAGGCCGCCAGGCCCTCGCCGGAGATGATCACGCGTTCCGGGCCCAGCAGGTTGGCCACGGCGCCGATGGCCCGGCCGATCGCCTCACCCGCCCGCGCGTACACCGCGCGGGCCCCGGGGTCGCCCCGGTGGGCGAGTTCGAGGGCTTCGGCGGCGTCGGCCACCTCGACCCCGGTCGCCGCGCGCACGTCCCGGACGATCGCGGGATCGGCGGCGATGGCCTCCACGCAGCCGCGGTTGCCGCAGTGGCACAGCGGTCCCGCGGGGTCGATGGCCAGGTGGCCGATCTCGCCGGCCACACCGTAGGCGCCGGAGACCACGGTGCCGTTGACGACCAGGCCGCAGCCGATGCCGGCGCCCACGGTGACGACGGCGAAACCGGTGAGCCCGACGCCCGCCCCGAACCACTGCTCGGCGACGGTGAGGGCCCGTACGTCGTTCTCGACGGTGACCGGCAGGCCGGTCACCGTCGCCACGATCTCGGCCAGGGGGATATCCCGCCACTCCAGGAACGGCGACCAGCGCACGACCCCGGCCACCCGGTCGACGTCGCCCGAGACGGCCACGCCCAAGCCGCGGACCTGAACGCCGAAACCGTCCGCCTCGGTGCGCAGTTCCTGCACCAGGCCTGCGAGTTCGGCCAGCACAGAGCCGGGATCACGGCTGGTGAGCGGCACGTGCCGGGCGACCCGGATGCGGCAGCACAGGTCGGTGAGGACGCCGATGATCTCGTCACCGGTCACCTTGAGGCCGATGAACAGCGCCCGTCCGGCGTCCACACGGACCTGGTTGGCGGGCCGCCCGAGTGCGGTACGGGCTGCCCCGTCCGCCTCGTCCACCAGGTAGCCGGCCTCGATGAGGGGCCGGACCGCCTTGGTGACCGCGGCGGCGGACAGCCCGGCGCGCCGGGCGATGTCGGCCCGGGTCAGGGGCCCGTGCGACAGCACGATGGTGAAGATCTGCGAGGCGGCCGGGGTTTGCGCCGGTATCGCCTCGCCGGGTGGGGTCGAGCGCATGGCCGGGAACCTAGGTCTGTTCTTTTCTGCTGTCAATGAAAGAAACGAGGTTGGTCGGAAGCTGCGGTTTTGAACCTGCCCCGGCTTGCAAAGGACAGCACCTGGTGGGTGTTGACATCTGATCAAAGGTCACGATTGGCTTTCGCCATTCGCCTCGTGGCGTCGACCGAACGTGAGGACCCATGGCCCTGATCTCCTTCGCCCCGCACACCGGGGTCTGGCTGCTCTCCACCGCGCGCACGTCGTACGCGCTGCGGACCGACGAGACCGGGGCACCGTGTCACGTCGCCTGGGGACCGCGGCTGACTCTCGCGGAGGCGGCGGAACTGGCCGTTCCCCTCGCTCCGCCGGCCAGCAGCTTCGAAGGGCGCCCCGCGGTGGGCGAGGAGCTTCCCGTCGACGGCGGCGCACGCTACGGGGTGCCGTCCCTCCAGGTCCGCCTCGCCGACGGCTCGCGCGCCTTCGAGTGGGAGCCGGCCGGCCACCGGCTCGACGAATCGACGCCCGGCACGGCCGAGTTGGCGCTCGCCTACCGCGACCGCGGGTACCCGCTGGAGGTGACGCTCCACTACCGGGTCCACGAGGACACCGATGTCGTCGAGCGCTGGACCGTCCTGCGCAACGCCGGCGACCAGGAACTCGCCCTGCCGCGCGCCGACTCCGCCGCCTGGACGCTGCCCGCGCTGCCCGGCCACCGGCTCAGCCACGTCACCGGCCAGTGGTCCGCGGAGAACGGGCTGCACCGCGAGCCGCTCCCGGCCGGCGAGACCGTCCTCACCAGCCGGCGCGGCGTCACCAGCCACCACGCGAACCCGTGGGTCATGCTCGACGCGGGCGACGCGACGGAGGATCAGGGCCGGGTGTGGAGCGCCGCCCTGGCGTGGAGCGGCAGTTGGCGCATCACCGCGCAGCGCACCCCCGACGGCCGGGCGGGCTTCACCGGCGGCGCGGGCCACGACGGCGCGAGCCTGCGGCTGGCACCCGGCGAGGAGTTCACCACCCCCGTCATGGCCGGGCTCTTCAGCGAGGGCGGTTTCGGCGCGGCGAGCCGCGCCTGGCACGCGTACACCCTCGCGCACGTCCTGCCCCGGCCGCGCGAGACGGCGCCCGTGCTCTACAACTCCTGGGAGGCGACGGGCTTCGACGTCGAACCGGCCGCGCAGGCCGCGCTCGCCGCGCGCGCCGCGGCGCTCGGCGTCGAGCTGTACGTGGTCGACGACGGCTGGTTCGGCGGACGCCGCCACGACCGCGCGGGACTGGGCGACTGGACGCCCTCACCGGACCGCTTCCCGGACGGGCTCGGCCCGCTGGTCAGCGAAGTGCACCGGCTCGGCATGAAGTTCGGGCTCTGGGTGGAACCGGAGATGGTCAATGCCGACAGCGACCTGTACCGCGAGCACCCGGACTGGGTGCTGCACGTCCCCGGCCGTACGCGGACCGAGCTGCGCAATCAGCTGGTGCTCAACTTCGCCCGCCGCGACGTCGCCGACTGGGCGTACGCCTGGCTGACCCGCCTGGTCGCCGAGCACGGCATCGACTTCCTCAAGTGGGACATGAACCGCGCCTTCAGCGAGGCGGGCTGGCCGGAACGCGACGGCGGCGCCGACCGCCTGTGGACCGGTTACGTGCACCACCTCTACGGAGTCCTCGACCGGCTCCGGGCCGACCACCCGAATCTGCGCATCGAGGCGTGCAGCGGCGGCGGCGGCCGCGTCGACCTCGGCATCCTGGCCCGCACCGACCAGGCGTGGACCTCGGACAACACCGACGCCGCCGACCGCACCCGCATCCAGCACGGCCACACCCAGGTCTACCCCGCCCGCACCATGGCCGCCTGGGTCACCGACGTCCCGAACCAGCTCACCGGCCGTACGGTCCCGCTGCGCTTCCGCTTCCACGTGGCGATGGCCGGCCTGCTGGGCATCGGCGGCGACCTGAGCCGCTGGCCGGAGGACGACCTCGCCGAGGCGGCGGAGCTGGTCGCGGAGTACAAGACGGTCCGTCACATCGTCCAGCACGGGATCCTGCACCGCCCGGCCGGACCGGACGGCAACGGACCGACCGTCGTCCAGTACGCCTCCCCGGACGGCGAGGAGGCGCTGCTGCTGGCCTGGCGCCCGCCGCTCCCCCACGGCACGCCCCAGCGCCCCGTGCGACTCGCCGGCCTCACCCCCGGCGCCCGCTACCGCGACGCCCGCACCGGCGCCGTCCACCACGCCGCGGTCCTGACGGGGTACGGGCTTTCGCTGGGCCTTCCCGCGCGGGACTGGTCGAGCACCGCGGTGCACCTGGTACGCGTACCGGAGGGCGGGACCGCCTGACCGGCCCCGCCCTCCGGTACGCCCGTGAGCCCGCCCCGGACCCGGTCCCCGGGGCGCGGCACACGGTCAGTTCTTGACCGCGAGCACCCATTCGTCGACGGAGACGACGGCCGCCTGCCGCGGGAAGACCTTCTCCGTCAGCACGCGGTGCACCTCCGGGTCCGCGTCGAGGCAGCCGTCGGACAGCACGGTGAGGCCGAAGTCCAGGTCGGCGGCCTGGCGGAGGGTGGACAGCACGACCCCGCTGGTGGCGATGCCGCTCAGGACGAGGCTGTCGATACCGCGGGCGCGCAGGACCATGTCGAGGTCGCTCCCGGCGAAGGCGCTGACGCGCTTCTTGGTGACGACCAGGTCGCCGGGCTCGGGGGCGACGGCGGGGTGGATCTGCGCCGCGGGGTCGCTCTCGGCGAACGCGCCGGTCCCGGCGAGCGCGCTGAAGGTCTTGTTGCGGGGGCTGACCTCGGGGTGCCCGTCGCGGAAGCCGATGACGACGTACAGGACCGGGATACCGGAGGCGTGGGCCGCGTCGACGGCGCCGCGCAGGCGCGGCAGGTAGTCGCTGTCCGTGGCGAAGCGGTCGACGATGCCCCGCTGGACGTCCATCACGAGGAGTGCGCTGTGCGCCATGCTTCTGTTTCCTGTCCTTCGTCGGTGCCGGCCGGTGTGCCCGGTGCGGCCTTGTGGTGCTTGCCGCGGAGCGCCGAGGCGGCGGCGGCGATCAGGGACATCGCCGTGGCGGCGGTGAAGACCGTGACGAGCCCGTGGTGGAAGGGCCCGGAGACCAGTTCGGGGAAGAACCCGGTGCCGGTCAGGGCGTCGACGTTGGGCCGGGGCAGGGAGTGCAGCACGCCGCTGGGCCCGAGCAGGTGGCTGATGGGGTTGTTGCCGAGGAAGGTGGCGAACAGCGTGCTGACCGGGGGCAGTCCGGCCACCTGGCTCGCGGTGCCCGCGGGCACGCCCTGGCTCCGCAGACCGCTCTCCAGCGCACCGGGCAGCGAGCCGGCCAGGCCGGAGATCATGAGGGAGAAGGACAGCCCGATGGACAGGGCGGTGCCCGAGTTCTGGAACGTCGAGCGCATGCCGGAGGCGACTCCGCGCTGGTCCGGCGCCACACTGCCCATGATCGCGGAGGTGTTGGGCGCCGAGAACATGCCCTGCCCGATGCCGCTGAGCAGCAGCAGGCCCGCGAAGGCCGGATAGGGGAAGTTCACGGGCAGCATGAGCAGCCCGACGAATCCGGCGGCGACCAGCAGCAGTCCGGTCGTGGAGAACAGCCGCGCGCCGAAGCGGTCCGACAGGTAGCCGGAGGCGGGGCCGGCGATGAGGAACCCGACGGTGAGCGGCAGCATGAAGATGCCCGCCCACAGCGGGGTGTCCTCGAAGGCGTAGCCGTGCAGCGGCAGCCAGATGCCCTGCAACCAGATGATCAGCATGAACTGCAGCCCGCCGCGGGCCACGGAGATGAGCAGCGCCGCCAGGTTGCCGGCCGCGAAGGCCCGGATACGGAAGAGGCCGAGACGGAACATGGGTTCGGCGATGCGGGTCTCGACCACGCAGAACACCAGCAGCAGCGCGACCCCGGCCGCCAGGCCGCCGAACACCCAGGGGTTGGTCCAGCCGGTGGGGTGACCCCCGTAGGGCTGGATGCCGTAGGTGATCGCGGCGAGCAGCCCGCCCGCCCCGGCGGTGAAGGTGATGTTGCCGATCCAGTCGATGCGGCCGGGTCTGCGGACGCCGGTCTCGCGGAGGCTGCGGTACGACCAGACGGTGCCCACGATGCCGATGGGGACGCTGATCCAGAACACCGCGCGCCAGTGGATCGTGGCCAGCAGCCCGCCCGCGAGCAGTCCGAGGAACTGCCCTGCCAGGGCGGTGATCTGGTTGATGCCGAGCGCCATCCCGCGCTGTCTGGAGGGGAAGGCGTCGGTGAGGATGGCCGCGGAGTTGGCCGTGAGCATCGCACCGCCGACGGCCTGCACGACGCGGAAGCCGATCAGCCACAGCGCACCCGAGCCGCCCTTGAACGGGTCGAGCGACAGCGCGAGCGAGGCGCAGGCGAAGATCGCGAAGCCCATGTTGTACATGCGGACGCGGCCGAACATGTCGCCGAGCCGGCCGAGCGCGACCACCAGGACCGCGGACACCAGCAGGTAGCCCAGGATCATCCAGAGCAGGTAGCCGATGTTGCCGGGCGCCAGCGGGTCCAGGCCGATGCCGCGGAAGATCGCCGGGAGCGAGATGATCACGATCGAGCCGTCGATGGTCGCGATCAGGACGCCCAGCGTGGTGTTGGAGAGCGCGACCCACTTGTAGCGGCCGTCGTCCTCCGACCGTCCGGTGCCTTCGGGGCGGGCCGTCGTGCCCGCCGCCGCGCCCTTCACAGCCGCTCCGAGAGCCGGTCCAGCAGCGGCAGCACGGCCAGCAGCCGGTGCCGTTCGTCGTCGGTGAACTCGGCCCGGATGACCGCGCCCAGTCGCTGCACGGACTCCGAGCGCCGGTCGGCGAGCACCTTGCGGCCGGCGTCCGTCACCGTCACCACCGCGCGGCGGCCGTCGGCGGCGTCCGGGCGGCGGCTGACCAGTCCCCGTTCCTCCAGGCCCGCGAGGGTCGTGGCCATGGCCTGCGGGCGTACGCGCTCCAGTTCAGCGAGCGACCCGGGGGAATCCGGTCCCTCGCGGTCCAGCCGGGCCAGCACGGACACCTCGGAGAGCGTCACGTCCCCCACGGCGTGTGCCTGTCGCAGTCGGCGGGCGATCCGGCCCACGGCCAGCCGGAGTGCCGCTCCGACCTCCGTGGGGTCGTCCGCCACCGGCGGAATGTCATCCATGATTAATTACAATAGCTTAATCAATTGTCCGTAACTACCCCGCGCCGACGGGCCGGGGCGGCCGCGGACACCGGGCGGCCGGCACCGCGGTCCTGAGGTCCGGGTGGTCGCCGGGACAGGTGCGCCCTACGTTGGAAGTGGGAGCGGCGCCCCACGCTCAGGCGCTGCCACGACGCCGCTCCACGGCCTCGCAGTCCATCGCAGGTGAGGTGCCCCATGAAGATCCAAGGGTCGGTCGCTCTGGTCACCGGCGCCAACCGCGGACTCGGAGAGCAGTTCGTACGGGCGCTCCTGGAGGCGGGAGCGGCCAAGGTCTACGCCGGGGCGCGCGATCCCGGGAAGGTCACCGTGCCCGGGACGGTTCCGGTCGCCCTGGACATCACCGACCAGGAGTCCGTGCAGGCGGCGGCCGAGCAGGCCCAGGACGTGACGCTCCTCGTCAACAACGCGGGATCGACGACCCGGGCGCATGTGCTCACCTCCGACCTGGACTCGTTCCGCAAGGAGTTCGAGACGCACGTCCTCGGCACCCTCGCGATGTGCCGGGCCTTCGCGCCGGTCCTCGGCCGCAACGGCGGTGGCGCGATCGTCAACGTCCTGTCCGTGCTGTCCTGGGTGTCGGTCCCGGCCAGCGCCGGATACGCCGCCGCCAAGTCCGCCGAGTGGTCCGTGACCAACGCCCTGCGGGTAGCGCTGGCCGAACAGGGCACGCAGGTCACCGCCGTGCACGTCAGCTACCTCGCGACGGAGATGGCCGCCCGGATCCCCGGGCCCAAGGCCGATCCCGCCGTGGTGGCCCGAACGGCCGTCGACGGGGTCGACGCGGGACTGGACGAGGTGCTCGCCGACGACATCAGCCGGCAGGTCGAGGCGGCGCTGGCCGCCGGACCCGAGGCGCTGTACCCCCAACTGTCCGGCGGGCCCCCGCTGGTCTGACCGCGCGGCTCGGCCGGTTCAGTGGGGAAGGAGCTGCTGGCCGCCGTCGATGTCGTAAGTCGCGCCCGTGAGCGCGTCATTGGCCATGATGTGCAGCGCCAGGGAGGCGACGTCGCCCGGGCCGACGACCCGCCGGATGGGCAGCCTGGAACGCAACTCCTCCCGCCGCGCGTCGAGTTGATCGCCCAGCAGTGAGGCCGACAGCGGTGTGTCCACGAATCCCGCCGCGATGGCGTTGACACGGACCGGCGCGATCTCCAGCGCGAGATTGGCGACGAGGGCGGGCAGCGCCGCCGTCATGGCACCGACGACGGACATGCCGATGCCGGGGCGCCGGGCGCCGGTGCCGCCCATGAACAGCAGCGTTCCCCCGGCCCTGACCTTCCGGCGGCCGTGCAGGGCGACCGCGAGCGTCATCCCCAGGCGGTCGCTGAACTGCCGGCGGGCCGCGGTGAGGTCCATGCCGTCGAGCGGCATGTAGGCGGGACTGCCGGCGGTGACCATCACGTGGTCGACCGGCTCCCGCAACGCCTCGAAGAACTCCTCGACGCGGTCGGTGTCGTTGGCGTCGAACGCCGCCGTCGCCTGCGGCCGGAGCTCGACCGCGGCCCGCTCCAGCCGTTCCGGGTCGCGCGCGACGAGGATCAGCCCGCCGCCCGCCGCCCGTACCTGGCGCGCTGTCTCCAGTCCGATGCCCGCGCTCGCGCCGATCACCACGACCGTACGGCCGGCAAGGCCCGAGGGACCGTGCGGACCGGACACGCCGGGCGCCGCGGTCATCGCGCGACCTCACGGCCGTGGTCGCCGCCGCCTTCGCGGACGCGGTGCGGCTCGCTGCTCATCCGTGCCTCCCCGGGGTCGGCTTCCGCTCCATCGTCGCGCCTCGGCCGGCCGATCGCCCGTCGGCCGCCCGCGGCGCAAGGGGCGGTGTCGGTCCCCCCGACTATCGTCACCGCCCGTGACCGAGAGTTCCCACCTGGACGCCGTGCGCACCTCGTACGACACCGTCGCCGCCGACTACGCCCGGTTCTTCGGCGCCGCGCTCGCCGAACCCCCGCTCGACCACGCGATGCCGGCCGCGTTCGCCGACCTCGTCCGCGCCGGCGGCTCCGGCCCCGTCGCCGACCTCGGCTGCGGACCGGGCCGGGTCACGGCGCACCTCGCCTCGCTCGGGCTCGACGCGTTCGGCGTCGACCTGTCGCCGGGCATGGTGGAGGTGGCCCGCCGCACCTACCCCGGTCTGCGGTTCGAGGTGGGCGCGATGCCGGCGCTCGACCTGCCCGACGGCGGGCTCGGCGGCGTCCTGTCCTGGTACTCCACGGTGCACACCCCGCTGCGGGAGCTGCCGGCCGTCGTCGCCGAGTACCACCGTGTCCTGGCGCCCGGCGGCCACCTGCTCCTCGCCTTCAAGGCCGGCGACGGGCACGTCCGGCTGGAGCACGCCTACGGCCACCCCGTCACGCTGGACGTCCACCGCCACCCGCCGGACCGCGTCGCCGCGCTGCTGGCCGAAGCGGGATTCACCGAGACCGCGTGCCTGGTGCGGGCGGCACGCGGCGACGAGCGGACGCCGCAGGCGTTCCTGCTGGTCCGCAGGGCCGACGGCTTATCACACACGGTCGCATCGGTGGCACACGAATCCACGTGGACGCCCGGCGGTCCGCTGTCATATGTTCCTGCCTGCCCGCCCGCGGCGGGCGCACCACTCGCACACGATCCCTTGGGGGGGATTTCGTCATGTCCATCAGCCCTGCCGGTCCGCCGGGCGGTGTCCCGCACTACCCGTCCGGCCTGACACCGACGCCGCCACCGCAGACTGTTCCCGGCGTGCTCCGGTCGCCGCTCGGCCTGGCGAACGCGGTCACCGCGCTGCTGGCGCTGGTGCTGGCGTGCGACGTGTTCTCGATCGCCGCCGACATCAACCTCTGGTCGGTCGCCGGCTCGGTCGTGGCGGACGGCCCCATGTCGGTCAGCGTCGACGACGCCGACCGTGCGGAGCTGCTGCTGTCCGTCACCGCGCTCTTGCAGGGACTCGGCTTCCTGGCCACGGCGGTCGTCTTCATCATCTGGTTCCACCGGGTGCGCGGGAACGGAGAGATCTTCTCGCCCAACGGCTTCGACAAGGGCCGCGGGTGGGCCATCGGCGGCTGGTTCGTTCCCTTCCTCAACCTCCGCCTCCCCTACCGCATCGCCCGTGAGACCTGGACCGCGAGCACGCAGGCCGCCCCGGACGGCTCGTGGCGTCCCATCCGCACGGGGATCGTCACCGTCTGGTGGGTCGCGCTGGTCGCCGACCGGATCGCGACGCAGCTGACGTCGCAGATGTACTCCAAGGCCGAGTCGTCCGACGCTCTGCGGGACTCCGCGGTCGGCATGTCCCTCTCCGACGGGCTCGACATCGTCGCCGCTGTGCTGGCGATCCTCTTCGTCCGGCGGCTGACCGCCATGCAGCACCTGAAGGCCACCCAGGGCCCGGTGGCCGCTTTCTGAGCTTTCCGGACCCACGCGTCCGGGCGCCGGCCGCGTGCCGGCGCCCGGACGCTTTTCCATCCCGGGTTGCGAGCGGCGCGGGCCCGCGGGGAGGCTGGCAGGGGGAAGGTGCCACGAAGGCGGTGGTGGGACGTGGAGCGCCAGGTGTCGGTGGAGATGACCGGTGAGGGCTATCGCGTCGCGTGCCGGGACACGGGCGTGGTCGGGCTCGGCATGACCGAGTCGGAGGCGTGGACGGACTTCTGGCAGGCGCTGCACGCGGTGTGGAAGGCGCCGGAGGACGCGCGGGCCGCCGCCGAGCGGCGGGACGCGGACCGTGCGCGGCCCCGGATGGACCGGGTGCGCGGCCTGCTGAGCTGAACGCGTCCGCGGCTGACGGGACCGGGCCCCGCCGGTGGGCGCAGGGGCCGCCGTCCCTGCGCCCACGTACGCCGGCGCTCAGCAGGAGAGGTTGTTCCCCGCGGGGACGCCGAGGATCTGGGTGAAGCGCTGGTAGTTGGCCACCCGGCTCTGGACCTGTGCGGGGTTGCGTCCGTCGCACTCCAGGGAGCCGTTGATGGAGCGGATCGTCTGGCCGAAGCCGGCCTGGTTGACCATCGCGTTGTGGCCGGTCATGGTGCCGGGGCCGCTCTGGGTGTTCCAGTACCAGAGGCCGGTCTTCCAGGCGACGGCCGCGTCCTGTTCGACCAGCCAGGGGTTGTGCAGCAGGTCGATGCCGAGTGCGTCGCCGGCGGCCTTGTAGTTGAAGTTCCAGCTGAGCTGGATCGGGCCGCGGCCGTAGTACGCGGACTGCCCGGCGGGGCAGCCGTAGGGCTGGCTGCTGTCGCAGTAGTGGGGGTAGTTGGCGGTGTTCTGCTCGACGATGTAGACGAGGCCGCCGGTCTCGTGGGCGATGTTGGCGAGGAAGGCCGCGGCCTCCTGCTTCTTGACGGTGTCGCTGCCGGTGTTGGCGAAGCCGGGGTAGGCGGACAGGGCCGCGACCAGGCCGCTGTAGGTGTAGAAGCCGTTCCGGCCCGGGAACATCTGGTTGAACTGGGCCTCGCTGACCACGAATCCGGACGGGTTGCCCGGGTTGCCGGGGTCGGTGCCACCGCCGCCGCAGGTGCCCTGGTCGGCCCAGACGCCCCACTCACCGGTGGTGCCGGGCGTCTCGTTCTGGGTCCACCACTTGGCCTGCCAGTTGTGGCCGCCGTAGGCGGCCGTCATCCCGTTCGTGTAGACCGAGGATGCGCTCCACGGGGCCGCGCAGGTGGCGGCGGAGGCGGTTCCGGAGGGGATGGCCACTGCCATGCCGGCGGCGGCCGCGAGGGTGGTGAGGAGTGCCAGAGTGCGTCGCATGACCGTAACTGCTCCTTGCGTGGGGGGAGTTGCATCTCGCACTGAGCAATGAACCGGATTGGCCTATACCTGTCAAGGTCTAGACCAACGCACGTTCCGCTTGAGGTCGCGCCCCAGCGGCGTAGCGTGAGTGGAGTGCGGGGGGACAGCGGCAGGGGGACCTCGGCGCTACGAGGAGCGTGGGCGATGGGCAACCCCTCGGCCGGCCGGCTGCGCGAGCGTGTCCGCGGCCAGGTGATCACCCCCGGCAGCGAGGACTACGACCGGGCGCGCACCGTCCGCAACGCCATGATCGACAAGCGCCCCGCGGCCGTGGTGCGCTGCGCCGGCGCGGACGACGTCAGGGCCGTCGTGGACTTCGCCCGGGACAACGGGCTCGAACTCGCCGTGCGCGGCGGCGGGCACAGTGTGCCCGGCTTCGGCACGTGCGACGGCGGTGTCGTCGCCGACCTGTCGCCGATGCGCGCGGTGCGGGTGGACCCGCAGACGCGTACCGCGCGCGCCGAGGGCGGGGCCACCTGGGACGACTTCAACACGGCGACCCATGCCCACGGACTGGCGACGACCGGTGGCATCGTCTCCACCACCGGCGTCGGTGGGCTGACCCTCGGCGGGGGCATCGGATACCTGAGCCGGGCGCTGGGCCTCAGCTGCGACAACCTCGTCTCGGCGGACGTCGTGACCGCGGACGGGAACCTGGTCGTGGCGAGCGGCAAGGAGCACGAGGACCTGTTCTGGGCGCTGCGCGGCGGGGGCGGCAACTTCGGGGCCGTGACCGCGTTCGTGTTCCGGCTGGCACCGCTGACCGACGTGTACGGCGGACTGATGCTCTACGAGATGGATCACGCCGCCACGGTGCTGCGCGCCTACCGCGACGCCATCGCCGCCGCACCGGAACGGCTCTGCGTCTTCCCCGCGTTCCACATCGCGCCGCCGCTGCCGTTCATCCCCGAGGACCGGCACGGCGACCGTTTCGTCGCCCTGGTGGCGTGCTGGGCCGGGCCGCCGGGGGGGCGAACGGGTCCTGCGCCCGTTCCGCGACGCGGCACCCGTGGCCGCCGAGCACGTCGGCCCGATGCCCTACCCGGTGATGAACAGCCTCTTCGACGCGATCCTGCCGCCCGGCCTCCAGCACTACTGGAAGGCCGCGTTCGCCGCCGAGCTGACCGACGAGGCCGTGGCGGCCCATGTCGCGCACGCCCCCGGACTGCCCGCGGTCAACACGGCCGTCCACATCTACCCGATCGACGGCGCCTGCCACCGGGTCGCCCCGGACGCGACCGCCTTCGCCTACCGCGACGCCTCCTTCGCGGCCGTCATCGCCGGGATGTGGCCCGACGCCGCGGCCAACGACGCCAACATCGCCTGGGTGCGCGGCTACTACGAGGCGATCGCACCGCACTCCCAGGAGGGCGGCTACGTCAACTTCATGGCGGGCGACGACCAGGGCCGCGTCCGGGCCAACTACCGCGGCAACCACGACCGCTTGGTGGAGGTGAAGAGGGCCTGGGACCCGGGCAACCTCTTCCACCTCAACCAGAACATCAGGCCTTGACGGGAGAGCCCTGAGGCGCGGGCACCGGAAGGAAGATGCCGCCGCGCGCGGCGGCCCGCGCCGTACGCACCGCCACCGTGGTCCATGCCACGACGAGCAGGGTGCCGAGCACGACGGCCGCGCCCTGGAAGGCCGTTGCGTGCAGGCGCAGCGCGAGCGCGCTCGTGCCGGTGACGCAGGTGCCGACGGGGAAGGTGAAGCTCCACCAGGTCAGCGAGAAGGGCAGGCCGCTGCGCGCGGTGCGCACCGTGAGGGCGGCCGCCAGGACGAGCCACATCATCGCGAAGCCCCAGACGGGCACCCCGTACAGCAGGCCGAACACCTCGGCGCCGGAGGCGTACGGACGCGGCAGAACCGAGGGTGCCACCCCGCCGAGCAGATTGGCGGCGGTCACCGACTGGCCGAGCGGTCCGAGCACGATCCAGAGCGTCGGCACCATGGCGGCGGGGCCCGTCTTGTGGTGCATGAGCCGGCTCCACACCTGGGTGATGATCACCAGGCTCGCGATCAGGCTCATGCCGAACATCGCGTAGCACGCCAGCAGCAGCGTGAGCCGTCCCTGCCCCGGAGCGAGGTGCGGGATCAGGGCGGCACCGGTGGCGGCCGACACCATCGGGGGCACGACGGGCATCAGCCAGCCGCCGAAGGCCGCGTCCTCGGTCACGCGGTGGTCGGTCATGGCGCGGTACGGGATCCACACCCAGGTCACCAGGCCCAGCAGGGTGCCCGCCGACCAGAGCACCACGTCGACGACGAGCGCCGGGCGCTCGCCGATCCACGCGGAGCCCAGCGTCAGGGTGCCGACCCCGACCGTCATCAGCGCCATCGCGGGGGCGCCCCAGAAGTGCGCCATGACCGGGTGGCCGGCGTGCGCGCGGCCCCGCTCGGGGTGGCGCGTCCAGTGCACGGACCAGGCGGCGGTGAGCACGAGGAGCCAGGCGGCGGCCAGGGCCCAGACGACGGTGGCGAACGTCCGCAGTCCCGGCACGTGCACGGGGAGGCCGGCCGCGGCGACGGCGACGATGCCGGTGCCCATGACGGAGGCGTACCAGTTGGGACCGAGGTCGCGGAAGAGCTGGGAGGGGTGGTCCAGCTCCCGCAGCAGGCCGGTGCGCGGGTGGGCGCCGGCCCTTGGCGGGGCGGTGAGCGAGGTGTGCATGGCCTCAGCCTCCCGTCGCCCCGCGGACGCCGGTAGGGATCATTCGGCGATGGGGTCATAGACTCGGCCTATGCCCCTGCCCGAGCGAGTGAGCGACCTGGCGGCGTACGACCTGCTGCTGTCCGTCGCCCGCCTGGGCAGCGTGGGCGCGGCCGCCCGCGCGCACGGCATCAGCCAGCCCTCCGCCAGTTCCCGGCTCCGCCATCTGGAACGCCGGCTCGGGCTCCCGCTGCTGGAGCGGTCGCCGCGCGGTTCGCGGCTCACCGAGCAGGGCGCGCTGGTCGCCGACTGGGCGCGCACCGCGGTCGACGCCGCGGCCTCGCTGGACGCGGGCGTGACCTCGCTGCTGGGCACCACCGGGAGCCGGCTCCAGGTGGCGGCCAGCATGACGGTGGCCGAGTACCTGCTCCCCCAGTGGCTGGCGGTGCTGCGGGTCCGTGCGCCGCACACCTCGGTCGCCTTGACCGCGGGCAACTCCGACGAGGTCGCCGCCGCCGTACGGGAGGGCCGGGCCCATCTCGGATTCGTCGAGGCCCCCGACGTCCCGCGCGGGCTGACCGCCCGCACCGTGGGACACGACGAGCTCACGGTGATCGTGGCCCCCGCCCACCCCTGGGCGCGGCGCCGCTCGGGGATCACCGCGGGCGAGCTGGCCGCCGCACCGCTGGTCGCCCGGGAGCGCGGCTCCGGCACCCGGCGCTATCTGGAGCGGGCCCTCGACGGGGTGGGCGCGGTCCCCCTCGCCGCGCCGCTGCTCGAACTCCCCTCGACGACCGCCATCAAGACCGCCGTCGCCGACGGGGTCGCCCCCGCGGTCCTCAGCTCGCTCGCGCTCACGGCCGAGCTGGCCAACGGCACCGTGGTCGCCGTCCCGGTACGTGACCTCGATCTCACCCGCGCCCTGCGGCTGGTCCATCCCCGGACCAGCCCGCCCACCGGCGCGGCCGGCGAACTGGCGGCGATCGCCCGGCACGGCGGTCCGTCGGCCGCCGCCTGAGCCACCGCCACGACCTATCATTGAAGGGCGGCAACGATCCGCTCCGACGGATGGTTTCCCGCTTGATACGGTGACCGACGTGACAGGACACGAGAACGCGAACCGGGACCCCGCATCCGATCCGCTGGACCGGCTCGGCTTCCTGTTGGCCCGTCACGGAGCCGTCGCCAAGGACCGTGTGCACCATGCGTTCGCCGTCTGCGGACTGGCCCCCCGTCAGGGCACCACGCTGATGCTGCTCGGCAGGTCGGGCGACATGAGCCAGCAGGCGCTCGCCGGTGAACTGGGCGTCGACCCCAGCATCATGGTCGGCATCCTCAACGACCTGGAGTCCTGCCACCTCCTGGAGCGCCGCCGCGACCCGGCCGACCGCCGGCGCCACATCGTCACCATCACCGAGGCGGGCGCCGACACCCTGACGCGGGTGGAGAAGGCCCTGCACGAGGTGGAGAGCGAGCTCTTCGCCGACCTCGCCCCCGAGGAGCTCACCGCACTGCGCGGTCTCCTGGCCCGGGTCAGGACGTCTCCGGCCGCTTCCCCGTGCGACGAGGTCTGAGGAGCCCCGGCCGGCTCCGGCCCGCACCGCGGGCGGTACGCGAAGAGCGGGTGGCCGTCACATCCGAGCGTCCCCACGCGCGATGACGGGCCACCCGCCCTGGCGGACAGGGCGACAGCCGTGTCCTGTCAGCCGCACTTACCGTCCCCACGGGCGCGGCCTCCTGCGCCTCCCTCACAGAGCGCAGGGCCTTCACCCCGGCCTCACAGGTTCGGGGCGAAATTGAACGTACACGACGGTTGATCCATATCAATGATTATGGGCGTGTGACCATGACCTCAGCCCCTCGCCCCCCGGAGGCGGAATAAAAGGCTCCGCCCGGCGGACGGCCCGGCCCGACCGGCGTGGGGCACCTCACATCGCGCCACCGGGCACCACGATCACCGCCCTGACCTGCGCTTTCACGGAATCACACCTGGTGGGACCGCCGTGCACCGACCCCAGGGCCTTGCGCTCCGCGCGCCCACTGCCGCAGAGTCCACACATATCCGGCCTCGTTCGCTTACGCGGCGATGGGGCAACCGGGCGGGGGGCACATTCGAAAGGGTCCTTGTCCTCCCATGGTTTCCCCACGCAGCAACCAGGCAAAGCACCGCCGCGGTCGGTCCCTGCGGTGGAAGGTGACGACGGCGGCCGTCGCCGCGGCGGCCGCGCTCGGCGGAACCGCCTGGGCGCTGCAGCAGTCCTTCCAGGAACCCGCGGAGGCCGCCGGAAAGCCGCGGCCCGCCGCCGTCTCCCCGGCGCCCGCGTCCCGTACCACCTCGCCCAGCCCCGACGCCGTACCCGGCAAGGGCCTCGACCGGCCGGTCCACGGCGAGCGGAAGGCACCCGGCAAGAAGGACGGCAGCACCACGAGCGGCAGGCCCGCGCACGAGTCACCGTCGCCGAAGGCGGCACCGTCCACCACCCCCGCGAAGGCGACCCATCAGCCCGCCAGGTCCGCCACCCCCGCCAAGCCGGCCGCGCCCACGCACCACCCGTCCCCGAGCGCACCGCACACGACTCACCCGGCCCATCCCTCGGCCAGTCCGTCACCGGTGGTCACCCACCCCGCGCACACACCCCCGGCCACCCCGCCCGCGCCCAGCGAGCCGGCACCCAGCACCCCGCCGGCGAGCCCCGATCCGACGGACACGCCGCCCCCGGCGACGCAGCCCCCGGCGACGGACACGCCGGCCGACGACACGGCCGGCACGGCACCCACCACCGCCACTCCGGAGCACCGGGTACCGCGCGCGCACGGCGAGTGGTGGCAGCACCGCACGCCGAGGTGACACCGCGGGCGCGGGTCAGTGCCCGCGCCCCGAGAAGCGCTCGACGGCCCGCAGGACGGCCTGCTCCATCGCGGGGCTGCCGGTGTGCCCCGAGTCGTCGATGACCTGGAGCTCCGCGTCCGGCCACACCTTGGCGAGTTCCCACGCGGTCGTGAGCGGGCTGCCGAGGTCGAGCCGCCCGTGGATCAGCACTCCGGGGATGCCCGCCAGCCGGTGGGCGTCGCGCAGCAACTGCCCGTCCTCCAGCCAGGCGTCGTGCGAGAAGTAGTGCGCGCAGATCCGTGCGAACGCGATCAGCGCGTCGTCCGCCCGGTCGCTGTAGGCATCGGGCTTCCCCAGGCTCTCGTGGGCGATGACCGCGTCCTCCCAGGTGCACCAGTCCCGCGCGGCCTTGGCGCGCACGGCCTCGTCCGGGCTGTTCAGCAGCCGGCTGTAGGCGGCGACCAGGTCACCGTCCCGGTCCTCGGGCGGCAGCGCGTCGCGGAAGGCCTCCCAGGGGCCGGGCAGCAGGCGGCCGACGCCGTGGTACAGCCAGTCGGTCTCCTCGGGGCGCGTCGTCGTGACGCCGACGATGATGATCTCGGTGACCCGCTCCGGGTGGCGCTCGGCGTACGCGAGGATCAGGGTCGACCCCCAGGAGCCGCCGTAGAGCAGCCAGCGCTCGATGCCCAGGTGCTCGCGCAGCCGCTCCATGTCGGCGATCAGGTGCTCGGTGGTGTTCTCCGCGAGGCTCACGCCCGGGTCGGAGGCGTGCGGCAGGCTCTCCCCGCTGCCGCGCTGGTCGAACATGACGACCCGGTAGAGCTCCGGGTCGAAGCCGTTGCGGGCACCCCGCTTGCCGCCGGAGCCCGGGCCGCCGTGCACGCACACCGCGGGCTTGCCCTCCGGGTTGCCGCTGACCTCCCAGTGGATCAGCTGGCCGTCGCCGACATCGAGCTGTCCCTGTGCGTACGGTGCGGAATGCCTGTACGGCGATGCCACGGCGGTCTCCTCCGGTGAGATGCGGAACGGGCGCGGAGCGCCCGGGTGAGGCTACTGCCCACCCCTGCGCGCTTGGGTGCCTTCGGGCGAATGACGCCCGCGGCACGTTGCGGGGGCGCGGAGCGGTGGTACGAGCCCAGGCGTACGGGAGGTGGTGGCGGGCACATGCCCAGGCGAGCGCACACGCAGGGCGGCCCGGGCCCGGGCATGCCGCCGGGAGACCGCCGCGACCGCATCCGCACGAGCCGCCGGGCGGCGGCCGGCCATTCCCCCGGCACGGCCGGGCTCCGGGTGCTTCCGGCGCTCAACACGGCCGCCGCGTACAGCTGGCGGCTCATCGTCGTCGGCGTGGTCGTCTACGGGATCTTCTCCGTCCTGGGGCGCTTCCACGAGATCGCGGTCGCGGTCTTCCTCGGGCTGGTCGGCACGGCGATACTCCGGCCGGTGGCGGACCTGCTGGCGCGGTGGATGCCCCGGCCGCTGGCGGTCGCGGTGTCAGTGCTCGGCAGCATCGTGCTGGTGCTGGGCGTGCTGGCCCTGGTCGGTGAGGCGGTCGCCCAGGAACAGGAGGGACTGCAGAAGGAGTTCGGGGCCGGGCTGTCCAGAATCGAACGCTGGCTGGAGGCACCGCCGTTCCGGCTCGACCCGAAGGCCCTCACGGACCTCCAGTCCAAGATCGGCGACTGGCTGTCCAGCCACCGCTCGACGCTCATCAGCACCGCGCTGAGCGGCGCCGGACGGCTCATCGAGGTCGGCACGGTTCTCGCGCTCGCCCTGTTCTGCTCGGTCTTCTTCCTGCACTCAGGCGACCGCCAGTGGACCTGGTTCTGCCGTCAACTGCCGCTGTCGGTGCGGGAACGGGTGGCGGTGGGCGGCACGGCGGCGTGGCGCACCTTCACCGGGTACACGCACGGCATCGTGCTCGTGGCCGGCACCAACGCCGTCCTGGTGGGCCTCGCCCTCTACGCGCTCGGCGTGCCGCTCGCCCTCCCACTGGCCCTGCTGGAGTTCTTCGCCGCGTTCGTGCCGCTGATCGGCTCGCCGATCGCGCTCGCCGTGGCCGCGGTGGTGGCCCTGGCCTCCAAGGGCCCCCTGGTCGCGCTGGTCGTCATCGCCCTCATCGTCATCATCGGCCAGATCGAGGGCCACGTCCTGCACCCCCTGGTGATGAGCTGGGCGGTCCGGCTGCACCCGGTCGTGGTCGCCCTCAGCGTCATCGGCGGCGCCATCGCCGCCGGTGTCATCGGCGCGGTCGTCGCCGTCCCCCTCGTCTCCGTCCTGTGGTCCGTCCGCCAGGCGCTGCGCGCGGCGGGAGCGCAGCGGGCGTAGCCCTGCGCGAAGCGGCCGTCGGCCGCCGCCCCGCACCGCGCCGGAGGCACGTCGCTCGACGACTGATCCGCACCGCCGTCAGAGCGTGGGAAGTCGGTCCGCGGCTGTCGGGGAACGTCGCTCCTCGAGCCAGAAGAGGTAGACCCTGAGGTGCGCTGCCAGTTCGCCGTCGAGGTAGTCGGCGTACGCCAGGGCAGCGGCGGCCACTCCTTGCCCGTTACAGGCGTCGTCGGCCTCCCAGTCGGCGCGCCGGTCCGCCAGATACTCCTTGATCCGCTGTCGATCGCGCCACCATTCCCGGGCCGCTGCGGGTGTACCAGTGGGCGTCGCCGTCGCAACCGTAGCCGGAGAAGGCCTCCTCCTCGGCAGCGTCGACCAACCGCTGGAGCTCCTCCGGCGTCCGGGGCTGCCGGTACACGTACTCGGTGAAGTAGTCGGCCTCGTAGAGCACGAGCCCTGGGGCGTGGATCCGGCCCGTACCGCAGTTGTCGGTCTCGGCCCCGTAGAACGGTCCGGGCACGTTGAGCCACTTCCGCTCCGACCACTTCCCCAGGAACGCTCCGCGCGCCTCGCCGAGCAGAGGCACCGGGTCGAAGTAGAGGTCCACGGCAGAAGGCCAGCCCCGCACTGAACCCTTCACCGGACCCCGAGCGAACCGCCCCGGAAGGCGCGCATCGCGCGCGGCGGGAAGGGCGCCGCCGGCCGGAACGTGGGCGTCCGAACATGCGGACGAGGCCGTGCCGGAAGCCCAGGGAGCGTAGTGAAGGCGACTGGCCGAGGCAAGGGCAATTGCGAATTGCGCAAAATCTTGCATGCATGCGCAAGTACGTGTCGGCTGCACGGCACAGCCGCGCAAGCCTGTCGCGTCCATATCAAAAGGCCCGGTCGTAGGCATGGACGCCCGCAATCTGCTCTGCAACTATCGCCACGGTTAACGCAATTTAATGAGCGATCAACGCAACTTCTCGGCCACCGACACACGAGAGGCACAGGGACGACATGCGAAGGAAGCACATGGTCCAGCGGCTGGTGGCGGGGGTGATCGCGGCGGGCATGGTCGTCCTCGGCCTGTCCGCGCCGCCCGCCTCGGCCGCCGGCGGGCCGAACCTCGCGGCGGGCAGAACGGCCACCGCGAGCAGTTCGCACGCCGAGTACGGGGTCGCCAACATCACCGACGGCAGCCAGGACACGTACTGGCAGAGCGCGGGGAGCACGTTGCCGCAGTGGGTCCAGGTGGACCTCGGCAGCGGCGTCAACGTCGACGAGGTGGTCGTGAAACTGCCCGCGCCGTGGGGCGCGCGCGACGAGACCTTCGCCGTGCAGGGCAGCACGGACGGCAACACCTTCTCCACGCTCTCCGGCTCGGCGGCGCACACCTTCGCGCCCGGGGCGGGCAACACGGTCACCATCGGCTTCTCCGCCGTCACCACCCGGTACGTGCGGCTGAACATCACGGCCAACACCGGCTGGTCCGCCGCCCAGGTCTCCGAGCTCGAGGTGCACGGTGCCGCCTCCTCGACGGACAACCTGGCCCAGGGCCGGACGCTGACCGCGAGCGGCAGCAACGCCCCCTACACCCCGGCCAACGCCAACGACGGCAACCAGGCCTCGTACTGGGAGAGCGCCAACAACGCCTTCCCGCAGTGGCTCCAGGCCGACCTCGGCTCCTCGGTGGCCGTCAGCAAGGTCGTGCTGAAGCTGCCGCCGTCCTGGGAGGCGCGGACGCAGACGCTGTCGCTGCGCGGCAGCACGGACGGGTCGAACTTCAGCGACCTGGTGGCGTCCCGCGACTACGCCTTCAGCCCCGCGAGCAACAACACGGTCACCGTCAACCTGACCTCGGCGACCGTGCGCTACCTGCGGGTCAACGTCACGGCCAACACCGGCTGGGGCGCCGCCCAGCTCTCCGAGCTGGAGATCTACGGTCCGGCCACCGGTGACACGACCGCGCCGTCCGCGCCCACCGGCCTGGCGTACACGCAGCCCGCGTCCGGCCAGATCCGGCTGACGTGGAACGCGTCCACCGACAACGTCGGCGTCACCGGCTACGACATCTACGCCAACGGCATGCTGCGCACGAGCGTCGCCGGCAACGTGACGACCTTCACCGACAGCCAGCCCGACTCCGCCACGGTCACGTACGCCGTGCGCGCCAAGGACGCGGCGGGCAACCAGTCGGGCAACAGCAACACCGTCACCCGCACCGGCGACACCGGCGACACGCAGGCACCCTCGCAGCCCGGCAACCTCGCGTACACGCAGCCCGCGTCGGGCCAGGTCAAGCTGACCTGGACCGCCTCGTCGGACAACGTCGGCGTCACCGGCTACGAGGTGTACGCCAACGACCAGCTGCGCGGCACGGTCTCCGGCAGCACGCTGACCTACACCGACAGCCAGCCGGACTCGGCGACCGTCGCATACTACGTCAAGGCCAAGGACGCCGCCGACAACCGCAGCGTCGCCAGCGCCACCGTCATCCGCAACGGGTCCCCCACCGGCCCCGGTTCGAACATGGCCGTCGGCAAGCCGATCACGGCCTCCTCCACCACCCAGAACTTCGTCGCGGCCAACGCGAACGACAACAGCGTGACGACGTACTGGGAGGGCGCGGGCGGCAGCTACCCCAACTCGCTGACCGTCTCGCTCGGCGCCAACGCCGATGTGTCCTCGGTGGTGCTCAAGCTCAACCCCGACGGCGCCTGGGGCACGCGTACCCAGAACATCCAGGTGCTCGGCCGCGAGCAGGGCGCGACCGGCTTCACCAGCCTCAAGGCCGCGACGGACTACACGTTCAACCCGGCCTCGGGCAACACGGTGACCATCACGCTCAGCGCGCGCGTCGCCGACGTGCGGCTGACGTTCACCGCCAACAGCGGCGCGGGCGGCGGGCAGGTCGCCGAGTTCCAGGTGATCGGCACCCCGGCGCCGAACCCGGACCTGACGGTCTCCGCCATGGGCGTCACCCCGAGCGCGCCGGTCGAGACGGACGCGGTCACCCTGTCCGCCACCGTCCGCAACATCGGTGAGCTGGCGTCGGGCGCCACGAACGTCAACTTCTACCTGGGCACCACCAAGGTGGGCACCGCCTCGGTCGGCGCGCTGGCCGCCGGCGGCCAGGCCACCGTGACGGCGAACATCGGCACCCGTGACGCGGGCAGCTACCCGCTGAGCGCGACGGTCGACGAGGCGAACACTGTCATCGAGCAGAACGACACCAACAACTCCTACGCCAGCCCGAGTCCGCTGGTCGTCAAGCCGGTCGACAGCTCCGACCTGGTCGCCGCGCCGTCCAGCTGGACGCCGGGCAACCCGGGCAAGAACAACACCGTGACCTTCTCGGTCGCGATCAGGAACCAGGGCACCGTGGCCTCCGCGGGCGGCGCGCACGGCATCACCGTGACCGTCACCGACACCGCCTCCGGCAGTGTCGTGAAGACCCTCACCGGTTCCTACAGCGGTGCCATCGCGGCGGGCAGCACGGCGAGCCCGGTGAACCTCGGCACGTGGACGGCGGTCAACGGCAAGTACTCCGTCAAGACGGTGATCGCCGCGGACGCCAACGAGCTGGCGGTCAAGCAGCAGAACAACACGAGCACCCAGTCCCTGTTCGTCGGGCGCGGCGCCAACATGCCGTACGACATGTACGAGGCCGAGGACGGCGTCCTGGGCGGCGGCGCGCAGGTCGTCGGCCCGAACCGCACCGTCGGCGACCTCGCGGGCGAGGCGTCCGGCCGCAAGGCCGTCACGCTGAACAGCACGGGCAGCTCGGTGGAGTTCACCACCAAGGCCAGCACCAACACCCTGGTCGTGCGCTACTCCATCCCCGACGCCGCGGGCGGCGGCGGTATCAACTCCACCCTGAACGTCTACGTCAACGGCACGTTCCTCAAGGCCATCGACCTGACCTCGAAGTACGCGTGGCTCTACGGCAACGAGACCGCCCCGGGCAACAGCCCCGGCGACGGCAGCCCGCGCCACATCTACGACGAGGCCAACATGATGCTCGGCACCACCGTGCCGGCCGGGGCGAAGATCAAGCTCCAGAAGGACTCCGCCAACAGCACCACCTACGCGGTCGACTTCGTCAACACCGAGCAGGTCGCGCCGATCGCCAATCCCGACCCCGCGGCGTACACCGCGCCCACCGGCTTCAGCCAGCAGGACGTGCAGAACGCCCTGGACAAGGCGCGCATGGACACCACCGGCACGCTCAAGGGCGTCTACCTGCCGCCGGGCGACTACGACACCTCCAGCAAGTTCCAGGTCTACGGCAAGGCCGTCAAGATCATCGGTGCCGGCCCCTGGTACACCCGCTTCCACACCCCGTCGAGCCAGTCCAACACTGACGCGGGCTTCCGCGCGGACTCCACGGCCAACGGCTCGTCCTTCTCGGGCTTCGCGTTCTTCGGCAACTACACCTCCCGCATCGACGGTCCCGGCAAGGTCTTCGACTTCGCCAACGTCGCCAACATCACCATCGACAACGTCTGGAACGAGCACACGGTCTGCCTCTACTGGGGCGCCAACACCGACAACGTCACCATCACCAACTCCCGCATCCGCGACACCTTCGCCGACGGCGTCAACATGACCAACGGCAGCACGGACAACCACCTCGACAACATCGAGGCCCGTGCCACGGGTGACGACAGCTTCGCGCTCTTCTCCGCGATCGACGCGGGCGGCGCGGACGAGAAGAACAACCTGTACGAGAACCTGACGTCCCTGCTGACCTGGCGTGCCGCGGGCATCGCGGTCTACGGCGGCTACGCCAACACGTTCCGCAACATCCTCATCGCGGACACGCTGGTGTACTCCGGGGTCACGATCAGCTCGCTGGACTTCGGCTACGCGATGAACGGCTTCGGGACCGAACCGACCAACATCCAGAACGTCTCCATCGTCCGCGCCGGCGGGCACTTCTGGGGCGGTCAGACCTTCCCGGGCATCTGGCTCTTCTCGGCCTCGAAGGTCTTCCAGGGCATCCGCGTCAGCGACGTGGACATCGTGGACCCGACGTACAGCGGGATCATGTTCCAGACCAACTACGTCGGCGGTCAGCCGCAGAACCCGATCAAGGACACGGTCCTCACGAACGTGACCATCAGCGGTGCCCACCGCAGCGGTGACGCCTTCGACGCCAAGTCCGGCTTCGGCCTGTGGGCGAACGAGATGCCGGAGTCCGGGCAGGGTCCGGCGGTCGGCTCGGTCACCTTCAACAACCTGCAGTTCAACGACAACTTCCAGGACATCAAGAACACCACGTCCACGTTCACCATCACCCGCAACCCGTAACGGGCAGCAGGCAGGACGCACAAAGGCGGCGTGCCGCGACTGGATGTCGCGGCACGCCGCTCGTTCACCGGGCGCTGCCCGGTACGGGCTCAGCGGTGACGACGGCCGCCCCACTCCTTGCTGTCCACGAAGCCACCGCGGTCGTTGCGCAGCGTGGCGCTGTCACGGTTGTCCCAGACACCCTTGCGGCGGTCCTGGAAGACGTCGAACCGGCTGTCGCGGCCCTGGCCGGTGTGCACGCGCACCTTGGAGTGGCCGGGGAGGCGCAGGAAGTTGAAGCGGTAGCGGTTGCCGTCGCTGTCGCTCAGGGTCCAACCGCGCAGGTTCACGGTGTCGCGACCCCGGTTGACCACCTCGACCCACTCGGTGTTGAGCGCGCGGTTCGAGCGGACCCCGCGGCCGCCTTCGTCGTGCCGGACGTCGCCGATCGACACCGAGGTGCGGGGGGACGGGCCGTGCCCGTGGCCGCGGCCGTTGTCCGCGGAGGCCGGCATGGCGGCGGCCGCCACGACGGCGCCGGAGGCGAGGACGGTGGCGATGACGCGACGGGCGTTGAACGAAGCAGACATGATGCCCCCTCATCAGGGTGCGTCCCGGAACTCCCGTGCTCCGGTGACGCGGTGCGGTTACCTCGGCGGTTGGCCGATGACCCAACTCTGACCTGCCGCGACGGCAAAATCCGGAAGATCCGCTTCACGTTACGGAATGCGGACATATCCGTAACCCTCACCTGTAGGCGACATCTGTCAATGTCATAGGACACTCCCCGTCATTGCCTGATACATCGACCCGGTCGGCACACGTCATCCGCGCGACGACGTGTCACTCACAGGGGTAAGCGACCCGGGCGCGACGTTGACGCGGCGGCCCGAGGGCCTTTGTAACGGCACCGTCTGCGAACATCGCGTCATGGCGACACACGAACCCGGCACCGGCTACCTGCTCGACAACCGGCAGTCCGAGGCGGGCGTCCGCTTCGGGGCCCTCGCCGAGCTCTTCGACCCCGTGACGTTCCGCCACGTCGACGCCCTGGGGATCGGCTCGGGGATGCGCTGCTGGGAGGTGGGCGCGGGCGGCCCGTCCGTGCCGCTGGGGCTCGCCCGGCGTGTCGGGCCCGGCGGCACGGTGGTCGCCACCGACATCGACGTGTCGTGGGCGCGGGAGGCGGCCGGCGGCGTGATCGACGTACGGCGCCACGACGTCGCCGCCGACCCGCCGCCGGAGGGCGGCTTCGACCTGGTCCACGCGCGGCTGGTCCTGGTGCACGTCACCGACCGGGCCGAGGCCCTGCGGCGGATGGTCGAGGCGCTGCGCCCGGGCGGCGTCCTGCTGCTGGAGGACGCCGACCCGGGCCTGCAGCCCCTGCTGTGCCCGGACGAGTCGGGGCCCGCGCAGGAGCTCGCCAACCGCCTCCGGTCCGGATTCCGGACGCTCATGGCGGAGCGCGGCGCCGATCTCGCGTACGGCAGGACACTGCCCAGGCTGCTGCGCGAGGCGGGCCTGGAGGACGTGCGCGCCGACGCGTACTTCCCGATCACCTCCCCCGCCTGCACGGTGCTGGAAGCGGCGACGGTGCGGCAGATCCGCGGCCGGCTGGTGGCGGCGGGCCTGGCCACGGACGAGGAGATCGACCGTCATCTGGCCCATGTCGCCACCGGCGCCCTCGACCTCGCCACCGCCCCGATGATCTCCGCGTGGGGACGCCGGCCGCTCAGCGCGGCGGACGCCACCCCGGATCCCGTCCGGTGAGCGCGACCAGCCGGTCCAGCGGCGGCGCGCTCGGCGGTACGGGGACCGGGCGGCCGAAGGGCCCGGAGCCGTCCGATCCCGCGGTGAACGGGGTGAGCAGCGCGAGCGCCGCCTCCAGGCCCGCCGGGTCCGGCCGGTAGTCCTGGCCGGTGGCACGAGCCAGGTCCCAGCCGTGCACCAGGAGCTCGTTGAGGGCGAAGCACCCGGCCGCGCCGGCCGGCAGGTCGACCCCTCCGGCGCGGGTGCGGCCCTCCCACGCGAGCGGGCTGCGCCAGGCGTCCGCCATGCCGGCCAGCAGGTCCGGCAGGCCGGAGCGCCACCGCGCCGGCGGGTCCGGCGGGAGCGCGCCGGCGGGATCGCTGTCGGTGGTGGGCCCGAGGTCCTTGCGGGCGGCGTCGCGGAAGGCCGCGCACAGCCCCGCGACATGGCCGATGAGACGGCCCACGGTCCAGTCGGGGCACGGGGTGGGAGCGCCGAGCCGGTCGTCGCCGATCCGCTCCAGCACGGCGGCCACGCCGAGCGCGGCAGGTCGGAGGTCGGGCTGCCCCGCGGTATCGGGGCCGTGGAACTGCTGCGTCATGGGACTCCCCTGGATGTCGGTTTTCCTCACCGACAGGGACCGCGGCGGCGCACGGAACTCATCGGTGCGGGGGCCCGGCGGGACCCCGGCCGCGGTGGGCCGCCAGCGGGTGCTCCAGATCTTGCCTGAAGGCAGTATTGAGCTGTGGAGGTCCTTGCTACGAGGCACCGCCGCCCGGACCGGCCGCGCGGACGCGGGCGGCGCGGTGCTCCCTGACGCCTCGGGCGGCTCGCCCGTGAAGGGTGACGCGTACGCCGTGCTCGACGACCGCGGCGCCATCGCGAGCTGGAGTCCCGGCGCGCAACGGCTGCTCGGGCACCCGGCCGCCCAGGTGATCGGAAAGCCCGCCGTCCATCTGCTGCACACCACTGCGGACGCGGACGAAGCGGCCCGCGTCATGGAACGCCGCCGCAAGGACCGCTCCGTCGTGCTCGGCATGGCGGGTCTGCGCCACCTCGACGGCCACCGGGTCGACGTGGTGCTGTGCGCCCATCCACTCTTCCTGTCCGGACGGCAGCACTGGCTGCTCCAGGTCGAGGACGCCGAGACGGTGCGGCGCGGCGACCTGCGTCACGCTCTGCTCCAGGGTGTGTTCACCGAGTCGCCGTTCATCATCGACGTCTTCGACCGGGACCTGCGCTTCGTCGCCCAGAACGACTCGCGCAAGCGCGCGCCGGGATTCGACGACGTCGTCGGGCGGACGATGCGGGAGGCCGCGCCGCCCGGTCTGCTCGACGTGGACGCCCTGGAGAGCCGGCAGCGGCAGGTCCTCGCCACGGGGAAGGCGCTGATCGGCACCGAGGTCCGCGGCCGCGACCCGCGCGACCCGGACCGGGACACCGTCTGGCAGGAGACCATCCTGCCGCTGCGCGGCGCCGCCGGTGACGTGGTGGCGCTCGCGCACATGGTCACCGACACCACCGAGGAGTCCCGCGCCCGTGAGCGGCTCGACCTCGTCAACGAGGCCAGTGCCCGCATCGGCAGCCGGCTGGACGTCTTCTCCACAGCGCAGGAGCTCACCGACGTGGCCGTGCCGCGCTTCGCCGACCTCGCCTACGTCAATCTGCTGGACCCGGTCTTCGGCGGGGCCGAGCCGGTGACCGGCCCGCTGCACGAGACGGTCGTACTGCGGCGGGCGGCGAGCACCATGGAGGCCAGCGACCTGGCGAAATCCATCCTCACCACCGGCGACGTGGACACGTTCGCCTCCGCGCCCGACTCCCACACCCGGCGCGCCCTCGCCGACGGGGAACCGGTCCGTCTGAGCGGCGAGGAGGTCACGAGCGAGCTGGCGGCGTCCGATCCGGCGCGCGCGGCCCTGGCCGCCCGGTACGGCGTCCATTCCTGGCTGCTGGTCCCCATGTTCGCCCGCGGCGCGCCGCTCGGCTCCGCGGTCTTCGTCCGGATCACCCGGGCGCACCCCTTCGAGGACGACGACCTGCCGCTGGCCAGGGAGATGGTGACCCGCGCCGCGGTGTGCATCGACAACGCCAGCCGCTACACCCGGGAGCGGACCACGGCGCTGACGCTGCAACGCAACCTGCTGCCGCGGAGCCTGCCCGAACTGCGCTGCGTGGAGGCAGTGTCGCGCTGCCTGCCGTCCGGCGAGCAGGCCGTGCTCGGCGGCGGCTGGTTCGACGTGATCCCGCTCTCCGGCGCCCGGGTCGCGATGGTGATCGGCGACGCCGGCGGCGAGGGACTGTACGCGGCGGTGTCCATGGGGCGGCTGCGGACGGCTGTGCGCACCCTCGCGGACCTCGACCTGTCGCCCGAGGAACTCCTCACCCATCTCGACGACCAGGTCAAACGCACCCTCAACGACCGGTCCGCCCCGCTGGAACCCCCCGAACAGGCCGCCCGCACCTGCCTGTTCGCGGTCTACGACCCGATCTCCCGCAAGTGCCGCTTCGCCGGCGCGGGCCACCCGCTGCCGGTGCACGTCGGCGCGAGCGGGCAGGCCTCCTTCGTGGACGTCCCGGTCGGGGCCCCGCTGGGCGTCGGCGCGGTCCCGTACGAATCGGGAGAGGTGACCCTCGCCGACGGCGATGTCGTGGCCTTCTACACCGGCGGGCTGCTCGGCGCGCCGGGCGAGCGTGACCGCGGGGCGGGTTCCGCGCGGCTGCGCGAGGCGCTGTCCGACCCGGCCATCGTGTCGGCCCTGCACGCCCGCGGCGGGCTCGCGTCGCTCGGCGAGGCGGGCGACGCCGTCCTGAACCGTCTGCGGGCAGGTTCGCCTGTTCTTCAGGGTTCACCCGGTTCGGCCGGGAACAGCGACGTGCTGCTGCTCGCGCGCGTGCACGGGCTGGAACCCGACCGGCACGTGACCTGGGAGCTGCCCTCCGAGCCGGAGGCCGTCGGGCGGGCGCGCACGCTCACCGTGGAAAAGCTGGCCGAATGGGGCCTGGGCGAGCTGGAGTTCACCACCGAGCTACTGGTCAGCGAACTGGTCACCAACGCCATCCGGTACGGCAGGCCCCCGCTCCGGCTGCGCCTCATCCACGAACGCACCCTCATCCTCGAGGTCTCCGACGGCAGCAACACCTCGCCCCGTGCCCGCCGTGCGCTGGAGACCGACGAGGGCGGGCGCGGTCTCTTCCTGGTCGCCCAGGTCGCGAAGTTGTGGGGCACCCGCTACGAGGTGCGCGGCAAGACCATCTGGGCCGAACAGCCGCTCGGCGAACCGGCGGACGGGACCGGCGGCGCGCTGTGAACCCGGCGCACCGCCGCGTCACGAGGCGGGCATGTTCCGGCATCTCCTCCAGGAGCGGCCGGTGCCGGAACCCCGCCCGCGCTTCCCTATGCTGAGTGCTGCTCAGGAGGGCGGGGCGGCGTGGAGGGAGCGCACAGGTGACGCTGCTGGACGGCGATCCGCGGTCCGTCGGGGGGTACCGGCTGGAAGGCAGGCTCGGCGCCGGGGGCATGGGGGTCGTGTTCCTCGCCCGGTCGGTGTCGGGACGGCGCCTGGCCGTCAAGGTGATCCGCCCCGAACTGGCCACGGACGACGAGTTCCGGGTCAGGTTCCGGCGCGAGGTGGCGGCCGCCCGCCGGGTCAGCGGGGCCTTCACCGCACCCGTCGTGGACGCCGACGCCGACGCGGAACAGCCCTGGCTCGCCACGCTCTTCGTCCCCGGTGACTCCCTGCACCGGCGCGTCACCGCGCAGGGCCCGCTGCCCGCGCGGGAGGTGCGGCAGCTGGCGGCCGGGCTGGTCGAGGCGCTGCGCGACATCCACCGGGCCGGTCTGACCCACCGCGACCTGAAGCCCGGCAACGTGCTGCTCTCGGAGGACGGCCCCCGGGTCATCGACTTCGGCATCGCGCACGCCGCCGACGGCGAACGGCTCACCCAGACCGGTGTCGTGGTCGGCACGCCGGCCTTCATGGCGCCCGAGCAGTTCACCGCGGACACCGCCGGTCCCGCGGCGGACGTCTTCGCGCTCGGCTCGGTGCTCGCGTTCGCGGCCACCGGGCACGGGCCCTTCAGCGGCGACAACTCGCACGCCATCGGCTTCCGCGTGGTCTACGAGGAGCCGGACCTCGGCGGCCTGCCGGAGGAGTTGCGTCCCCTGGTGACGTCCTGCCTCGCCAAGGACCCGGAGCGGCGGCCCACCGTGGAGGGCCTGCACGACTCGCTCATGACGCCCGTCCCGGACGCCCCGGGCGCCTCGGACATCGCAGACGCGGTCCCCTTCGACGCCCCGCCGGCCCCCGCCCCGGTGCCGGCGCGGCTGCCGACCCCGACCCTGCGTCCGGCCGTACCGCCGCCGCCCGCCGGGGAGTTCGGCCCCGCCCCCGGTGACCCCACGGGACCGCCCGGGGAGCGGGCCCGGCCCTCCCGGACCCGCGTCGCGCTCACCGTGGGCGCGGCGCTGCTGCTGGTCGCGGCGGCCGCCGTCACCGTCCCCCTGCTGGTCGACGGGGGCGACGGCGACGGAGGGAGGCGGGCGGGCAGGGGCGGCCCGAGCGGGGTCACGTCCTCCGGGGCGTCCAAGGCGTCCGCCGCCGCGTTCTCGTGCGCGGGCGCGAACGGGGACCTGCGGGGCAGCGGCGCGAGCAGCGTGGACCCCGTGGTCACCGCGTGGACCAGCGGCTTCGCCAAGGCCTGCCCCGGCGCCGACGTCCGGTACAACCCGACGGGAACCGGCGCAGGCGTGCTGGCCTTCACCAGCGCGACCACCCACTTCGCCCTGACGGACAGCCCGTTGAGCGCCGCGGACCGGACGCGGGCCGACCAGCGGTGCCCGGCCGGGGGCGCCCTGGTCCTGCCGCTCGCCGCCACCCCCATGGCCGTCGTCCACCACCTTCCCGGCGTCCGTGACCTGGTCATGGACGCGCCCACGCTCGCCGCGGTCTTCGACGGCGCGATCACCCGGTGGGACGATCCGGCGATCCGGCGGTTCAATCCCGGCACGGCACTGCCGTCGCAGGCGATCACCGCCGTCCACCGCTCCGACGCCTCGGCCACCACCAGGACGATCACCGGCTACCTGGCCGGAGCCGCCCCCGCCGCGTGGTCGCACGGCAGCGGCACATCGTGGCCGGGGCGCGGCGGCCGGGGCGCCCAGAGCTCGCAGGGGCTCCGCGCCCAGGTGACGCAGGTCCCCGGGGCCATCGGCTATCTGGACCTGGGTGACGCCGCCGGGCTGGACACCGTACGGCTGGCGACCGGCGCGTCCAAGCCGGTGGCGGCGACCTCCGCCGCGACCACCACGGCGGTCGGCGCGGGCGACCCGTCCCTCGCGACCGTCGCACTGGACCCCGCCACCCACGCCGAGGGCGCCTACCCCCTCGCCAGGGTCGACTCCGCGCTCGTGTGCGCCAAGGGCAACGACGCCCGCTCGCTCGCCACGCTCAAGGCGTTCCTGTCGTACACCGTCGGCGCACAGGGCCAGGAGACCGCGGTGCGGCAGGGGCACGCCCGGCTGCCGGAGGCACTGGCCGCGCGCGTCCGTACCGCCGTCGGAGGGCTGGGCTGAGTACCTGGGAGGGAGCCTTCCGGAACGGCGGACTATCGTGTCGATCATCCGTCACCTCGAAGGGAAACCCCTTTCATGTACGACGCAATCCTGGCCGAGACGATCACCGTCACGGGCCACGACGACGACCCGATCGAGGCGTACGCGGCGCGCCCGATGACCCCCGGTCCGCTGGGCGGTGTGGTGGTGATCCACCACATGCCGGGCTACGACGCCCCGTCGAAGGAGATCACCCGCCGCTTCGCCGCGGAGGGCTACGCGGCCGTCTGCCCGAACCTCTACAGCCGTGAGGCCCCCGGCGCCTCCCCCGACGACGCGGCCGCGACGGCCCGGGCCCGGGGCGGCGTGCCCGACGAGCGGCTGCTCGGCGACGTGGCGGGCGCGGCCGCGTACCTGCGCGGGCTGCCGTCGTCCAACGGGCGGGTGGGCGTCATCGGTTACTGCTCCGGCGGGCGGCAGGCGTTCCTGGTGGACGCCTCGCTCGACGTGCAGGCGGCCGTCGACTGCTACGGCGCCTTCGTCGCGGGCCGGCCGCCGGAGGGCTTCCCCCTCCAGGTCGAGCCGCTGCTGCACCTGACGAAGGACCTGCGCGCCCCGCTGCTCGGGCTGTTCGGCGTGGAGGACAGCTATCCCTCGCCCGAGCACGTCGCCGAGCTGGAGACCGAGCTCAAGGCCCACGGCAAGCCGTACGAGTTCCACAGCTACGAGAACGCGGGCCACGCCTTCTTCGCCGTCGACCGGCCCAGCTACCGGCCGCAGGCGGCCGTCGACGGCTGGTCCCGGATCCTCACGTTCTTCGGGGAGCACCTCTGATGTGCACCTACCTCACGGAGAAGGTCCGCATCGAGGGCAGCGGGAAGGGCGCGCAGGGCTACTTCGCGCTCACCGACGCGATGGTCTACGTCGACCATCCGCAGCACGCGCCCTTCGAGCACACCGTCAACATCGACTTCATGAACCCGGAGCTGGGCCCCTCGGCGCGGGTGGCCGTCGAGCTCACCGAGGAGGCCGCGCTCGCGCTGGTCGAGGCGATCCGCTCGGCCCTCGCCGCCGCGCCCCCCGGGCTCGCCTCGGCGTCCGCGGGCCGCTGAGGGCCCTGGCGGGGGCCTAGCCGGGGATCCCCACCTGGATCAGCGCGTGGGTGCCGGTGGTACGCCAGGGCGTGCCGGTGGCGTCGAGACGGGCGACGGTCCGCGCGTCGACGCCGGTGAGGGTGTCCGACTTGAGGGTGCGCAGGGCCGCGACCGGGCCGGGGAAGTACGCGGTGACGTCCGCGAACGGCACGGTCGCGGCCCACTGCCGGTCGCCGACCAGGCGGCGGTAGTTGAGGTCGCCCTTCATCACGGTGACGGCGGCCGCCGCGAAGCGCTCGCGCAGGTCGCCGGGCAGGGCGTCGTACGGCAGCGGCGCGCAGGCGAACGGGTGGGTGGACAGCGTCAGGCGGTCCGTGCGCAGGGCTTCGGCGAGCCGGTGCCCGATCGACCCGGCGGCGCCGGGCGCGTGCGCCATACGGCGCAGGCACGTCAGCACGTCGCGGGGAGTGGCGTCGGAGACAAAGTAGGGGCGCGGCTTGAGCATGAGCTCGACGTGCCCCGCGCGTCCCGTGGCCAGCAGGTGATCGATGAGCACAAGGTCGGCGAGGATCTCGCGGGCGCTGTTGTCGGCGACCACGACGACCCGCCCGCCGTCCAGGAGCGGCCACAGCCGGTCGGACTCGTCGGCCACGTACGTCCCGGACGGCTCGGGGGCGCCCCCCGGCTCGCCCGCGATGGTGAAGCCCAGGTCGGCCTGGTTCCCCCAGACGGCGGCGGTCAGCAGGCGGTGCTCCCGCTCCTCCTGGGTGAGCGCGGCCAGGTCGTCGAGGGCTGCGAGGTCGCCGGCGAAGCCGTGGCCGTCCAGCTCGGCGTCCTTGAACGGCGCGAAGAAGTCCAGACCGTGCCAGGGCCCTCCGGCGAGATGGCCCGTGGCGTCGAGCAGCCTGCGGTAGAAGTACGACTCCGCCCACAGGAACGGCAGTTCGGGCCACCCTCGGCCGTACATCCCCTGTCCCCAGCGCTCCCACACGGCCGCGTCCTCCGCGTCCGCCGGCAGCGGGGCGACGGTGCCGTGGCGGGACTCCTCCAGGAGCGCTGCGCACGCCTGGCGCTGTGCGCCGCCGAAGGGAACCGCCTCCAGGATCCGTCCGATCAGCACCGGGTGACGGACCTGGAAGACGTTCCAGGCGAAGGAGCCCGGCTCGTCGCAGGTGAGGGGAGGCGCGTCCGGGGGCGTCGAGCCGTGCGCTTGGTGGGGCATGCGTGGTCCTCCAACGGTGGGAACGCAATTCTCACAGGAAGCGGCGCGAAATCACGGACCGCACGCCCGTCGGGGCAGGGCGTCCTCTACGCTGCGGACCCCTATGACCCCACCGAATCCGCTGGAACGCGCTCTCGGCGACCCGGGCGACCCGCCGATGCGCCCGCTGCCGCCCGCGGTGACCGCCCTCCTGCTGCGCCTTCAGGCCCCGCCCCGCCTGGCGGCGCACCTGCGGGCCGTCCACGACGTCGCCCATGAGCTGGCCGGCTGGACACGGGAGCACTGCCCGGGCCTCCCGCTGGACCGCGAGGCGGTGCTCTTCGGCGCGGCGACGCACGACATCGGCAAGACCGTCCACGAGGCCGAGTTGTCCGGCCCGGGCTCCGCGCACGAGGAGGCGGGCCGGGAGCTGCTGCTGGCGCACGGCTTCCCGGCGGAGCTCGCCCGCTTCGCCGGGACCCACGCGTCCTGGGCGCGACCGGCGGTGACGACGGAGGAGTTGCTGGTCAGCACCGCCGACAAGGTGTGGAAGAACAAGCGGGTCCCGGATCTGGAGGACCGCCTCGTGGCACGACTGGCCGAGGCCAACGGCACGTCCCGTTGGGAGGAGTTCCTCGCGCTCGACGACGTCCTCGGCCGGATCGGCGAACAGGCGGGACGCCGCCTCGCCTTCCAGGCGTCCTTCCCGGTACGGGGCTGACCCGGCGAACCTGACGTCCGTGACGAGCGCCTACCGGGGCGTCCACAGCGTGAACTCGTTGCCGTCGGGGTCGAGCAGCAGCATCCGCTCGGCGTCCCCGATTCCGGTGCCGGCACCAGTGCCGGCGCGTGTCGCGCCGAGCGGGACCAGGCGGCCGGCCTCCGCCTCCCCGTCGGCGTGGGCGGGGATCTCCAGCTCCAGGAACAGCCTGTTGGGGCCGGTCTTCGGCGGTATCGGAGGACCACCCCAGGTGATCTTCGTCCCGCCGTCGGGCGACTGGATCGCGGTCTCCTCGTCCTGGTCCCAGACAAGCGGCCACTTCAGGGCCTCGCTCCAGAAGCAGCCGGCCTCCCGCGTGCCGTCGCAGGACAGCGCTCCGACGAGGCCCGTGCCGGCGAGGAACATGTTGCCCGCCTCGATCACGCAGAACTCGTTGTCGTCCGGATCGGCGAGGACCACATGCTCCTCTTCGGGGAGTTGGCCCACGTCGACATGGCTCCCGCCCAGTTCCAGTGCCCTGGCGACGGTCCGGCGCTGGTCCTCCGGGGAGGCGCTCGTCAGGTCGAAGTGCGCCCGGTTCCGCCCGGTCCTCGGCTCCTGGCCCCCCGGCACGAAACGCAGCGGGAAGCCGGCGTCGTCAGGGGGCAGCACGGCGACACCGCCATGCCCTTCGACCGGCTCCCAGCCCAGGACCCCGGACCAGAACCGCGCGAACCGCGTCCCGCGAGCGCAGCCCAGGGGGGACCGTGACCCACCCGCACCCGGGTTTCCACGGGGCCCGGTCCACCCAACCGGGCAGTCACCGTGCAGGGTTGGCGTGTGCCGCCGGTTCCCGGTCCGGTCCTCGCGCGGGCGGGCCCATCGCCGCGCGGGTCCCCGCCGATCGGGTGCCACGCTATGATCCCGTCATCACTGAAGCCTTCCCGGTCGGACACACATCCCCGGGGAGGCTTTCTTCATGCCCCTCGGGAACCGCCCGGGGCATGACCACCCTTCCCGGGCGACAGCCCGCGGCACCGACCGCTGAGCTCGGCATACGCATGTCCGACGGTCGGTCCCCTGTCCAAAGGAGTGCCATGCCAGACGTCTCCGTGCGCCTCGCGACCGTTGACGACCGTCCTGCCGTCGAACGGCTGTGGCTCATGTTCCGCCACGACATGTCGGAATTCAGCGGCCGGCTCCCCTTCCCGGACGGCACGTTCCGCGGTGAGCGGCTTGAAGCCGCCTTCACGGAGACCGGCTGGGCGCCGTACTTGCTGACCAGCGACGATTGCCCTGCCGGTTTCGCGTTCGTTCGTGCTCTGACTGAGCCGACGCATGTGCTGAACAGCTTCTTCGTGGTTCGCGGAGCACGCAGGGCGGGGATCGGCCTGCGTGCCGTTCAGCAGGTCGTCGCCAGCCATCCTGGGCGGTGGGAAGTCGCCTTCCAAGACGCCAATGCGGCCGCAGTCCGCTTCTGGCGGCGTGTCGCAACCGAGATCGCCGGCGAGGCCTGGTCCGAGGAGCGCAGGCCCATTCCTGGTCGGCCGGACCTGCCGCCCGATGTCTGGATCTCCTTCCGTGCCGACTCGTAACGGCGACCGGCCGACGGGCGGGGCTCGGCCGTTCAGCGCCCCGCGGTGCCCTCTGACCCACGCTGGTTCAGGGCTCTGGTGAGGTCTCGGTCGGCCCGCGCGGCGTCGAGATCGGACGGCACCTCGTCCAACCGGGCCGTGAGTTCGGGGCTGTGCTGCTCCAGCCCAGTGACGCCCGCACCACCGGCTGCGACCGCCGCTGGTACCTGGAGCTCGACTGATCAGGGTCGATGGGGATCCGTGAGGCGGCACCGTCGCTTCCCCATGCACAAGCCGCACATGACCATGCGGTCCACGTTGAACCCAACGTACGGGATCCGGCGTGGCGTTGAATCCTCGGACCGGTCGTCCTCTCCTCGGCCCAGGTTCCCGTCCGCCACCGCATGGGTCCCCTCCGATCGGGTACCCGACGTCTCACGGCAGAGTCCGCAGCACTCCGTACGCGTCTCCGGAAGGAGTTGTCATGGGCTGGTGGCGAAGCGCCGCTTGTTCCGACGAGGATCCCGAACTGTTCTTCCCGGTCGGTGCGTCAGGACCGGGGGCCGCCCAGGAGGAGCGGGCCAAGGCGGTCTGCGAGCGGTGCCCGGTGGAGGAGCAGTGCCTCCAGTGGGCCCTGGACAGCGGGCAGAACCCGGGCATCTGGGGCGGTACGACCGAGGACGACCGACGGGCGATCAGGCGCCGCCGGGCGCTGCGCCGGTCGCATTCCCCGTCGTCGCCGTCCTCCCCTCGCAGGGACCGCCGGCCGGCGGTCCGCTGAAGCCCGCACGTCGCGTCGTCACCCGGTGCGCGGTCTGAAGTTCCGCGGCGGGGCCGCCCCCGGCCGCCGGAAGGCCACCGTGACGGCGAGCAGCCAGCTCACCCCGAAGGCCGCCGCGAGGCCCGGCTGCCAGGTCACCACGGTCGCGACCAGCAGGGCGAGCGACACGGCCACGAGCACCGCGACGAGCAGCACCCGCGGCCGGAACCGCCACGTCCCCCGGTCCCGCAGGGCGTCCATCGCCCGGTCACGGGGCGTCAGACGCATGGTGCGCAACCGCCGTTCGAGGACCGCGTCGGCGCTCAGCAGCCGCTCCATCCCCGCCAGCGTGCGCCTCTCCCGGTCGGACAGTTCCGAGCTCCCCATTGCCGGCACCTCCGCTGCTCGCCACCACCCATGCCTGCCATCTACCCCGAATGGAGGCGGGGAAGGCGGGTAGCCGGTTTCCGGTGGCCGTCCTTCGGTCCCCCGCCGGCCCCGGAGCGCGGCCGGCGGTGGAAGGAGTCCGATCATGCTGGTGGCGCATCCCGTGGTCCTGTACATGCTCGTCGAACGGTACGAGTCGCTGTGCACGCGGCCGGCCGGCGAGGACGACGACGAGACCCGCCGCAGGCACAGGGAGGACCTCGGCACCGCCTTGTGCGCGGCCACCGGCACACCGACCGTGGAAGCGGCGCTGCACGCGGCCCGCCGCCTGCTGCCGGGAACAGGCGGTGAACCCGGCGAACCCGGCGAACCCCCCGGATCCTGAGGATCCTGAGGATCCTGCGGACGACCGGTCGGCACGGCGTGGCGGTGTCGTGAAAGGGCCGGTCCGCGCCCTGTCTCGCTTGACGCGACCGGCGGGCGGCCCGAACCTGAAGGGGATCGAGCGTTCCACCCCCACTGGGAGCTCCCCGTGTCGCCCCTCCCCCCACCCCGTCCCGCATGGGCCGCTCACCGGCTCACGGTCCGCTTCGGCGGTGCCGAGGACCGGCCACTGGCCATCGTCGCCGGTGAGATCGACCAGGACGGCGCCGAGGCACTGCGGCACGCGCTGGAGTCCGTACTGGGCGACGGCACGAACGGCCCCGGCGGCCTCGACGTCGATCTGCGCGAGGTCTCCTTCTGCGACTGCGCCGGGCTCAACGCCCTGCTGCGGGTCCGCCTGCACGCCCTGGACAGCGGCCGCACTGTCACGCTCAGCGCGGTCAGCGGGCAGGTGGGACGGCTGCTGTCGCTGTCCGGCACGGAGGAGCTCTTCGCCGCCGCGGCATAGGGCGCAGCCGCGACGGGCCGTGTCACCGCGGCGGCTCCGGGTACGCGGTCCTGGAGAACCCCTCGATCCACGTCCGAGGAGGACCAGGTCATGACCGACCCCGTGCCCCCGAGCCCCGTCCCCTCGCCAGGTCCCACGGGCCCCGGCCCGGGCCCCTCGCCCGGCCCCCTGCCGCCGCCCGTCGGCCCCGACCCCGTACCGCCGGAGCCGCCGCGTCCCGGCCCCGATCCGGTGCCGCCGGACCCGGCACCGCCGGGTCCCGGACCGCAACCCGGCCCGCTGCCCGACCCCGGTCCGAGCCCCGCGCCCGCCACCTGACCGCGGGACCGGAGAACGCCACGGCCCCCGGCGCTCGGCTGACGGAGGGTCATCGCGGGCCAGGGATCCGGACGGCGCGCCGCGGTTCGTCGTCCGGATCGACGGCGCGCTCAGGAACTGGGACGTCCCCCAGGGCCCGTCCGGCAGACTCCCGCCGAGGACCATCGGCCGGCGTACGCCGACGTCGAGGAGGTCGTCCTCCGGGACACAGGGACGGACCGGCCGCGGACGACCACCTCTTCGCGGCCGTGCCCCGTCCCGGCTCGACGGCGCCGAACCCGCCCCGCAGGCGACTCCGCCGCGCGGCCGCCGGACGGGCGCCGATCTTCGGAACCTGGGGCCGTCCTGGTTGGATGGATGGCATGAGCAGCCATCAGACCATAGACGCCCCATGGGGCATATCCGTGTTCGGTGCGGCCAGTGTGGACGCCGCGCCCGATCTGGCCCGGCTGCGCCTGGCCGTCGCACAGACGCGACCGACACCCGGTGAGGCGTTCGAGGTCACGCGGGGCGGCACCAACCGGATCCGGGAGGTGCTGCGCGGACACGGCATTCCCGACGCGGCCGTGTCCTCGTCGCGCCTGAACCTGCGATCGTCGTGGACCTACGGAAACGAGCGCACGTTCCTCGGTTACGAGTGCACGGCGTCGTTCGTGATCGAACTGCGCGAACTGGACCTCCTGGAGACCGTGCTCATCGACGTCGTCGAGGCCGGGGCGAACCATGTCGAGGGCGTGGAGTTCGACGTGAGCACCAAGAAGGACCTGCGTGCGCGGGCCCGCAAGGCCGCTGTTGCCGCCGCCCGGGAGAAGGCGGCCCTGTACGCGGAGGCAGCCTCCGTCCGGCTCGGCCCGGTGATCCACGTCAAGGACGTGGACTCCGAGCAGATGCGCAACACCCACCGCAGTCACAGCAGTGGCAGCGGGGCCGACGGCGAGGGCGATCTGACACCGGGGAAGATCACGGTCTCGGCCGGTGTGGTCATCGGGTTGTCGATCATCAGCGGCTGAGGAGAGCGGCGAACGCGGCGCCCGGCCGCGAGAGCGGCCGGGCCCGTCGCGGCAACACACCTCCCGTACAAACGACTTGGGAACAGCGGATTGACAGTGCGCGCTGTGACGCGGAGATTTGAGAGCGCTCTCATCGGAGCGCCCGCATCCTCCACCCCCCACACGAGGAGGAACCACATGCACGCCCGAGTCGCACAACGCAGAGCCCTCGCGGTGCTGTTCGCCGCGCTGCTGGTGGCCGTGGGCCTGACGGCCCTCGACAGCACGTCCCGTGCCGGCGCCGCCGTCCCGGCCACCATCCCGCTGACCGTCACCAACAACTCCGGCCGGACAGGGCCGGTGTACCTGTACGACCTCGGCACCCAGCTGTCGACCGGACAGCAGGGCTGGGCCGACGCGAACGGTACGTTCCACGCCTGGCCCGCCGGGGGCAACCCGCCGACGCCGGCACCGGACGCGTCGATCGCCGGGCCGGCCAACGGCCGGTCGGTCACGATCCGCATGCCCAAGTTCTCGGGGCGGCTCTACTTCTCGTACGGCCAGAAACTCGTCTTCAAGGTCACGACGGGCGGCCTGGTCCAGCCCGCCGTGCAGAACCCGAGCGACCCCAACCGCGACATCCTGTTCAACTGGACCGAGTACACCCTCAACGACGCCGGGCTGTGGATCAACAGCACGCAGGTGGACATGGTCTCGGCGCCCTACGCGGTCGGCGTCGGGCTGGCCGACGGCTCCGTGAGGACCACCGGGCACCTCAAGCCCGGCGGGTACACCGGCTTCTTCGACGCGCTGCGGGCCCGGGGCGGCGGCTGGGCCGGCCTGATCCAGACCCGTTCGGACGGCACGGTCCTGCGCGCCCTGTCCCCCGGCCACGGCATCGAGACCGGCGCGCTGCCGCGCACGGTCATGGACGACTACATCAACCGCGTCTGGCAGAAGTACACGACCTCCACCCTGACCGTGACCCCGTTCGCGAACCAGCCCGGCACCAGGTACTTCGGGCGCGTCTCGGGCAACGTCATGAACTTCACCAACTCCTCCGGGTCGGTGGTCACCTCCTTCCAGAAGCCCGACAGCGACAGCGTCTTCGGCTGCTACAAGCTGCTGGACGCCCCCAACGACCTGGTGCGCGGCCCGATCTCACGCACCCTGTGCGCCGGGTTCAACCGTTCGACGCTGCTGGTCAACGCCGGCCAGCCCGACACGAGCGCGGCGAACTTCTACCAGGACGCCGTCACCAACCACTACGCCCGCGCCCTCCACGAGCGGATGGCCGACGGCAGGGCGTACGCCTTCGCCTTCGACGACGTCGGCAACCACGAGTCACTGGTCAACGACGGCAATCCGCAGCAGGCGTACATCACCCTGGACCCGTTCAGCTAGACCGCGGCTGGACGTCCCCGACGAAGGAGGCGAGCGTGCCCGCCGGTGCGGCGCGCTCGTCCGGGGGCATCCCGGGGTGGTGCCCGGCCGGTGCGGGCCCCGCCGGTACCGTGCCGGCCAGCGCGAGCCGGGACACGATGCGGTAGCGGTCGCCGCGGTAGAGCGAGTGGACGTACTCCACGGGCTGCCCCTGCGCGTCGCAGGTGAGGCGGTCGAAGAGCAGCGCCGGGGAGAGCACGGGCACGGCGAGCAGCCGTGCCTCCTCCTCGTTGGCGACCGTGGGCTCGATGGACTGGACGGCCTCGTGCACCTGCACGCCGTGCCGGTCGCGCAGGAAGGCGTAGAAGTCCCCGGACTCCATGTCGGCGGCGCACAGTCCGGGCACCAGGCCGGCGGGCACGTGCAGGTACTCCACGGCCATGGGCTCGCCGTCGACCAGCCGCAGCCGGGCGATGTAGACGATCTCGGCGGCGGGCGAGATGCGCAGCTTGCGGCCGACGCGCGCGCCCGCCCGCACGGTGGCGAACTCCAGCACACGGCTGAGCCAGTCGCCCCCGGCCTGCGGCAGGGTGAAGACGGAGGCTCCCTGGGCGAGTTCCTGGGTGATCTTGGCCGGGGCGACGAACATGCCGCTGCCGTGCCGGCGGACGAGCAGGCCGGTGTTGACGAGTTCGTCGACGGCGGAGCGCACCGTGGGCCGCGAGACGTCCAGCCGCTCGCACAGCGCGCGTTCGGACGGGATCGGCGTGCCGGGCGCCTGGGACTCGACGAGCTCCAGCAGATGGTCGCGGACCTTCTCCCGCTTCAGCGGCGACCGCGGCGCCTCGCCCGTCATGGATCATCCCCCGTTCCCTGCCCGGCAGTCGCACCGTGCGGCGCTGCGCCGTACGGTGCGAGGCTAGCCAGTTGCTGACCAGTTCACCAGTGGTTCCGGCCCAACCTGTCGACAGGGGGCCCGCGGTCCCTTGCCTCCCGGCCTCTTGACCCCCCATCAGGTCTATGCCATTTTCCCTTACCAGTGGAAGACCAGTTGCCAAGTGGTAAGCCCCACGCGCTCCACCGACTGGAAGGGATCACCATGTCAGGAACGTCCCGCACCACCGGCCCGGGCCGCGGATCCGCCCGGATCCGCACGGCCATGGCCGTCTGCGCCGCGGCCGGTCTGGCCTGTGCCGGGCTGACCGCCCTGCCCGCGTCCGCCGCGGTGGGCACCCTCAGCGCCCAGTACCGCACGAGCGCCCCGGGGGCGACCGCCGACCAGGCAGAGCCCTGGTTCGAGATCACCAACACCGGGAGCACCGGCGTCCCGCTCAGCGAGGTGACGCTGCGCTACTACTTCAAGGCCGACAGCCCCTCGACCGCGTACCGCTTCGCCTGCTCCTGGGCGGTCAAGGGGTGCGGCAACATCACCGGCACCTTCGGCACGCTCGCCAACCCCACCGCGACCGCCGACCGCTACCTGGAGATCGGCTTCACCTCCGGCGCCGGCACGCTCGCCCCGGGCCAGAACACCGGCGACATGCAGTTGCGCTTCTACCGCGCGGACTGGCAGCGGCTGACGCAGTCCGACGACTACTCCTTCAGCGGTACGCAGACCGCGTACGCGGACTGGAGCAAGGTCACCCTCCAGCGCGGCGGCTCGGTCGTCTGGGGCACCGCCCCGGCCGGCAACGACCCGACCGATCCCCCCACCGACCCGCCGACGACTCCGCCGACCGACCCGAACGCGCCCGCGCTCTTCGACGACTTCCGCTACGCCTCCAGCAGCGACGCGGCGCTGCAGAGCCACGGCTGGACCGTCAAGTCCGGCCAGGGCGGCCCGGGCGTGCCCGGCGCGACCTGGTCCCCGCAGGACGTCACCTTCGTCGCGGGCACCGGCAGCGACAAGGTCATGAATCTCCGGCTCACCACCGACGGCACCGCCGCCGGCACCAAGGAGACCGAGATCCAGACCAGTGCCCGCAAGTTCCGCAACGGCACCTACGCGGCGCGGGTCCGCTTCGACGACACCGCGGCCGGCGGCCCGGACGGGGACCACATCGTCCAGACCTTCTTCGCCTTCACCCCGCTGAACGCGCCCATGGACCCCAACTACAGCGAGCAGGACTTCGAGTACCTGCCCAACGGCGGCTGGGGCGAGCCGAGCAACATCATGTACACGACGTCCTGGGAGACCTACAACCCGGACCCGTGGAACGCGGTCAACACGCACTCGGAGAACCGCGCCGGCTACGACGGCTGGCACGACCTCCAGGTGACCATCGACAACAGCGCCATCACCTACTCCATCGACGGCCAGGTCTTCGGCACGCACGGCGAGCCGTACCTGCCCGAGACCAGCCAGTGGATCGACTTCAACCACTGGCTGATCGACCTCACCGGCCAGACCGGCAGCACCGCGCGCTCGTACGACCAGCAGGTCGACTGGGTCCTCTTCGTCAAGGACCAGGTGCTGACCCCGGCACAGGTCGCCGCCAAGGTCGCCGCCTACCGCTCGGCGGGCACGGCCTTCACCGACACCGTGCCCGGGAGCTGACCCCCGAACCCGCGCCGCCGTCCACCGCCACAGGGGCGTGGTGGACGGCGGCGCGGACCCAAAGGAGCCCGGGGCGGACTTTGTTGATTGTTCGTCATGAATTCTTGCGGCCGGTCCGGCGGCCGCCCGCGATCAGTCCCTGAATTCCCGGGATTCCCAGGATTCGCGGGACGGATCGCCCTGGGGACCGCCGAACGAGCCGTGATTCACCGGGCCGGAAACGGGCTCCTGATAGGCCGCGGGCGCCGCCGGTGCCGCGGCGGGTGAAACACGGGGGCCATTCCACGACGCGACCCGGAATTCCTCCGCCGGGACCACCGGGACCTCCGCGGCCTTCGACGCGTCCTCGACGGGACTCATGAGGACGGCGAAAGTGATCAGCATGAGTTCGAGGCCGAGTCCGATGATGAGCGGTGCGACCAGGACCAGGCCGGTGACACCGGTGTCGGTGTGGACGCCGGACACGTTGTGCACGTTCACGGCCGCCATTCCCGTGTAGTGCATTCCGCTGATCGCGACGGCCATCACCAGGGCCGCGCCGACCGTCGCCCAGGTCCCCTTCACCCGCAGGGTGAACCACAGGGCGGCGGTGGCCGCCACGACGGCGATCACCACGGAGAGCACCACGAGCGAGGTCGTGTAGGCGACCTGGCCGGGGAACAGGAGCGCCTGCATGCCCATGTAGTGCATCGCGGCGACACCGATCCCGGCGCCGACACCGCCGGTGAGCAGCCCGGACCAGGACCGCCGCACTCCGGCGACGAACATCCCGAGTCCGACGATCACGATGGCGACCAGCAGGCTGACGATGGTCAGCGGCACGTCGTAGCGGAACTCCACGCCGTCGACGGCGAAGCCGAGCATGGCGATGAAGTGCATTCCCCAGATGCCCGACCCGAGGGTCAGCGCCCCGGCGGCGAGCCACGACCAGCCCCGGGCCAGTCCCCGGGCGTGGAAACGGGCCGCGCAGGCGAGCCCGAGTCCGGAGCCCACGGCCGCCATGAGGTAGGCCAGCACGGGATACAAGGAATGCGAATAGAGATGCTGATGCTGCCCCACGAAGGAAACTCCCCACCTGGCTTGGACGGTACGCGCTGTACCGGGAAAGGAAAGGGGGGTGCGGACCATGGATCGCCCGGCACTTGTACCCACACACCTCGCCGGCGTACCGCCCGCAAATTCCTCATCGGTATCCCGCGACGGCGTCCTTGCCGTTCCACGGGGCACGGCCGCGGCGACTCCCCCCGTCGCCCGGCCACCGATGCTTGAACCTTATATTAAGTCCCTCCAGGTGCCGCACGCCCACGGCACCGGAAACACACCGTTCCCTCGGGGGGAATTCTCACCCCCCGGAAAACGCGCCGTCCGACGGCGCTCAGGCACCCGGGGAGCGGCGCAGTGTGCTCGCGTACGCGCCGGCGAGGGTGCCCAGCGCGGCGGCGACCGGGCGTCGGGCCGGCCCCTGGAGCAGCGCGGAGCCGGCGCGTTCCGCCGCGCGCAGCCGGTGGCCCTGGAGGTCGATCAAAGCGCGCGTCATGGGCCGGTGCGGCGCGGGGACGAGCTCGATCAGCGGCCGGGAGTCGGCGAGGCCGCGCCGGGCGGTCGCGGCGACCTCGCGCACGAGCCCCGCGAAGTCGCCTGCCGGCGCACCGTGTTCGAGGCCGTCACGGCTCAGCCCGTGGCGGGCGAGGGTGTCCTCGGGGATGCCGAGGCGGCCGGCGCGCAGGTCCTCGGCGACGTCCTCCAGGAAGTCCAGGCGCTGGGCGGCCTCGACGAAGGTGCGGCAGGCAGCGCGGTAGCCGTCGTACCCGGTGGCCGGTGCCAGCAGGCGGGCGACGAGCAGGAAGGCGGGCAGGGAGTACGCGTCGACGTAGGCCTGGAAGTCGGCCTCGGCGGCGAAGCCCCGCCATCCGGCGTCGGCCGGGGCGGCGACGAGGTACTCGGCCACGACGTCACCGAGCTCGGGCCGCCGCGCGACGGTGTGGGCGAGGGCCCGCAGCAGCCGGTCGCCGTCCCCGTCGCCACCGGCACCGCCCCGGTCGCCGCCGCCGTCCGCCAGGGCCCCGCGCACACGGCGCTCCCAGGCCGTGAACGCCGTGCGGGCCGCCCCGCCGTCGGCGTCCTGGTCGAGCAGATTGTCCGTGTGGTGCATGAACGCGGTCGCGGCGACGACGTCGGGGACGAGTTCGGCCGGCAGCAGGAGCCGGACCCCGGTGAAGGTGGCACGGTCGAAGCGGGTGACCAGGCGGCGCTGGGCGGTGTAGGCCTCGCGCAGCGCCGGGTCGGCGATGCCGGCCCGGTCCAGGGTGTGCCGCCAGGTGGTCATCGTTCCGCCGCTCCGTTCGTCCGGCCACGGGGGCCCCGGCGACGAGTCGAACGCAGTAGAACCGGCAAACTCACTGCCCGGATGCCGCCGGACACCCTCTGAGCTGGGACTCACCGTACCGGGTCCTGCTCCCTGTACGGGCCGACCACCGGCCCGCGCCCACGGCGGCACACCACCCGGACAGCCCCAACCGGGCGCCCGATGACCGAAGTTGCCCGAACGGGTCCGGGGTGTCGTCACACGCCGCGCCGCCGCGCAGCCATGGCAGCGCAGGTGGCCGAGCTGACGCGCGCGCGGGGTGCCGATCCGCCGTTCCTGGCGGAGGTGGCACGGGCCGCCGCCGTAGGATGACCGGGCCGGCCCACTCCCGTGCAGAAGGCGAGCGAGACGATGCGATCCCGTGCAGTCGGCGCGCCGGGCAGGCGCGTCCTCCCCGTGGCGGGGTAGCCCCGCCGTGCGGATCCGGATCGAGGGCCACGACCTGCCCGGGCGCACCCAGAGGTGCGGCCCGGAGGGCTCGGTGTACGAGGACGTCCATGTCGCGGTCCAGCGCCGCAACCGCCCCGGGGAACTCCTGGACCTCCAGCCGGCGGACGCCGCGGCGGTCACCTGGACGCTCGACTGCGTCGCCGTCCCGGCCGCCGGGGGCACGGACGTCAAGGGGCCCCATGTGCAGGGCGGGCCGGGTGGGCGGTTCGTCTATCTGACGTGGGGAGCGCTGGACGGCGCGGGCGGCTTCACGATGTTCCGCCGGGCGAAGCTGATGCTGGACGCCGTCGACCCCGACATGCTGGCGGCGGCGGCCGGGTCGGGCCTGCTGGTGGGCAGCCTCGGCCTCACCGACGGCGGAGGTCACCCTCTGTGCGCCGCCGTGCGACCGCCGCGCATCGTCTGGTCGGCCGGATAGGCGGTCACGGCCGGCTCAAGGGGGCGGGGCTCAGTCCTCGCCCCGGACGATGTTCCAGTCCGTGCTGTTCTCCTGGTCCCGCTCCAAGGTGTCGGCGCGCTTGCCGGTCTTCACGATGGCCGGCCGGCAGGTACGTATCTGCTGGTCACGTGGTATTCGGGTACTGATGGGGTGGCCGTTCCTGTTGTCCACGGTCCGGTGCCTCCTCGATTCCTCTCGAATGTCGACATACCCACTTGAATAGTACATACACGAACAACCTCAGCCCTGTGCGGGCACGCTGCGTCACGGGCCACCGCCCGCGGTGACACCGGTGCGCCCGGCTCCGGACGGGATCACGGAGGGCAACGCCCGCCACGACCGCGCCTGCCCCGCCCCTCGGGGCGGAAACCGGGCCCCGGCCCGGGAGCGGAAGATCACGAGTGGCCGACAGTCATCGGTTCCAGAAATCCCCTTGTTCCAGCAAATTGAGTGTCATATCGGGCGCGCCGCCCCGACCGCCGGGTCGCGGGGGCCGAGGCTTGCCCTGTCCAACCCCGCGGATGCCCCGGCACCCGCTGAGACAGGAGGTCACCATGCGTCTTCCCCGCTTCGCCACCGCGGTCGGCGTGGCCGTCGTCGTTGTCCTGGGCGGTGCCGCCTCCGCCGGCGCCACCACCCCGGAACTGGCCGGCACGCACGCCTCGCACTCCTCGCACGACGGCCACGGGCGGCACGGGCACCACGCCCGTCACCACCTGCGCCACCTGCCGAAGTGGCACGGTCACCGCCACCAGCGCGACAACCACCGCCACCACTCGTTCGCCAAGCACCACCACCACCGCTGATCCCCGGCGGACCGCCCTGGGGCGGCGGCGGGCACCAAGCCGGTGCCCGCCGCCGCCTCAGGCCGTCTGGGCGCTGCGCAGCGCCGCGTACGAGCCGCCGGAGCGCAGCAGTTGGTCGTGCGTCCCGGTCTCGGTGATCCGGCCGTCCTCCATGACGACGATCCGGTCGGCGTTCCTGATCGTGGACAGCCGGTGCGCGACGACGAACACCGTCCGGTTGCGCACCAGCCGCTCCAGCGCCTGCTGCACCAGTGCCTCGGACCGCGAGTCCAGAGCCGAGGTCGCCTCGTCCAGCACGAGGACACGGGGGTCCCGGATGAGGGCGCGGGCGATCGCCAGGCGCTGCTTCTGCCCGCCCGACAGACGGGCCCCGCGCTCCCCCACGATCGTGTCGAGACCGGCCGGCAGGCGCTCCACGAACTCCATCGCGTTGGCCGCCCGCAGCGCCTCCCGCACGGTCTCCTCCGCCACGCCCGGCATGCCGTAGGCCACGTTGTCGCGGATGGTGCCCTCGAAGAGGATCGACTCCTGCGGCACCACCGACAGGAAACGGCGGTAACTGCGCAGGTCCAGGGACTCCATGTCGGCCCCGTCGAGGAGGATGCGGCCCTCGGCCGGGCGCAGGAAGCCGATGACGAGGCTGAGCACGGTCGACTTGCCCGCGCCCGAGGCACCCACCAGCGCGATGGTCTCCCCGGGCCGCACGGAGAGCGTGAAGTCCCGTACGGAATGGCGTCCGGCGTCCTCGTAGACATGGCCGACGCCCTGGAAGTCGATCCGGCCGCGGACCGCCGCCACCTCGGTCTTGCCCGCGTTCTGCTCCAGGTCGGGGGCCTGGAGCACCTCGCCGGCCGAACGCACCGACTCCAGGCCCTTGCTGACCACCGGGGTGAGGCTGAGCAGCGTGGTCACGGCGGCCGTGAGCGAGGAGAAGTACGTGGTGAGCATGACGACGTCGCCGGGGGTCACGCCGAGCCAGCCGTGGTACGCGGCCAGGGCGGAGCCGAGCAGGCAGCACGTGCCCAGGACGTTGAGGATGATCCAGGCGAGCGAGCCGAAGCGGCCGTTGAGCCGGTCCAGACGCAGTCCGGCGGTGAGCACCTGGCTGAGCGTGCCGTCGACCCGCCGCAGCGCCGTGGACTCCAGCCCGTGCGCGCGTGTGATGGGGATCAGGGTCGTCATCTCCGTGACCCTGGAGGACAGTTGCTCGACCTCCTGGCGGAACGACTCGTTGGACTCGCGCAGCCGGCCGCGCAGCCACATCACCAGGGCGGAGGTCGCGGGCACCACGACCAGGAAGACCGGCAGGAAGGACGGGGTCTGCACGGCGATGACCACGAGCGCCCCGCCGAGGGTGGCGAGGGCCGACAGGCCCATGTCGCCGGTCTGCTGCACGGCCTGCTCGATCGCCTCGACGTCCCGGATCACCTTGGTCTGCAGCACCGCGGAGTTGACCCGCGCGTGGTAGCCGATGGACAGCTGCTGCATCCGCTGGCACAGCGCCGAGCGCAGCCGCATGCCGGTCCGCCGCGCGCTGCCGTACCAGCAGCGCACATAGAGCAGGTGGAAGGGGTAGTTGAGCAGGAGCATCACGAGCAGCACCGCGGTGCCGAGCATCATGCCGGACAGCGGCCGGTGCTGCACGATGACGTCGATGACCTGCGCGGTGACCAGCGGGGTCAGCCAGATCGGCGTGTGCTTGACCATGAAGGCCAGCACCGCCACGGTGAGCCGGCCGCGGTCGTGGCGGAAGAGGTAGGCGAGGGTGCGGATCGGGTGTTCACCGCGGTAGCGGTGGTCGAGCGGGCCGTGCGGCGACGCCATACGGGGACTCCGGGAGCACGTGGGTGCGGGGGATGAGACGGCGCTGGCTCATCGTCCGGTCAACGCGGGATCTTAGGGTGTGCACGTTCGCACGGTCACGGTGCGGAGCACGGGCTGTCCGGTCCCGGCCGACTGGAGGCGTCCTCCGGGGGAAGCCGGAGAGGGACAGGGCGCGATGTGGCGCCCGAAACCCCTGGGGAGTCAGCCATGTTGGCCGTCATCGCGACCGTCGTCTTCGCGGTCGCCTTCGTCATCAACGCCACCGGTACCGACACCGCCGCGGTGTTCACGCCGACGAGCCTGCTGCTGGTCGGGCTCGCGCTGGTCGCCGCCCACCTCGGTGGACTGGGCAGCGGTGCCCGCTGGTCCGGTTACCGCGGCCGGCGGCGCTGAGAGCGCGGAGGGGAGACGACGATGACCGACCGCCGCGAGGAACCCGCTCCGGAGGAGTCCGACCCGCACCGGCCGGGCTTCTCCAGCCCCGGCTTCTCCACGTCCACCGGCGGGGAGGAGGCGGGCCGTGTGCCGCCGGCCCCGCCGGTCCCAAAGTACGAGGTGCCGGAGCCCGAACTGCCGGACGCGGAGGGCAGCGGCCACGCGTCGCCCGCGTTCGGGTCTCCGGGCTTCGAGTCGCCCGGCTTCTCCAGCCCCGACTTCAGCAGTCCCGATTTCAGCAGTCCCGGCCCGCTCGGCGGCGAGGACGGCGGCGGCGATGACAGCGACGACGGCACGTCAGGCGGAGGGCTTTGAGGCCTCGTCGGCCATCCGGGCCCGGCACTCGGCGATGACCCGCTGGGCGTCCCGCTCGATCTCGACGGGGTCCAGTCCGAGCGCCCGCCCTATGTGCGTCGACCAGACCTCCGAGCGCACATTGGTCTCGAAGTCCAGGTCCGCACGGATGCTGTCGCGCGCGGCCTGCCGGTTCTGGCTCACCATGACGAAGGTCGACAGGAAGATCGCCTCCAGGCTGACGACCATCGTGAGCAGCCCGAAGGGGAACCGGTCGAAGACGGCGGCAGGGCCGAGGACCCCCTCGTTGGCGAGGATCCAGCCCGCGAACCAGACCACGTGCACGTAGACGAAGCCCATCGACCCGGCGAAGCGGGTGATCACGTCCGCGACCCGGTCCTGGAGCCCGCGGCCGCGGGCGAGGAGGGCCTGCTCGTGCGACAGGGCGCTGATCACGTGCGGCAAGGGGCCGGTGCGGTGGGACGTCATGGGCACATCCTGCCCGGGCGGTGCCGACCGGCTGCGCACCGGGTACCGCGACGGGAAGAAGCCGGCCCCCTCATGCGTTGACATGCTCGTATCTCCCGCGACAACGGAAGGAGTCACCGTGAAGGTCCGTGCCTCACTGCGCTCCCTGAAGAAGGCTCCCGGCTCGCAGATCGTCCGCCGCCGCGGGCGGGTCTTCGTGATCAACAAGAGGGACCCGCGCTTCAAGGCCCGCCAGGGCTGAGCCGCCGCTCCGGGAACGGGCGCCGCGGACCGTCGCAGGACGGCGCGGCGCCCGTCCGCGTGTCCGGGCGGATCACACGACCGGCGCTCGCGCGCGCAGCAGGAGCAGGACGACGTCGTCCGTCCGGCCGCGCCTCCCGGCGGTGTGCGCGAGCAGGCCGTCGGCGACCTCCTCCAGCGACAGGTGCCCGGTGAGGGCGAGGTGCTCGGCGAGGTCGGCGAGCGCGTCGTCGATGTCCGTGCCCGGGGCCTCGACCAGGCCGTCGGTGTAGAGGGCGAGCACCGAGCCCGGTGGGAAGGGGACCTCGGTGGTGGGGTAGCACGCGTCGGACTCCACCCCGAGCAGCGGCCCGCCGGCGAGGTCGAGCACGCTGACCCGGCCGTCCGGCTCGCGCAGCAGCGGGTGCGGGTGTCCGGCCCGGGCCACGAGGGCGCGCCGCCCGGGTATGTCCAGGTGGAGGTGCACACAGCTGGCGAACAGCCCCGCGTCCAGGTCGACCAGCAGCCGGTTGGTGGACTCCATGACCTGGCCGGGCGACTGGCCGGCCGCGCTGTACGCCCGTACCGCGGTGCGCACCTGGCCCATCAGCCCCGCCGCCTTGACGTTGTGGCCCTCGACATCGCCGACCACCGCGGCCACCCGGTCGCCGACGCGGGTCATGTCGTAGAAGTCGCCCCCGATGTCCATGCCCTCGGTGCCCGGAAGGTAGCGGGCCGCGACCTCCAGGCCGTGCGGCGAGGGCAGGGTGTGCGGCAGCAGGGCCGCCTGCAGCCCGTGGGCGAGCCGGTGCTTGATGTCGTACAGCCGGGCGCGCTCGGCCGCCTGCGCGATCAGGCCACCGAGCGCGGTCAGCACGGCGCGCTCGTCGGCGGAGAAGGTGTGCGGCTCGGGGTAGCCGAGCACGCAGGAGCCCACCGCCCGTCCTGAGGCGATCAGCGGCAGGAACGCCCACGAGGCCATACCGTCGCTGACGGCCGGCCGGCCCGGGTAGAGCTGCGCCAGCCGCTCCGGCGACTCCACGAAGGACGGCGTCCCGCGCACGAGCACCTGCACACTCGCGGTCGGCGCGGACACCGGCGGCCCCTCGAAGTGGTCGAGCATCCGCGGGTCCGGGTAGCCGCGGTGTCCCAGCACCCGCATCCGGCCGCCCTCCGAGGCCAGCAGGGCGACCGTCCGGCCGCCGATGGCGGGCATGATCTCGCCCGCCAGCAGGTCCACGACGTCCTGCACCCCGGCCGCCCTGGTCAGCGCGACGGCCAGGTTCAGCACATGGGAGATGGTCACCAGCCGGGCCGCGCCGCGCGGCCCGGGGTCCGGGGATCCTCCGTGGCCGCCGTCCTCACTGTGCTCACCGCGGTGGCTGTGGTCGTTGTGGTGGCTGTGGACGGCGGGCGCGCCGGCCGAGGCCGTCGGGGCGGGCGCGACCCGCACGGTCACGCCGTCGGTGCCGGGGTGCAGGCAGAAGCGGAGCCAGTCGTTCGGCGGGCGCAGGGCGACGAACGACATGGCCCGCTGGCTGATCAACGCACCGCGGAAGCGGTCCTCGTACGCCGGGTCGTTGAGCCAGGGCATCGCGGTCCACAACCGGGCGCTGACCAGCGCCTTGACGGGCACGCCGAGGAGGGTCGCGGCGGCGGTGTTGGCGTAGGTGACACGGCCGTGGACGTCGAGCGCGCACAGCCCGTCCGGCAGCCGGGCGACCATGTGCTCGGCGTGGACGAGGGGTGACGCGGCGGTCCGCGGGGCGGCCTCGCCGGCCTCCGCGGTGCCGGGCTCGCGGCGGACCGGCCGCCCGGCCACGGCCTCGCGCTCCAGGCGCAGGGCGAGCCGCCGGCAGGCCGAGGTGAGCAGGTCGCGTTCCAGCCCGCCGAGTTCCGGCGGGTGCGAAGCGGCCAGAACGAGGAAGACCGCGCCGTAGGGGGTCTCGTCGGTGGCGACCGGCAGCGCCGCCATGGTGTACGGGTACGGCAGCACCAGCGCGATCCGCGGGTAGACGCGCGCCATCTCGCTCTCACCGCCGATCCAGACCAGGCGGCGCTCGCGCAGGGCGTCGGCCACGGGGAGCCGCGAGGCGAGCCCCACACGTTCCCACGGGGCGGCGAAGGCGCGCGGCAGTCCCGCGCCGACCGCCATCTCCAGGACCGGCGCGTCGGGCGCGAGCAGGTAGACCGCGCCGGCGTGGGCGTGGACGTCGTCCATCATCGAGGCCAGGGCGAGGGAGAGCAGCGCACCACCGGCCGTCCCGCCGCTGTCCGGGTACGGCAGCCCGGGAGGCATCCCGTCGGGCACGGGCACCACCTCCTCCGGCTCTATCGCTCCAGCCTGCCTCCGGGCGGCGCGCCGCGCATGCGGGCGGCGGGCTGACCAGCGCGGATCCCGGCGGCCCGGATGCCGCGGCCGACCGGGTGCGGGCTCAACTGCCGTACGGCGTCGCACAGATGGCATGTCGCGTTTTTGTTCCATCCTCTTGGCGTTCGAAGGAAGCGATGCTTCAATGTGGCGCTGTTAGGAAGGTTTCCTAACTTCTGACTCTCCGGAGACCCCCGTGCAGATCCCCCCACACCGTCATGCACGCACCCTCAACGGCAGGCGCCTGGCGCTCGGCGCGACCGCCGCCCTCTCGGCGGGCGTGCTCGCCGTGGGCGTCGGCTCGCTCGCGTCCGCCGCTCCCGCACCCGTCACCACGGCCGCGACCGCGCACGCCGCCGCGGCGGCCAAGGTCGCGGCGACCGGCCTCGACGACCCCCACAAGAAGGACATCGCGATGCAGCTGGTGTCCAGTGCAGAGAACTCCTCGCTGGACTGGAAGGCCCAGTACAAGTACATCGAGGACATCGGCGACGGACGCGGCTACACCGCCGGCATCATCGGCTTCTGCTCCGGCACCGGCGACATGCTCGACCTGGTCCAGCTCTACACCGACCGCAAGCCGGGCAACGTCCTCGCCCGCTACCTCCCGGCGCTCCGCAACGTCAACGGCACCGACTCGCACAGCGGCCTCGGCTCCGGGTTCGAGAGCGCCTGGCGGACCGCCGCCGCCGACACGGCCTTCCAGCAGGCCCAGAACGACGAGCGCGACCGGGTCTACTTCAACCCCTCGGTCCAGCAGGCCAAGGCCGACGGGCTGCGCGCGCTGGGCCAGTTCGCGTACTACGACGCGATAGTGATGCACGGCCCCGGCGACGACAAGGTCAGCTTCGGCGGCATCCGCAGGACCGCCCTGTCCAAGGCCAAGAGCCCGGCGCAGGGCGGCGACGAGAAGGCGTACATCAACGCCTTCCTCGACGCCCGCAAGGCGGCCATGAAGACCGAGGAGGCGCACAGCGACACCTCCCGCGTCGACACCGAGCAGCGCGTCTTCCTCAACAACGGCAACTTCGACCTCACCCCTCCGCTGAAGTGGAAGGTCTACGGGGACAGCTACACCATCAACCAGTGATCCCCGCGCACCGAAGGACCGGGCCGGCCCCCCGTGCGAGGGGGCCGGCCCGGTCCGCGCCGGCGCCCGTGGCGGCGCCGGTGCCGTCCCGCGGGTCAGGCGACGCAGACGCCCGGGACCGCGAGCCGCTCGTACAGGTGCGGGTGGGCCACCGTGCCGTCGGGGTAGCGCTCGGCGGCGTCGCCGAACTCGGGGCTGGTGAGCGCCGCGTGCAGATGCCCGGCGGACTCCCAGACCGCGATGTTCATCAGCGCGCGGCTGCCCCCGACGCCCTTGTGCATCTGGGCGGAGATGAAGCCGGGCTGCCGCTTGAAGTACGCGGAGTCCTCGGTCCAGGCGGCCAGCACCTCCGCCACCTTGCCGTCCGGCGCCACGATGGTGTTGACCAGGACCACCGGCCCGGTCTCCTCCAGCAGCTGCTTGGGATAGGGGGACGTCTCGTCGACGTCGGCGAGCTCAATCACGGCTGTTCCTGTCGTCGGGGAGCGGTGAGGGGTCGAGCGTCACGGGGAGTTCCGCCAGTCCGCGGAACGCGGGGAAGGGGACGGCCAGCCAGCGCGCGTCCTCGGGCGGCGTGACCGGCGCGACGTGCGGGAAGCGGCCGAAGAGCGTGGCCAGCGCGATCCGCGTCTCCAGCCGGGCCAGTGGAGCCCCGACGCAGTAGTGCGGCCCGTGCCCGAAGGCCAGGTGGGAGCCGGCGTCGGCGCGGGTGACGGCGAAGCGGTCGGGTTCCCCGAAGGCCGCGGGGTCGCGGTTCGCGGAGGCGAGCGCGATCTGCACGAGCGCCCCCTTGGGGACGAGGGTGCCGCGGATCTCCACGTCCTCGGCGGCGTAGCGGAACGTGGCGTTCTCCACCGAGCCCTCGAAGCGCAGCACTTCCTCGACGGCCCGCGGCCAGAGCTCCGGGTCGCGCAGGACCGCGGACGACTGGTCCGGGTGGGCCAGCAGGTGGTGGACGGCGTTGCCGATCAGATACGCGGTCGTCTTGTGGCCGGCGAAGAGCAGTACCCAGGCCGTCGAGACGAGTTCGTGGTCGGTCAGGGCCCCGCCCTCGTCCTGCGCCCGGACCAGCGCGCTCATCAGGTCCTCGCCCGGATGCGCGCGCTTGCGGGCGACCAGCTCCACCAGGTGGTCGCGCAGCGCCCCCTCGGCCTCCTCCAGCGCCTTCCTGGCCTCGGGGCCGAAGCCGGTCTGCGCGACGGTGGCCGACCATTGCCGGGCCTGCTCGCGCTCGGACTCGGGGACGCCGAGGAGTTCGCAGATCACGTTGAGCGGCAGCGGGAAGGCGAACGCCGGAAGCAGGTCGACGGGCTCCCGTGCCGGGCACCGGTCCAGCAGTTCGTCGGCGATGCGCTGGATGCGGGGGCGCAGCGCCGCCACGCGGCGCGGGGTGAAGGCGCTGTTGACGATCCGGCGCAGGCGGGTGTGCTTCGGCGGGTCGGAGAAGAGCATGTTGTCGTCGAGCGCGACGGAGGAGTCCCCGAAGATCCGCTGGTAGGCGTCCATCGCGCCGTACATGTCCTTGCTCAGCCGCGGGTCGGCCAGCGCCGCGCGGGCGTCGTCGTACCGCGTGATCAGGTACGTCTCCACTCCGTGCGGGGGCCGCATCGGGCACACCGGTGCGGCCTGCCGCAGCGCGGCGTACACCGGGTGCGGGTCGACGCGGAACTCCGGTCGCCCCTCGGCGACGGCGGCCGCCGCGTCACCGGGGGTGGCTGCGTGGGTCATGGCTGGTCCTGACATTCGGGCTGCCGTCGGTCACTGCGGCACGTCGCGTCCGCCGGGTGCTCGACGGACACATCATCGGAAACGCCACTTCGGACATCGTAGGAAGACTCCCCGGGGTCCAAATCCGGGAGGGGGCAAATGGATGACGCGCGCGAGCGGACCCCTCACGGCACCTCCGCCTCCCCCGTCACATCCGTATCGGCGACGGGCACTTCGGAAAAGGCCCTACCCAGCTATGGGTGAAAGTTGTACGGTCCACGGGGCCACGTGTCGCCAGGGAGGTATGTCATGGCCCCGCCAGCATTAACCGCTGTACCCGCTGTGCTCAGTCGCGCCCGCACCACGGCCCCGCCCGGCTGGAGCCGGTGGCTCGTGCCGCCCGCGGCGCTCTCCATCCACCTCGCGATCGGCCAGGCCTACGCCTGGAGCGTGTTCAAGCCACCGCTGGAGGGCGCCCTCCAGCTCAGCGGCACCCAGTCGGCGCTCCCCTTCCAGCTGGCGATCGTCATGCTGGGGCTGTCCGCGGCCTTCGGCGGCACCCTCGTCGAGCGCAACGGCCCGCGCTGGGCGATGTGCGTGTCCGCGCTCTGCTTCTCCTCCGGCTTCCTCATCTCCGCGCTCGGCGCCGCGACCAGCCAGTACTGGCTGATCGTGCTGGGGTACGGCTTCGTGGGCGGGATCGGCCTCGGCATCGGCTACATATCCCCGGTCTCCACCCTCATCAAGTGGTTCCCCGACCGCCCCGGACTGGCCACCGGCATCGCCATCATGGGCTTCGGCGGCGGCGCCCTGATCGCCTCGCCCTGGTCGACCCAGATGCTGTCGTCCTTCGGCGCCGACACGTCCGGCATCGCCCAGACCTTCCTGGTGATGGGCCTGGTCTACGCCGTCTTCATGTCGTTCGGCGTGCTGCTGGTACGCGTGCCGGCCGACGACTGGAAGCCGTCCGGCCGGCCCCCCGCCGCCGAGTCGGCGCGCCCCCTGGTCACGACCGCCCAGGTGTCGGCCCGCACGGCGCTGCGCACGCCGCAGTTCTGGTGCCTGTGGGTCGTGCTCTGCATGAACGTGACGGCGGGCATCGGCATCCTGGAGAAGGCCGCGCCGATGATCACCGACTTCTTCGCCGACACCTCGACGCCGGTCGCGGCCACCGCCGCCGCGGGCTTCGTCGGCGTCCTGTCGCTCGGCAACATGCTCGGCCGGATCACCTGGTCGGCCACCTCCGACCTCGTCGGGCGCAAGAACATCTACCGCGTGTACCTCGGCGTGGGCGCCCTGCTCTACCTGCTGATCGCACTCGTGGGCGACTCGTCCAAGCCGCTGTTCATCCTGGCGGCCGCGGTCATCCTGTCCTTCTACGGGGGCGGGTTCGCCACGATCCCGGCCTACCTGAAGGACCTCTTCGGCACCTACCAGGTCGGCGCCATCCACGGGCGGCTGCTGACCGCGTGGTCCACCGCCGGCGTGCTCGGGCCGCTGATCGTGAACGCGATCGCCGACCACGAGAAGTCGGCCGGGCGCACCGGCCCGGACCTCTACACGACGTCCTTCGTCATCATGATGGTCCTGCTGGTCATCGGCTTCGTCGCCAACGAACTCGTACGTCCCGTCAACGCCCGTCATCACGACGGCCCGTCGCAGACACCGGCCGTCGAGGCGGCCGGGCCCGAGTCGGAAGGAGCCGTCCGATGACCGAACCGTCCACGCCGGCCGGTGCGGAAACTCCGGACCGCCGTCCCCTGATGGCGCTCGCCTGGCTGTGGGTGGGCGCGCCCTTCGCCTACGGGGTCTACGAACTCGCCCTCAAGCTCAAGCAGTTGTTCGGCGGCTGAGGCACGGCAGGTTGTTGCGGAATCCTTACCCCCGTCCGGTGGGGGTGGGCGGGCCCGCGGGCGCACTCGTACGCTCGCGGGCATGCCCGCCTCCCTGACGGCCAGACTCGCCCTGGTCACCGCCGTTCCGCTGGCCCTCGCTGCCGCCGGTCTCCTGGTGCACCCGCACACGCTGAAGACCGCGACGGCGCATGACTGGGTTGTACTGCACGTGTGGCTGCTGCCGTTGTTCCCTCTCCTGCCGCTGGGCCTGGCCGTCCCCCTGCACGGGCGCCTCCGGCGCGACGCCGCGGGCGTGGCCGCGGCGCTGGCCTGGGTGGGCGGCTACGGCTACGCGGTCCTCTACACCGGACTGGACGCGGTCGCGGGCATCGCGGGAGGAACGGTGCGCGTGTACGACGCTCCCGGCCAGGAAGCCCTGCTGGACCACCTCTTCGCCACCGGGGGCGCCCTCGGCCGGGCGGGTGTCTGGGCCCTCGCGGGAGCCGTGCTCGCGACGGGCGCCGCGCTGCAGCTGCATGGCGGCGCACGGGACGGACTGCGGGCGGTACCCGGCACGGCCGTCCTGCTCGCCGCGTGCTGGTCCTTCCGGGACAGCCACATCTTCTGGCCCCGGGGCGTGTTCACCATGCTGGCCTTCGCCCTCGGCTTCGCCCTGCTGCTGTGGCGGTCACCGCGCCCGCCCGCACAACCGATGACCTGACGGGCACTAAGCCGCCGTGAAGTGGGGTAACCGCCTTCCGAACGAACGCGCGCTCGCGCCGTCGAGCGCCCACCACGGAGGAAGCGAACCATGCCCCACAGCCCCCGGACGAGCACCCGCACCGACCGCGGCACGCTCGGCGTCATCGGTCTGATATGCGCCGTCGCCGGCTTCTTCGTCCTCGGCATCCTGCTCGGCCCGGCCGCCGTGATCTGCGGCTGGCTCGCCATGGGCCGCACATGGCGGGGCGCCAAGCCGCTGCTGCCGCTCGTCGCCGTGGTCCTGGGGGCGATCGACACCCTCGTGGCGGTGCTCTGGATGACCGGCCCGCACTGGAGCGGCGGCAGCGGCATCCTCTGACCCGGCGTCCGCTCCCCGTCCCCGGCCGCCCAGGAGCCCGTGTGCCCGCCCCCACTGTCGTGTCGCCGCTCCGGGCGGCAGCCCTGCTGACCGCGGCGGTACTGGCCGCCGGATGCGGCACCGGCCAACGCCCCGACGGGGGCGGGTCGGTGACCCTGCCGACGGCCGGCGCGCGCTTCGACTACCAAATCGGCGGCGGCTATCCGCCGGCGAAGGGCGTCCGCGTGGTCTCCCGCGACCGCGCCGACCGGCCCGCGTCCGGGACGTACTCCGTCTGCTACGTCAACGCCTTCCAGGCCCAGCCCGGCGAGTCCTCGTGGTGGCGGCGCCACCACCCGGACCTGCTCCTGCACGACCGGCGGGGCCCCCGGTCGTCGACGAGGAGTGGGACGAGGTGCTGTTCGACGTCTCGACGCCCGCCCGGCGGACCGCGCTGGCCGACGTCGTCGGCCGTTGGATCGACGACTGCGCCGCGCGCGGTTTCCAGGCCGTCGAACCGGACAACCTGGACTCCTTCGAGCGCTCCCGGGGCCTGCTGACCCCCGCTCAGAACGCCGCGTACGCCCGGCTCCTGGCGGCACGGGCGCACGCGGCGGGACTCGCCGTCGCGCAGAAGAACACCGCCGAACTCCTCCCCCGGCACGCCGACGTCGGCTTCGACTTCGCCGTCGCCGAGGAGTGCGGGGAGTTCGACGAGTGCGGCGACTACGCCGCCGCGTACGCGAACCGCGTCCTGGTCGTCGCCTACACCGCGGCCGACTTCGGCCGGACCTGCCGCCGCTGGGGCGGCCGCCTCTCGGTGGTGCTGCGGGACCGGGACGTCAGGCCCGCCGGGCAGCGCGGGCACGTCTTCCGCACCTGCTGAGCGGCGGCGGCCGATTCACCCCGCGGACACCGCGTACCAGCGGCCGTCGCGCTGGTGCACGAGTTCGGCGGCGACCAGGGTGTCGATGTGGCGCACGATGGTGGCCGGCTGGTAGCCCACGCTGGCGCTCAGGTCGTCGATGGTCGTGCCGTCGCCGCCCGCGGCACGCAACTGCTCCAGGGTCTTGAGCGCCGTGCGGGGCAGCGCGGGCTCCGGCTGGGGCTCCGGCCGCGCCTCGGGCCGGCGTTCCGGACTCTGCTCCGACCGTGGGGCGGGAGCCACGGGCACGGCCGCCACCACCGGCGCCGGACCGCCCGCGGGAGCCGCCGCGGGGGCGCTGGAAGGCGAAACCGGGCGGACGGTGGGCCGTCCGGCGACCGGGGCGCCGGCCGCGACGGGGCGGGGGGTGCGGTTGACCGTGCGGTGCTTGCGGCCCTTTTGGTTTCGTCGGGTGCTCATCTCACGCTCCTCCTTGGCTGCGATCTTGCAGGGCCAACGTGCGAACGCGGTTTCGGTCACGCGGATACGTGCATGCGGGGGACACCGCCCCGGGGAATGCGCTCCCCGCGCGCGGGGTTCCATCACGAGAGCCGAGTGAAAAGGGGAGCCTCATGGCGTCCACCGACAGCACGCGTGGCCACACCGTCACGGCGGTGCCCGGTACGCAGCACGTGACGGTCGAGATCGACGGACAGGTGGTGGCCGACACCCGGCGTCCGCTGCTCGTCCACGAGACCGGCCTGCCGGTCCGCTACTACATTCCGCCGGAGGACGTCGACCTGGCGCGGTTCCGGCCGACCGACACCCACACCACCTGCCCGTTCAAGGGCCTGGCCTCGTACTGGTCGTTCGGCGACCACACCGACGTGGCCTGGGCCTACCCGGAGCCGATCGCCACGGTGCCGGAGATCAAGGACCACCTGTCCTTCTACGACACGATCGCCGAGATCAAGGTCGCGGACGGCGTCTGACCGCCCGGCCACCGGCGCCCTCCGACGGGGCGGCGCCGGCCCGCGGCCGGCGCGGGCAGTGGCCGTGGCGGTGCGTGACTGCGCGCCACGGACCGTGATGCATCGCCCCACCAGGCACGAGTGTTCGTTTTGGGGCGCGCGGCGGGCTCCGGGGAGCAATGATGGTCACATGGCGAATCCGACCATCCTCACCGTCGACGACGACCCGGCAGTCTCCCGGGCGGTGGCCCGCGACATTCGCCGCCGGTACGGGGACCGGTACCGTGTGGTGCGCGCGACCTCCGGCGACGAGGCGCTGAGCGCGCTGCGCGAGATCAAGCTGCGCGGCGAGCAGCTGGCCGTCATGCTGGCGGACTACCGCATGCCGCAGATGAACGGCGTCGAGTTCCTCGAGGCCGCGATGGACCTGTTCCCGCTGGCGCGGCGCGTACTGCTGACCGCCTACGCGGACACCGCGGCGGCCATCGACGCGATCAACATCATCGATCTGGACCACTACTTGCTCAAGCCGTGGAGCCCGCCGGAGGAGAACCTCTATCCGGTGATCGACACGCTGCTCGAATCCTGGCTCTCCACCCCCGACCCGACCGCCAGCGAGACCCGGGTCGTCGGGCACCGCTGGTCCGCGCCGTCGTTCAAGGTGCGCGACTTCCTCACCCGCAACCTGGTGCCCTACCGCTGGCTGCCCTCGGAGGACCCGGAAGCCGTCCAGCTGCTCACCGCCGCGGGACTCACCCCGGACGACGTGCCGCTGGTGGTCACCGACGACGGTTCGACGCTGGTGCGGCCGAGCGAGGCCGAACTCGCCGCGCACGTCGGCCTCAGCACCACACCGTCCGCCGACTTCTACGACCTGGTGGTGGTCGGCGGCGGCCCGGCCGGCCTCGGTGCCGCCGTGTACGGCGCCTCCGAGGGCCTGCGCACGGTGCTCGTGGAGCGCAGGGCGACGGGCGGGCAGGCCGGCCAGAGCAGCCGGATCGAGAACTACCTGGGCTTCCCGGACGGTGTCTCCGGCGCCCAGCTCACCGACCGGGCGCGCCGGCAGGCGCTGAAGTTCGGCGCGGAGATCCTGAGCACCCGCGAGGTGACGGGACTGGAGGCGGCGGGTGCCGGACGGGTGCTGTCCTTCGGGGACGGCTCGGCGATCACGGCGCACACCGTGGTGCTCGCCACCGGCGTGGCGTACCGCAGGCTGGACGCGCCGGGGCTCGCCGAGTTCACCGGCGCCGGCGTCTTCTACGGCTCGGCCATGACCGAGGCCATGAACTGCGCCGGCCAGGACGTCTACATCGTGGGCGGCGCCAACTCGGCGGGGCAGGCCGCCGTGTACTTCTCGCGCAACGCCCACCGTGTGCACCTGCTGATCCGCGGTGCCGACCTGGGCCGTTCGATGTCGCGCTACCTGATCGACCAGATCGCCGCGATCGACACCATCGACGTGCACCCCTGCACCGAGGTGGTCGGCGGCAAGGGCGGCGACCACCTGGAGCAGCTGCTGCTGCGGGACGCGAAGACGGGCGCGGTGACGACCGTGGACGCGGAGTGGCTGTTCGTCTTCATCGGCGCGGAGCCGCGCACGGACTGGCTTGAAGGTGTCGTGGAGCGCGACGCACGCGGCTTTGTCCTGACCGGCCCCGATCTGCTCACCGGCGGGCGGCGGCCGGGCCGCTGGCCGCTCCCCCGCGACCCGTACCACCTGGAGGCCAGCGTGCCCGGGGTCTTCGCGGCGGGCGACGTCCGCGCGGAGTCCGTCAAGCGGGTGGCGTCGGCCGTGGGCGAGGGCGCGATGGCCGTATCGCTCGTGCACCGTTACCTGGAGGCGCAGTGACCACCACGCCGGACCGGCTCGGACCGGAGCAGCTGAAGACCCTGTTCCTTTTCGAGGCGCTCGGGGACAAGCAACTGGCCTGGCTCGCCGAACAGGGCTGTGTGGAGCGGACACCCGGCGGCAGCGACGTCTACTGCGAGGGCGAGCCCGCCACCTGCTTCTACATCCTGCTGAGCGGCACCGTGGCGATGACCAGGCTGCTCCACGGCGACCAGGTGGAGGTCAACCGCACCGACCAGCGCGGGGTGTACGCGGGCGCGACGCAGGCGTACCTCGGCGACCGGGTGGAGCAGGTCTACCCCAACTCCCTGCGGGCGATCACCGACTGCGAGTTCTTCGTGGTCCCGGCGGGCGAGTTCGCCGGGGCGATGCACCGGTGGTTCCCGATGGCGGTGCACCTGCTGGAGGGGCTGTTCTTCGGCGTACGCCAGCAGAACACGATCATGGGCGAACGCGAGCGGCTGCTGGCGCTCGGCTCCCTCTCCGCGGGCCTGACGCACGAGCTGAACAACCCGGCCGCGGCCGCGGTACGGGCGACCTCCGCACTGCGCGACCGGGTCGCCGGCATGCGGCACAAGCTCGCCCTCATCGCGGACGGCCGGCTCGACACCCGGCAGCTGCACGAACTGGTCGAGCTCCAGGACGCCGCGATCAAGCGCCTCGCCTCAGCACCGGAACTGTCGGCGCTGCAGGCCTCGGACGCGGAGGACGAGCTGACGGACTGGCTCGAGGACCACGGCGTCAACGGCTCCTGGGAGCTCGCGCCGACGCTGATCGCGGGCGGCGTGGACGTGGAGTGGCTCGGCACCGTGGTGGAGACCGTCGGCGAGGACCGCCTGGAGGCGTCCGTGCGCTGGCTGTCGTACACCCTCGACACCGAACTGCTCATGGGCGAGATCGACGACGCCGTCACCCGGATCTCCGGGCTGGTCGGCGCCGCGAAGCAGTACTCGCAGCTGGACCGCGCGCCGCAGCAGACCGTGGACGTGCACGCGCTGCTGGACGCGACGCTGACGATGCTCCACGCGAAGATCCCCGGCGGGGTGCAGGTGGTCAAGGAGTACGACCGCACGCTGCCGCAGATCCAGGCCTACGGCGCGGAGCTCAACCAGGTGTGGACCAACCTGATCGTCAACTCCCTGGACGCGATGGCCGGTTCGGGCACCCTCAGCATCCGCACCCAGTGGGACGGCACGGAACGGCTGCTGGTCGAGATCGGCGACACCGGAGCGGGCATCCCCGACGAGATCCGGCCACGGATCTTCGAGCCGTTCTTCACCACGAAGCCGGTCGGCGAGGGCACGGGGCTCGGCCTCGACATCTCCTACCGCATCGTGGTCAACAAGCACCACGGCGACATCCGCGTCGAGTCCACCCCGGGCGACACACGCTTCACCGTGTGCCTGCCGGTCGCCCTGAGCCACCCGGGCGACGCCTCGGTCCCGGACTGAACCGGCAAACCGTCAGCCGAGCGACTTCCGCGACTTCCCGAAGCCGGCGGTGGGCAGCTGCTGGTCCGCGGCGCTCTTGAGCGACCGCAGGGCCAGCAGCAGCACCCCGATGTCGTCGATGAGGATCGGGTCGGGCAGCAGGTCCACCGGGCACACCAGGTAGATCAGCGCCGCCCAGAAGGCCAGCTTGCCCGAGCGCGGGACGTCGGCGCTGCGCAGCAGGTGCCTGACCCGTGCCATCTTCACCACCAGCACCACGGCGACCGCGAGCATGATCGCGACCGCCACCCCCGCGATGACCAGCACTGTCGTGGACCAATCACCCATGGCTGCCTCCCTCGTTCGCGTCTACCCCTGACGGGTGCGCAGAAACGGTACCCGACCCGGCACGAAAGGCCGTCCACCGCATGATCGCTTCACACCGGATCGCCGCCACCACCGATATCCGCGACCGCCGGCTCGCCGGCCTCGCGCTCAATCCCGCGGCCCCCGAGGACGTGCTGCTGCGTCTGCTGTCCGACGGGCCGACGGTGGCGCGCCTGACACTGAGTGAAGGCCGGCCGCTGCCGGACGCCGTCGTCGAGGCGGTGATCACGCACCCGGACCGATCGGTGCGCGGCCGCTTCGCCTGCAATCCCCATGTCGACCCGGGACTGCGCCTGCGGCTGATCGACGACCCGGAGTGGACGGTACGGGCCCTGCTCAGCGACGGACCCGCACTGCCCTTGCACATTGCCCCCGCGCCGCTGCCGGACTGGGCCGTCCTCCACATGATCCGCACCTACGGGGACGAGCTCCAGGGCGGGTTGGGGTTCACCCGCCAGGTGTCCACCGGCTTCATGTGGTCGGCGCTCTCCCACCCGGACCCCAAGGTGCGGCTCATGGGCATCAGCTGGCGCGGCGTACCGGACGACGTGAGGGAGGCGCTGTTCGCGGATCCCGACGAGAAGGTCCGGAAGCGGGCCCGCGACTGGGTGCGCGACGAGGACCCGCAGTGGGTGGAGCAGCAGTTGCCGGCACACAGCTGCCACGGCCGCACCGACGGACTCCTGAACGGCGCCCTCAGCCGGAAAGTCATCGAGAACGTGCTCACCGCGCCGGCCGCCGAGGACGAACGCGCCATGATCGCGAGCAACCCCACCCTTCCCGCGGACGTGGTGGCGCTGCTCTCCGCCGATCCGGACGCCGAGGTCCGCCGGGAGATCGCCGGGCACCCCCGGCTCTCGCAGGAGGGTCGCCGGGCGCTCGGAGCGGATCCCGACCCGCTGGTGCGGCGGTGCACCGCCCACCGCCGCGACCTGGAACCCGACGAACTGCGGGCGCTGGCTGCCGACCCCGATCCCCGCGTGCGGCTCGCCGCGTCCATGCACCCCGCGCTGACCGACGCCGAACGGGCCGCCATCGACTACGAGGTCCCCATGGACGAGCCGTTCGTCCCGGGGATCCCGTCACGGGTGCCCGGTGACCCGGGCGAGTTGCGGCGCGACGCCCTGTCCGGCCATCCGATGCTGCGCCGCCGGGCCGCCCGGGACCGCTTCCTGCCGCCCGACCTGGTCGCGCGCCTCGCCGCCGACGCCGACCTCGGCGTCCGTGTCCTGCTCGCGCAGAACCACCCGGAGGCACCGGCGGCGCTGCTGCTGCGCAGCTTCCTGGAGTACACCGGTCGTAAGCGCGAACACCTGCTGCTCCGGGCGGACTTCCCCTCCGCCGGGCTGGCCCGGTACGCCGGCGACGAGGACCCGGCGGTGCGGGCGCTGGCCTGCCGGGACCCGGAGACCGCCGCGGAGACCGTGGACAAACTCACCCGCGACCCCGATCCGCGGGTCCGGGCCGCCGCGGCGGCCCACCCGAAGCTGCCTCCCGCCCGGCTGGCGGAGCTCCTCGACGACGAGGAACTGGCCCATCACGCCGCGGCGAACCCGGCGCTGGACCCCGTCGTCATGCGTCGACTCGTGGCGTCCGCTGCCGGATGAAGGGGGTCAGCCGGTCGTAGGCGGCGCGCAGTTCGGCGCGGGTGTACGCGTCCCGGACGGCGATGAGGGCGCCGTGGGAGGCGGAGTGGTCGACCGTGAAGCGGTCGTGCCAGCCGCCGCCCGAGGCGATGATCACGGGGGCGTCGACGCCGTCGAACTGGTCGGCGGTGATGTCGACACGCAGGCCGTTCTTCTCGATCCACGCATGGGAGGCGCCGTTCTCCCAGGCGCTGACGTACCTCCACACGCCCATCCCGTTCTGGTGGAGGTACTCGCCGAGAAGGACCGACGCGTCACCGCAGGAGCCGTGGGGGAAGCGCTCCAGGGAGACCAGGCCGGGGTCGGGGCAGTCCAGGATCGCCTGACGGAGCCCCAGGGCGAGTGTGCGGAGTTCGGACACGCGCGGAGTGTAACGCGTGAAGATCATTAGTACGAGAGGTGGCGCGGGGGCATCCGCCGCCGGAGACCGGCCGGTTGGCCGGGGCCGCAGTCAACTCAGCGGGCCCCGGGTCGTCAAGAGTTCACGGCAGGATTGGTACGCGGACGTTCCGGCGGGCCGGGAGGCCCCCTTCGTGTTCAACAAACGAAGGAAACGAACTCCTCGCAGGTCACGGACCGTTCCGAGCTCTCAACCCTTGAACGACTGTTGACCCGCCGGAAACAGTTCCTGTCGGAGCTCTTGACCGCGACTTCTCTCACGTCTTAACTCACGCCCTGAATTAAGTTGTGCGGCCGAGACAGGAGTTCCGATGAGACCCCACGTCAATGACGCCCACCGCAGACACTTAGGGCTGATAGCCCTGCTGTCCGTCCTGCTGGCCCTGATCGCCGTCCCCGCCGGACCGCTCGCCAAGGCCCACGCCGCGGCCTGCGGAACCGCCAACGTCGCCCAGGGCAGGACCGCCACCGCCTCCTCCACCGAGAACGCCGGCACGGCCGCGTCCAACGCGGTCGACGGAAATGCCGGCACCCGCTGGTCCAGCGCCTTCAGCGACCCGCAGTGGCTCCAGGTCGACCTCGGCAGTTCGCAGACGCTCTGCGAGGTCGTGCTCACCTGGGAGGCCGCCTACGCCAGCGCCTACCAGATCCAGATCTCGTCCAACGGCACCGACTGGAGCACCGTCGCCTCCACCACGACCGGCGCCGGCGGCACCGAGACCCGCGCCGTCAGCGGCACCGGCCGCTACGTGCGCATGAACGGCACGGCCCGGCACACCCAGTACGGCTACTCGCTCTGGGAGTTCGCCGTGCACACCACCGACGGCGGCACCGGCCCGATCCAGGGCGGCGGCGACCTCGGCCCCAACGTCCTGGTCTTCAGCCCCTCGACCACGGGCATCCAGGCCAAGCTGGACCAGATCTTCCAGCAGCAGGAGGCGGCGCAGTTCGGCACCGGCCGCTACGCGCTGCTGTTCAAGCCCGGCACGTACAACAACATCAACGCCAACATCGGCTTCTACACCTCGATCGCCGGGCTCGGCCTCTCCCCCGACGACACGACCTTCAACGGCGACGTGACCGTGGACGCCGGCTGGTTCAACGGCAACGCCACCCAGAACTTCTGGCGCTCGGCGGAGAACCTCGCCCTCAACCCCGTGAACGGCACCGACCGCTGGGCCGTCGCCCAGGCCGCGCCCTTCCGCCGCATGCACGTCAAGGGCGGCCTCAACCTCGCGCCCAACGGCTACGGCTGGGCCAGCGGCGGCTACATCGCCGACAGCAAGATCGACGGCACCGTGGGCCCGTACTCGCAGCAGCAGTGGTACACCCGCGACAGCTCGGTCGGCGGCTGGACCAACGGCGTGTGGAACATGGTCTTCTCCGGCGTCCAGGGCGCTCCCGCGCAGAGCTTCCCCAACCCGCCGTACACCACGCTCGACACCACCCCTGTCTCCCGTGAGAAGCCCTTCCTCTACCTCGACGGCAACGACTACAAGGTCTTCGTCCCGGCCAAGCGCACCAACGCGCGCGGCACGACCTGGGGCGCCGGCGCGCCGCAGGGCTCCTCGATCCCGCTGAGCCAGTTCTACGTCGTCAAGCCCGGCGCCACGGCCGCGACCATCAACGCCGCGCTCGCCCAGGGCCTCAACCTGCTGTTCACGCCCGGCATCTACCACGTCGACCAGACCATCAACGTCAACCGTGCCGACACCGTCGTGTTCGGCCTCGGCCTCGCGACGATCGTCCCGGACAACGGCGTCACCGCGATGAAGGTCGCCGACGTCGACGGGGTGAAGCTGGCCGGCTTCCTCATCGACGCGGGCACGGTCAACTCGCCGGTGCTGCTCCAGGTCGGCCCGCAGGGCGCGGCCGCCGACCACTCCGCCAACCCGACCACCGTGCAGGACGTCTTCATCCGGATCGGCGGCGCCGGCCCGGGCAAGGCGACCACCAGCATGGAGGTCAACAGCGACGACACCATCATCGACCACACCTGGATCTGGCGCGCCGACCACGGGGCCGGCGTGGGCTGGGACACCAACGCCGCCGACTACGGCCTGCGCGTGAACGGCGACGACGTGCTCGCCACCGGCCTGTTCGTCGAGCACTTCAAGAAGTACGACGTCCAGTGGAGCGGCCAGAACGGCAGGACGATCTTCTACCAGAACGAGATCGCCTACGACGCCCCCAACCAGGCCGCCATCCAGAACGGCGCCACAAAGGGCTGGGCCGCCTACAAGGTGGACGACTCCGTCACCACGCACGAGGCCTGGGGCGTGGGCAGCTACTGCAACTTCACCACCGATCCGACGATCCGCATGGACCACGGCTTCGAGGTCCCGGTGAAGCCGGGGGTCAAGATGCACGACGTCCTGGTGGTGTCGCTCGGCGGCATGGGCCAGTACGACCATGTCATCAACAGCACCGGCAGCGCGACATCGGGGACCTCGACCGTCCCGTCGAATGTGGTCTCGTTCCCCTGACCCGCACATGAGGCACGCCTGAGCCACACGAAGGGGTGCCCCGCCCGCCGGCGGGGCACCCCGTCCGTCTCAGTTGGCCGGCCGGGGCCGGGAGTGCAGGACCTCCCCCGCGGCGACCGCCGCCGCCATCGCCAGCCCGGCCGCCGGCACCGCCCAGGTACCGCAGAACGTGGCGGCCAGCACCAGCACGGCGCAGACCGGGAGCACCGCGTGCTCGGCGACGCCGCGCTTGGCCCGCCGGGAATGGATGAGCCAGACCATCAGCAGGAAGAGCGCGGTCGGCAGCGTCACCGCGGACGCGGCGGCCGTCTGCGAGATGTGCGCCTTGTGCACGGCCTGCTCGACCACCACCTCGATCCCCGCTCCGATGGCGGCGGCCGACCCGAAGACGACGTAGTGGCCGTAGCCCCACACGAACGACTGGACGCCGGTGGTCAGGTGCTGGTGGACGGGTACGGCGAAGTAGAGCCAGTAGGCGGTGAAGACGATGAGCAGTCCGCCGAAGGCGATGGGCAGCAGCTCGCCGAGCGCGGAGGTCTCGTCCAGTGCGGACTGCACGGCCACCGTGGCGGCGGCGACGGACTCGCCGAGCACGATGATGGTGAACAGCCCGTAGCGCTCGGCGATGTGGTGCGGGTGCCACGTGGTGCGCTCCGACCGCTCCGCCAGGACGGGCACCGCCAGTTCCGCGGCGGCAAGGATCACGAAACCCCAGGTGAACACGGTCCCGGGCACCAGCAGCAGCGCGACCCAGCCCACCTGGACGGCCACCAGACCGGCGACGTAGCGCAGCGCCGTCTGCCGCGCGGTCCCGGTCTGGTTGCGCGCCGCGCGCAGCCACTGGAAGGCGAGTGCGACACGCATGATGACGTAGCCGGCCACGGCGACGGTGAAGTCGTTGGCGTCGAAGGCGCGGGGGACCCCGGCCGCCAGCACGAGGACGCCGGTGATCTGGACGAATGTGGCGATGCGGTAGGGCACGTCGTCGGTGTCGAACGCCGAGGCGAACCAGGTGAAGTTCAGCCACGCCAGCCAGATCGCGAAGAAGACCAGGCAGTAGCCGAGGACCCCGTGCCCGGGACGGCCCTCGGCGACCGCGTGCACCAGCCGTACCCCGGCCTGGGCGACCGCCACCACGAAGCAGAGGTCGAACAGCAACTCCAGCGGGGTGGCGACCCGGTGCGGCTCGCGCGGGTCGCGGGCCGTCATCCGCACCAGCGGACGGAATCGGCGGTTCGGCGGCGCGTGATCGTGATCGGTCATCCGCGCATCGTAGGACGCCCGCCGCGGCCCGCGCACGGCCGTGCCCGCGCCCCGGCGGGGGCGCGGGCACCGAGGGGGGACGGCGTCAGCGGGCGGAACCCTCCTGGAGCATTCCGGCGCGCAGTCGCGCGATGGTCCGGGACAGCAGGCGGGAGACGTGCATCTGGGTGCAGCCCATGATCTCGCCGATCTGGGCCTGCGTCAGCTCCTCCACGTACCTCAGGTGGAGCAGTCGCCGGTCGCGTTCGCTCAGCTCGGTCATCAGCGGGGCCAGGGAGCGCAGATCCTCTATCAGTTCCATGCCCGGATCGGGCGCGCCGATGAAGTCGGCGAGCACGGTCTCGCCGTCGCCGTCGTCGTCCGTGGTCAGCGCCGCGTCGAGGGAGGAGGCGGTGTAGCCGTTGGACGCGACCTGCGCCTCGACGACCTCCTGCTCGCTGAGGTCCATCAGCGCGGCGAGTTCGGCCACCTTCGGGGCCCGGCCGAGGCGGGAGGACAGCTCGTCCCGGGCGCGCGCCAGTTCGACCCGGCGCTCCTGCAGCCGGCGCGGCACGTGCACGGCCCACGTCGTGTCGCGGAAGAAGCGCTTGATCTCCCCGACGATGTAGGGCACGGCGAAGGTGGTGAACTCGACCTCGCGCGAGATGTCGAAGCGGTCGATGGCCTTGATCAGGCCGATGGTGCCGACCTGCACGATGTCGTCCATGTCGTCGCCGCGGTCGCGGAAGCGCCTCGCCGCGAACCGGACCAGCGACATGTTCATCTCAATGAGGGTGTTCCGCGCGTACTGGTGGTCGGGCGTGCCCTCCTCGAGAACCGTCAGCCGGTCGAGGAAGAGCTTCGACATGGCCCGTGCGTCCGAGGGTGCGACACTGCTCGGGTCGCTGATCCGCGGGAGTCCGACCTCGACGGCCTGCTCCACTCCCGACCGGACCACCGTCCTGCTGACGTCCGCGATCACGATGCCTCCTCAACCCCTCGAACGGCGTGTACCCGTGTGCTGCGGTTCGGGTACCCGGTCCGGCGCCGGGCATGCCTCCGGATTTCGGGGTGACGTAAATCTGTGGGCCGGGTCGCGTAGGACCGGCACGTCCGGGCAGACACACAGGGACCAGTGAGGCCTACGGGGTGATCGTACGTGTACAGCCTTCAAACGGATGACGAAGGACAGGTGCCCATCGCCGCACACGGCGGCGGGACCCTTCCCGCGTCCATCGGCGAGGCGCGTGACATGGCCCGTGCCCGCCTGACCGGACTCGATCCCGAACGGGTCGAGGACTGCCTGCTGGTGGTATCCGAACTCGTCACCAACGCGTTCCGCTACGGCGAGGGCGTCGCCGGCTTCGAGGTCCTGCCCGAACCGGACGGCATCCGCGTGTCGGTGGCCGACCACAGTTCGCGGCTGCCCGTCCCGCCGCAGACGGACGGCGGCTTCCTGCCCGGTGGCTACGGCTGGCGCCTGGTGCGCCGGCTGGCACGGGACATCCGCGTGACCCTGCTCGCCCGGGGCGGCAAGGTCATCCAGGTCGTACTGCCGCGCTGAACGCGCGCGCCGCTCCTTCCCGTCCATCCCGCCTCCCCTCCTGAGTGGCTCGCCCGGGACACGTGTGCGTGGACCCACGGATCGCGGATACACGCACCGTAGACACGACAAGGGACCCGAAACAAGGTCAGATCCCCATTCCAGGACCCCCATGGGTCCCCAGGAGGCACACCATGACCACGGGCATCATCATCGGGGCGGTCGTCCTCGTACTCCTGATCGCCGCCGCGGCGCTGTACCTGACGCGCCGCGGGCAGGGGTCCGGACATCTGAGGCGCCGTTTCGGCCCTGAGTACGAACGGGCGCTCGCCCGTCACGACGGCGACACGGCCGCCGCCGACAAGGAGCTGCAAGAACGCGTCGACCGCCACGGGCACCTGACGCAGCGCCCGCTGGAGGCCCGCAGGACCGAGGAGTACCGGGCCGAGTGGGCGGCCCTCCAGGAGCGGTTCGTGGACTCCCCCGCCCAGTCCGTGCGCGAGGCCGCCGGGCTGCTCGACCGGCTGGCCCGGGAGCGCGGCTTCCCGGCGGCCGACTCCGGCGAGCAGATCGACGCGCTGTCGGTGCACCGCCCGCGCCATCTGCAGGCGTACCGCGACCTGCGCGGTGCCGCCGGTCCGGGGCGGCAGGACGGCGAGCGCCCCACGACCGACACCGAGAACCTGCGCGCCCGGCTGCTGGAGGCCCGCGCGCTCTTCGACGACCTCGTCGCGGAGGGCAAGGGGCCCCGGCACACCGCGCGGGCCGACACCCCCGCCGCCGGCGCCGAGTCGGAGACCGAGACCGAGACCGGGAGCAGCGCCTCCCACCGTTCGCATCTGCCCTCCGGGAGTGCCCGATGAAACCCATGAACGAGACCGGTCACGACGACACCACCGAGCCCAGGACCGTCGAGAAGATCGACGTCAAGAGCAATGACGTCACCCCCGGCACGGAACGGACCGGCCGGCGGCCCGAACAGACCTCGCAGACCTCACAGCCCTCACGACCCTCGCAGTCCGGACGGACGAGCGAATCCGGTGCCGCGCGCGGTCCCGTGACACCTGATCGGACCGCCGACCCGCGCGAGTCCGCCGAGCCGGAGCGTGCGGCGCGGGCCCCGCACACCCCGCGGGAGCCGGGTGCCCCCGGGGCGACGGCCGAGGACACCGACAAGCTGCGGCGCCGGCTCCAGCAGGCGGTCGGCGGCTTCGTCGACGAGCCGCGGCACGCGGTGGAGGAGGCCGACCACGTCCTGGAGGAGGCCACCGAACGGCTCGTCCGGGAACTGGAGGCCAAGCGCCACGAACTGCGCACGGGCTGGGACGGCGGCCAGAGCCGCACCGGCACCGACACCGAGAAGCTGCGGCTGGCCCTGCAGGGCTACCGCGAACTGGTGGACCGGGTCCTGCACGTCTGACCCCGCGTCACCCGTCCGGAGGAAAGCCGCCGCGCATCGCGGCGGCTTTCCCCGTGCCCGCGTCCTCCCACACCGTCAGTCGCCCTTGGCGTGCCCGGTCCGGGCCCACAGCGGCAGCCCGTACCAGCAGGCCAGGTACCAGACGGCCACCCCGGCCACGACATAGGGGACATAGGCGCCGTGCGTCGCCACCCGCAGCACGAGCAGCACCGCCGAGGCCATCGTGGCCAGCAGGAGGACGAGCCCGGCGAACGTCAGCCGCGAGGCCCAACGCACGCTCTGCGGCTTGATCCGCCGGCCGGCCACGATCCGGTGGAAGGACACCGGGCCGATCAGCGCCCCCGTCGCCGTCGCACCGAGCACCACGGTGACGATGTAGATGGTGTGGTCCACGACGCCGAGCCGCTGGTAGTGCGGGGTGAAGGCCACGGTGAGCAGGAAGCCGAAGAGGATCTGCACGCCGGTCTGGGCGACCCGGACCTCCTGGATCAGCTCACTCCACATGCGGTCCGCGCGTTCGTCCTCCGTCTCGTGCCGGCCTCGTCCTTCGTGCCCGTCCCCGGTGTCGGCCATCGTTCCCTCCCGGTTCCTCTGCGCGCGGCTTCGAGCGATATGTGCTTAATATGCGTTTCGCTGAGCTATGTAACATCTCATCAGATTGGGACGACCGATGGCGAAGACGTACCTTCTCCGCGGCACCGCCGCCGCCTGCCTGGCGGCCGCGGCACTCGCGTGGCCGGCCTCGGCCGCGGCCGCCACCACCCCGGCCCGCCCGGCGGCGGTCCCCTCCGTCGTGCAGGACGACGGAAACGGCAACGGCAACGGCCGGGATCGGGGTGACGACGACAACCGCTTCGGCAACGACCGGGGCGACTACAACCGCGACGACTTCGGCCGCGACGACGACCGCGGCGACGGACGCGACGGCGGACGTGACGGCGGACGCGGCGACGACCGTGGCGACGGACGTGGCGGACGCGACGACGACCGTGGCGACGGACGCGACGGCGGACGTGACGGCGGACGCGGCGACGACCGCGGTGACGGACGTGGCGGACGCGACGACGACCGTGGCGACGGACGTGGCGGACGCGGCGACGACCGCTGCGACGACGACCGCGGCTACGGTCGCGACGGCGGACGTGACGGCGGACGCGGGGACCGGCGCGGTGGACGTGACGACCGCTGCCGCGACGACCGCGGCGGACGCGGCGACCACGGCCGGCACCACTGCAAGTGCGGCCGGCACCACCACGGCCGGGGCGGCCACGGCGGCCACGGCGGCGGCGGCAACTACGGCGGGGGCGGCGGCGGCAACTTCGGTGGCGGCGGCGGTGGCGGCATCGGAGGGATCGGTGGCGTCGGCGGCGTCGGCGGCTTCCCCGACAAGGACGCCGCGGTCGCCCCGGTCGCGGGGGGCCAGGGGGTCAGCAACCGCTCGCTGTTCGACCCGAGCGTGCTCGACGTGCTCTGAGCCGCTCCGCGGACGACGGTCCGGCCGCCCCCTCGCGGGGCGGCCGGACCGTCGTGCCGTCAGCGGCCCAGCCGCGTCCTGGCGAGCGCCGCGACACCGACGGCCGCCAGGGCGATCTGGAGCAGCCACTCGATCCAGTCGACGCCCTCGGTGTCCGCGACCCCGAGTCCCGCGGCGACCGCGGTGCCGAGGAACGCGGCGACGATCCCCGCAACCATCGTCCACACCAGGCCGATCGCCTGCCGGCCGGGCGCCACCAGACGCCCCAGCACTCCGACGACCAGGCCGATCACGACCGCACTGACGATGCTCGACATCTCCACCCTGCCCCGGCCCGCGTACCCGCGTCCGTATGTGTGTCCGCATCCTCCCGGCTACCCGCGCCCGGAGCGTCCACGCGGGCCGGCCTCCCCGGCACCGGGCCGCGCTGTTTCACCGGCCGGGTACGGGGCAGCCGACGGCTGCCGGGGGACCCCGGTACACAGGCCCGGTTCAGGGAGGTCGGCCATGGGCACGACGGGAGCGGCCGCCGCGGTGCGGCCCGGCAGGGCGGGGCGGCGCGCGATCCGGGCCGGCGCACGTGCGGGACTGACGGCCCGTGGGGTCATCTACGCGCTGACCGGTGTGCTCGCCCTGCGCATCGCCTTCGACGGTTCCTCGCAGCAGGCCGACCGCGGTGGCGCGGTGGCCGAGCTGTCGGCTCAGCCCCTCGGCGGATTCCTGGTCTGGGCCCTGACGGCCGGACTCGCCGGAATGGCCCTGTGGCGGCTGTCGGAGGCCGTCTTCGGGGCGGCCGGGCCGGACGGCGGCAAGGTGTCCAAGCGCGTGCAGTCGGCGGCCCGGGCGGTCTTCTACGGCTTCGTCACCTACTCGGTGGCCACCTTCGCGGTGGACGGGGGGTCGGGCGGTTCCGGCGGCGGGGCCGGGGGGTCGAGCGACCGGACCTCCAAGGACGTCACCGCCGAGGTGCTGGGCTGGCCGATGGGCCGCTGGCTGGTCGGCGCGGCGGGCCTGGTCCTGGTGGGGGCGGGCGGCTGGACCGCCGTCCGGGCGATCATGCGCCGCTTCCGCAAGCACCTGCGCGTCGGCGCCATGTCGCCGCGCACCCGCCGGGTGGTCGAGGTCCTGGGAGTGGGCGGCGGCACCAGCCGCGGGGTGGTGTTCGCCGCCGCGGGCTGCTTCGCCGTGGTGGCCGCGGTGCGCTTCGACCCCGGCCGGGCCAAGGGACTGGACGACACCCTGCGCACGTTCCGTGAGACGCCCGCCGGGCCCTGGCTGCTGGCGGCGGTCGCCGCGGGCCTGGTGCTGTTCGGTCTCTTCTCCGGTGCGATGGCGCGCTGGCGCGAGGTCTGAGGGACGGCCGGGGCACCGGCCGCCGGCCGGTCAGCGCCCCGGCAGCTTCACCACGGTGACGAAGAACTCGTCGATCTGCCGGACGACCTCGATGAACCGCGCGAAGTCGACGGGCTTGGTGACATACGCGTTGGCGTGCAGCTTGTAGCTGCGCACGATGTCCTCCTCCGCCTCGGAGGTGGTGAGGACGACGACCGGGATGTCGCACAGCGAGGCGTCGGCCTTGACATCGGCCAGCACCTCGCGGCCGTCGTAGCGCGGCAGGTTGAGGTCGAGCAGGATCAGGCCCGGCCGGGGGGCGTCCGCGTGCTGCCCGCGGCGGTGCAGGAAGTCCAGCGCCTCCTCGCCGTCCCGCACGACGTGCAGGACGTTGCGGATCTTGTGCTCCTCGAAGGCCTCACGGGTCATCAGCTCGTCGCCCGCGTCGTCCTCGACCAGGAGGACGACGATGGGCTCCGGCTGGGGCGGCACGGTCATGGCGTCATTCCTCCAGTGCGGCGGGCCGCGTGGCGGCGGGCAGGGTGAAGCGGATGCGGGTGCCCTCGCGCGGCGCGGGGTCGAGCCAGATCCGGCCGCCGTGGTGCTCCACGATCTTCTTGGAGAGTGCCAGACCGATGCCGCTGCCGTTGCTCCCGGGCGCCCCCTCGCGCGGGCGCGGCACGACGCCGAAGACCTTCTCGGCGTAGGCGGGCGGTACGCCGATGCCGTTGTCGGTGACGGCGAAGGCGAGCAGGCCGTCCTCGTCCGGCCCGTCGGAGGTGATCGCGATCCGCGGTGCGCGCTCCGGCGAGCGGAAGGCGACGGCGTTGCCGAGCAGGTTCTGCCAGAGCATGGTCAGCAGCGTCGGGTCACCGATCGTGCGGGGCAGGGACGACGGCCGCTCGACCGCGGCACCGCACTCCCCGATCGGTCCGGCGAGGTCGGCCAGCGCCCGGTCCAGCGCCTCGTCCAGGGCGACCACGACATCGCCCTCGTCGGGGCGGCCCGAGCGCGCGAAGGCCAGCAGGTCGCCGAGGAGTACCTGCATCCGCTTGGCGCCGTCGACCGCGTAGGCGATGTACTGCAGCCCGCGCTCGTCGAGGCGGTCGCCGTAGCGCTTCTCCAGCAGCCGGCAGAAGGAGATGACCTTGCGCAGCGGTTCCCGCAGGTCGTGCGAGGCGACATAGGCGAACTGCTGGAGCTCGCTCCCGGCGCCGCGCAGCTGCTCCTCCCGCTGCCGGGCCTGTGCCAGTTCGGCGGCGGCGGACGAGCGGGAGCCCTCCAGTTCGCGCAGTGCCTCGCGCAGCGGGGCGAGCTGCCGCAGCGCCCTGCGGTGCACGAGAAGGGCGAGGCCCGCCGCGGCGAGCAGGAGGACGGCGAGAACGGCCGCGACGGCCCAGTACGGCATGGTGAGTCCGGCCCGCTCGTCGCCCGCGGCGGTGGTGGTGCGCGGCGGGGCGGCAACGGCCTGGTGGCCCACGGCCGGGCCGATCGGGGCCCGTGCGGGCGCCAAGCCGCCGGCGGCGGCCGCGTACCCGGCGGGCCGACCCGCCGCCGCGGCGGGCGAGGGCGGGAGGGCGGTGACACCGGCGACCGCGCCCGCCACCACGACCAGGGCGGCGGGGGCGAGGGCGATCCGTGCGGTACGGGTGGGCCGTGCGGGCCGTGCGCCGGTCATGACGCGGTGTCCCAGTCGAGGCGGACGACCGCGACGTCGTCGTCGAAGCCGCCGTGCCCGGCGGCCAGCGACTCGGCGCGGTCGATCAGGGTGTCGACGAACTCCGGCGCCGCCAGCCCGGCGTGCTCCCTGGCCAGCGTGAGCAGTCCGGTCTCACCGAGCCGCCCGTTGCCGGCCCGGCCCTCGAACAGCCCGTCCGTGAAGAGGGTGAGGGACTGCCCGGGGCGCAGGTCGAGCCGGCCCTCGGGCCAGTTCCCTGCGCCGGGGATCATCCCGAGGGCGGGGCCCCCGGGTGGTTCGGCGTACTCGACGTCGCCCTCCGGTGTGCCGCGCAGCAGGCCGTGGTGGCCGGCCCGCCACACCGACGCGCCGCGGCGGTCCGGGCTGAGGGTGAGCACCGTGGCGGTGGCGAAGATCTCGGGCGCCGCGCGCTCGGCGACCAGCACCTCCTCCAGCAGGGACAGCTGGCGTGCGCCCTGGACGCCGCTGAGGACGAGGGTGCGCCAGGCGATCCGCAGCCCGACACCGAGTGCCGCCTCGTCGGGACCGTGGCCGGACACGTCGCCGATGACGGCGTGGACGACGCCCTCCGCGGTCTCCACGACGTCGAAGAAGTCGCCGCCCAGCAGGGCGTCGACGCGGCCGGGGCGGTAGCGCGCGGTGACGCTGACGTCCTTGGTGCGCAGCATCGGGAGCGGGAGCAGGCCGCGTTCGAGCCGGGCGTTCTCCTCGGCCCGCATCTGGCTGGCGCGCAGGGCGACGGCGGCGCGTTCGGACTGCTTGCGCTCGACGGCGTACCTCAGTGCCCGGCCGAGCAGCTCCGGGTCCACACGCCCCTTGACCAGGTAGTCCTGGGCGCCGGCGGACACCGCCGCGAGTCCCGTGCGCTCCTCGGCCAGGCCGGTGAGCACGACGACCGCGGCCCGCTGGGTGAGGGCCAGGGCCCGGCCGAGGGCGGCCAGCCCCTGGCCGTCCGGGAGGTGCAGGTCCAGCAGGACGCAGTCGGCGGGGCGGGCACCGAGGGCGTCGCCGGCCTCGGCGAGGGAGCGCACCCAGCGCAGGTCGACCGGCACGCCGCTGTCGGCCACCAGTTCCTCGACCAGGAGTGCGTCGCCGGCGTCGTCCTCGACCAGGAGCACGGCGAGCCGCCGGCCCGTGCTGTCACCCGGTCTGGGGATCAACCCCCCAGGCGGAGTCAGGGTGTTGCCTTCCACATCGTCTCCCCACCCCAGCGATGCCCCTTGCGGGGCGATGGGATCGTACGCGAAGGACACCCTGGCGGGGCGGCCTTTGCCACACTGCGGATCATCTTCGATCATTGCCGTTGGGCAACAGTAATACCCTGCAACGGATACACGGGGCGCACCCGGGTCGGGAACAGCCCGTTCAAGAAGTGAGGATGCCGTGCGCGGCTATGCGCTGCGGCTCCGCCCGTCCGTCACGGCCGGGACGGCGGCCAGGCCCGTGGCCGACGCCGCGCTCCGGAAGGCCGCCAGTCCCTCCAGCAGGGCGCGCCGGGCCCGCTCGGGCATCGCGGCGACGACGGTGGCGAGCTCCCGCTCACGGCGTTCGCGCAGTTCGGTGAGGAGCGCCGCCCCGCGGGGCGTGAGCCACAGGCGCACCTCGCGGCGCGAGGTCGGGCTGATGTCCCGGGTGAGGTACCCCACCGCCTGCAGCCGGTCGCAGAGCCGGCTCATCGCGGGCGGCGCGGCGCCCAGCACCTCGCACAGGGTGCGCAGGTTGGCGCCCTCGTTCCCCTCCAGCGCGAACAGCAGGCGCAGCTGCGAGGGCGGGACGGGCGGATCCCCCGCGTCCCGGCCCCGGCCCCAGAGCACCTCCAGCGCCTCGACCATCGACGACGCCTCGGCGACGACGTCCCGGTCGGGCGGGCGGCTCGCGGACAAGGTCATCTCCTGGGCGTCATGTCCTGGGCCCGGAGCGGGCAGGAAACGGATATAGGGGTACACATCACGGCTCCCCTCGGCCCTGCCACCGTAACCGACCCTGCCCTCCTCCCAGAAGGACCCCCGCGAACCGGTGAACACCTCCGCTCTCCACGCCGCCGAGCGCGCCCTGCGCGCCGCCGCTCCCCATGCCCTCGCCGACGCCGTCCGCCGGATCCTGCGGCAGCACTACGGGGCGGGCGCGGTGGACGTCCTGCTGGCCGACTACGGCCAGACCGTGCTGCAGCCGGTGGCTGCCGGGGCCCGCGGCGGCGACGGCCTCGTTCCGATCGCCGGCAGTCCGGCGGGCCGGGCCTTCGGGGCGCAGGAGCCGGTCACCGAGGCCGTCCCCGGCGGTGTGCTGCTCCACCTGCCGGTGAGCGTGCGCGGCGACCGCATCGGAGTGCTGAGCGCCGGGTTCCCGGCGGAGACCGGCCCCGTGGACGCCGGAACCGTCGCGGACCTCGGCGAGATCGCCGAGATGCTGGGCCATCACATCCTGGTCGCCGACCGCGACACCGACCTGTATCTGCGGGCCCGCCGCCGCGACCGGCTCACCCTCGCCGCCGAGATCCAGTGGCAGCTGCTGCCCGGGCACTCGCTGGCCCGCCCGGGGTACTCGCTCGGCGCCCAGCTGGAACCCGCGTACGACATCCACGGCGACAACTTCGACTGGTCGGCGTCGGAGGACGACCTGACGCTCACCGTCACCAACGGCATGGGCCAGGGGATCGAAGCGGCCCTGCTGACCAGTCTCGCCGTCGGCGCGCTGCGCAACGCGCGGCGGGCCGGTGTGCCGCTGGCCGACCAGGCGGCCCTCGCCGACCAGGCGGTCTTCGCCCGGTACCGGGGCGGGAGCTACGTGTCGGTGCTGCTGATGCGCTTCGAGCCGGCCACGGGCACCGTCGACGTGGTCGACGCGGGGTCGCCGCGCGTGTACCGGCTGCGGGACGGGGCCGTGGACACCGTCCCCTTCGAGCCGCAGATGCCGCTCGGCATGTTCGAGGACACCCCGTACGTCGTCCAGCGGTTCGAGGTGCGCTCGGGCGACCGGCTCGTCGTCGTCAGCGACGGGGTGTACGAGACCGCTTCCGCGTCCGGCGAGAGATACGGCGAACAGGCCCTGGCGCGGGCGATGCTGGCCACCCGGCTCGTGCCGCCGGCCGATGTGCCGCGGGCCGTGCTGCGCGAGCTCCCCGGCTACCGGGCGGTGGCCGACGCCGAGGACGACGCACTCGTCCTCTGCCTGGACTGGGACCGGGCCGGGCACGCGGCTCCGTGAAGGGGGCCGTACGCTGCGGCAACGGCCGACGGCGGCACACGCGACCGGTCATACTGGTGTCATGACCAGGGCGGCGAGCGAGAGAGCGAGATCCCGCGCATGACGCAGTCCCGGGCCGCACGCCAGGAGGCGCCCGCAGCGGACGAACCGCGCCTGACGGTCGACGAGTTCGCGGCGCGCGCGGGGACGACCGTCCGCACGGTCCGGTTCTACAGCGCCAAGGGCCTGCTGCCGCCGCCGGAACTCGGCTCGCGCCGCGTCGGTCTCTACGGGCCGGACCATCTCGCGCGGCTCGCGCTCATCGAGGAGTTGCAGCACCAGGGACTGACCCTGGCCGCCATCGGCCGCTACCTCGACCAGCTGCCCGGCGACATCACCCCGCAGGACCTCGCCCTGCACCGGGCGCTGGTCGCCACCTGGATGCCGGACACCGCGGAGGAGGTTCCGCGCGCCCGGCTGGAGCAGCGGGCCGGACGGGAGCTGAGCGGCCACGACCTGGACCGGCTGGCCGCGATGGGGGTACTGCACCCCACCGCGGACCCGGAGGTCCTGCTGGTCAACCCCGCCATGCTGCACCTGGGGGTGCGTCTGCTGGACGTGCCGATCCCGCTGGAGACGGTGCTGGCCACCCGCGAGATCGTGCTGAAGCACGCCCGCGCGGTCGCGCACGAACTGCACCGGCTCTTCCAGCGCGAGGTGTGGCAGCCGTACGTGGCCGGGGAGCCCGACCGGGAGGACCGGGCGCGGATGCGCAGCCTCACCGAGGACCTCCAGCCAATGGTGGTGCAGGCCCTGGTCACCGCCTTCCAGCGGTCGCTGGCGGAGGAACTGCGCGTGACGGCGGCGGGGCTGGACGACGCGGAGAGGTGAGCCTCCGGGGGCGGCGGGCGCCGCCCCCGGAGGTGTGCGGGTCAGCCGTCGGTGAAGGTCTCGCCCCGTTCGGCCTTGCGCACCAGCAGTCCGGGCGCCGCGAAGCGCTCGCCGTACGCGGCCCGCAGCTCCTCGGCACGCGCGAGGAAGCCGGCCGGGCCGCCGGGGTAGCCGTTGATGTATTGGAGAACGCCGCCGGTCCAGGCGGGGAAGCCGATGCCGAGGATGGACCCGATGTTGGCGTCGGCGACGGAGACGAGGACGTTCTCCTCCAGGCAGCGCACCGAGTCCAGCGCCTCGACGAAGAGCATGCGCTCCTTGAGGTCCTCGAAGGGCACCTCCGCCGCCCCGGGCCGGGTGAAGTGCTCGCGCAACCCGGGCCACAGGCCCGTCCGCCTGCCGTCGGCGTACTCGTAGAAGCCGGCTCCGCCGCTGCGTCCGGGACGGCCGAACTCGTCGACCATGCGGTCGATGACGGCGTCGGCGGGGTGCGGCTGCCAGCTGCCGCCGGCCTCCTCCACCGCGCGCCGCGACTCGTCGCGGATCTTCCGGGGCAGGGTGAGCGTCAGCTCGTCCATCAGCGAGAGGACCTTGGCGGGGTAGCCCGCCTGGGCCGCGGCCTGCTCGACGGTGGCGGGGTCGACGCCCTCGCCGACCATCGCGACGCCCTCGTTGATGAAGTGCCCGATGACACGCGAGGTGAAGAAGCCGCGCGAGTCGTTGACGACGATCGGGGTCTTGCGGATCTGCCGCACCAGGTCGAAGGCGCGGGCCAGCGCCTCGTCGCCAGTGCGGCCGCCCTTGATGATCTCCACCAGCGGCATCTTGTCGACCGGTGAGAAGAAGTGCAGGCCGACGAAGTCCTCGCGGCGCTGCACCCCTTCGGCGAGCAGCGTGATCGGCAGCGTGGAGGTGTTGGAGCACAGCAGGGCGTCGGGGGCGACGATGCCCTCGATCTCCTGGAAGACCTTGTGCTTCAGGGCCGGGTCCTCGAAGACCGCCTCGATGACTGCGTCGCAGCCCGCCAGGTCCTGCGGATCGGCGGTGGGCCGGATCAGGGCGAGCAGCGCGTCGCGCTTCTCCTGGGTCGTACGGCCCTTCGCCAGGGCCTTGTCGAGCAGCCCCGCGGAGTACGCCTTGCCGCGCTCGGCGGCCTCGGCGGTGACGTCCTTGAGGACGACCTCGATACCGGCCTTGGCGCAGGAGTAGGCGATGCCCGCGCCCATCATGCCCGCGCCGAGGACGGCGACCTTGGTGACGGTGCGGGACGGGACGTCCTTCGGGCGGCTGGCACCGGAGTTGACGGCCTGCATGTCGAAGAAGAACGCCTGGATCATGTTCTTCGCGATCGGGCCGGTCACCAGCTCGGTGAAGTAGCGGGACTCGATGGTGAAGGCGGTGTCGATGTCGACCTGGGCGCTCTCCACGGCGGTGGCGAGGATGTTGCGCTGGGCCGGGTAGGGCGCGCCCGCGAGCTGCTTGCGCAGGTTGGCCGGGAAGGCGGGCAGGTTGGCGGCGAGGGCGGGGGTGCTGGGGGTGCCGCCGGGGATGCGGTAGCCCTTGGTGTCCCAGGGCTGCGCCGACTCGGGGTGCGCGTCGATGAAGGCGCGCGCCTTGGCGAGCATGTCCTCGCGGTCGGCGGCCACTTCGTGGACCAGGCCGTTCTCCAGGGCGCGCTTCGGGTCGTACTGGGTGCCCTGGAGCAGCACCTTGAGGAGCGCGTCGGTGATGCCGAGCAGCCGGACGGTGCGGACGACGCCGCCACCGCCGGGGAGCAGGCCGAGCGTCGCCTCGGGCAGGCCGATCTTCGAGCCGGGCGCGTCGAGCGCGACCCGGTGGTGGCAGGCGAGCGCGATCTCGTAACCGCCGCCGAGCGCGGCGCCGTTGACGGCGGCGACGACCGGCTTGCCGAGGGTCTCGATGCGGCGCAGGTCGCGCTTGATCGCCATGCCGGCCTCGAAGATCTGCGGCGCGTCCTCGGGCCCGGCCTTGATCATGTCCTTGAGGTCGCCGCCCGCGAAGAAGGTCTTCTTGGCGGAGGTGACGACGACGCCGCGGACGCTGTCGCGCTCCGCCTCCAGGCGGTCGGCGACGGCCCGCAGGGACTCCCTGAAGGCCTGGTTCATGGTATTCGCGGACTGGTTCGGGTCGTCGAGGACGAGGGTGACGACGCCGGTCTCGTCCTGCTCCCAGCGGATGGTGGTGTTCGTCGGAAGAGCGGTCATGTTCGGTCGGCTCCGTTGCGGGGTGCGGGACAGGAGGTCAGAGGCGTTCGACGACGGTGGCGATGCCCATGCCGCCGCCGACGCACAGCGTGGCGAGTCCGTACCGCTGGTCGCGGCGCTCCAGTTCGTCGATCAGGGTGCCCAGGATCATGGCGCCGGTGGCGCCGAGGGGGTGGCCGAGCGCGATGGCGCCGCCGTTGACGTTGACCTTGTCGTGGCTCAGGCCCATCTCCCGCATGAAGCGCAGGACGACGGCGGCGAAGGCCTCGTTGATCTCCACGAGGTCGATGTCGTCGATGGTGAGCCCGGCCTTGGCGAGCGCCTTGCGGCTGGCGGGGGCGGGGCCGGTGAGCATGATGGTGGGGTCGGAGCCGGAGACCGCGGCGGAGAGGATCCGGGCGCGCGGGGTCAGCCCGTAGCGCTCGCCGGTCTCGCGGTTGCCGATGGCGACCAGGGCCGCGCCGTCGACGATGCCGGAGGAGTTGCCCGCGTGGTGGACGTGGTCGATCTTCTCGACCCAGTGGTACTTCTGCAGGGCGACGGCGTCAAAGCCGCCCGCCTCGCCGATCGTGGCGAAGGAGGGCTTGAGGCCGGCCAGGCTCTCCGCGGTGGTGCCGGGGCGGATGTGCTCGTCGCGGTCGAGGACGACCAGCCCGTTGCGGTCCAGGACGGGGACGACGGACCGGTCAAAGCGGCCCTCCTTCCACGCCTCGACGGCGCGGGCCTGGGACTCGGCGGCGTAGGTGTCCACGTCGTGGCGGCTGAGGCCTTCGAGGGTGGCGATGAGGTCGGCGCCGACGCCCTGGGGGACGAAACCGGTGGTCCAGCTGGTCATCGGGTCCATGGCCCAGGCGCCGCCGTCGGAGCCCATGGGGACGCGGGACATGGACTCCACGCCGCCGGCCAGCACCAGGTCCTCCCAGCCGGATCGGATCTTGGCGGCGGCCATGTTCACGGCCTCCAGGCCGGAGGCGCAGAACCGGTTCTCCTGGACACCGGCCACCGTCTCGGGCAGACCGGCGGCGATCGCCGCGGTCTTGGCGATGTCGGAGCCCTGGTCACCGAGCGGGGTCACGACGCCGAGGACGACGTCGTCGATCGCGGCCGGGTCGAGACCGGGCAGGCGGCGCCGCAGCTCGTCGATGAGCCCGGTGACCAGGTCGACGGGCTTGGTGCCGTGCAGGGAGCCGTTGGCCTTGCCGCGCCCGCGCGGGGTGCGGATGGCCTCGTAGACGTAGGCGTCGGTGCTCAACGTCGGATGCCTTTCGGTGAGGGTGGTGGGGGGCCGGGCGGGTCGGTGCCCGGCGTGCGCGCCCGCGGGTTCGTGCGGGTCAGTCCAGCAGCGAACGGCCGATGATCTCCTTCATGATCTCCGTGGTGCCTCCGTAGATGGTCTGGACACGGCCGTCGGTGAATGCCCTCGCCACCGGGAACTCGGTCATGTAGCCGTAGCCCCCGTGCAGTTGGAGGCAGCGGTCGGCGACCCGCTTCTGCAGTTCCGTCGCCCACCACTTGGCCATCGAGGCGTGCACGGCGTCGAGCCGGCCGGCGGCGTGCTCGGTCACGCAGCGGTCCGTGAACGCCCGGGTGACCGCGCACTCGGTCGCCATCTCGGCTATCTCGAAGCGGATGTGCTGGTGCCGGGCGAGCGGGCGGCCGAAGGCCTCGCGCTCCTTGACGTACCGGGTGGTGATCTCCAGCAGGTGCTCGGCGGCGGCCGCCGCGGCGACGGCGATGCCCAGGCGCTCCTGCGCGAGGTTCGCCATCAGGTGGAAGAACGCCTGGTTCTCCGCGCCGAGCAGGTTCTCCTTCGGCACGCGCACGTCGGTGAAGAAGAGCTCGGCGGTGTCCTGCGCCTTCTGCCCGATCTTGTCGAGGTTGCGCCCGCGCTCGAAGCCGGGCATGCCGCGTTCGACGACCAGCAGGCTCAGGCCCCGCGCCCCGCCCTCGGGCGTGGTGCGGGCGACCACCACGACCAGGTCGGCGAGGATTCCGTTGGAGATGAAGGTCTTCGCGCCGTTCAGGACCCAGTGGTCGCCCGCGTCCACCGCGGTCGTGCGGATGCCCTGGAGGTCCGAGCCGGCGCCCGGCTCGGTCATGGCGATGGCGGTGATCAGCTCACCGCTGCAGAACCCGGGCAGCCAGCGGCGCTTCTGCTCCTCGGTGGCGAGCCCCGTCAGATACGGGCCGACGACGTCGTTGTGCAGGCCGAGGGCCAGGCCGTGCGCCCCGGCACGGGCGAACTCCTCGGCCAGGACGACCGCGTAACGGAAGTCGTCGGTGCCCCCGCCGCCGTACTCCTCGGGCACGGCGATGCCCAGCAGCCCCTGGCGACCGGCCGCGAGCCATGCCTCGCGGTCGACGATGCCCGCCTTCTCCCACCGCTCGTGGTGCGGCAGGACCTCCTTGGCGAGGAACGTCCGCACCGTCGCCCCGAACGCCTCGTGCTCGGCCGAGAAGAGCTCGCGCTGCATGCTGCCCGCCTTCCGGGAGGGACGTCGTGGTCGGTCAGGAGTCAGGGCCGGGCGGGCCGGGCGGCCTCGGTGGCCAGCGCCGGGACGTCCCAGTCGCGGGCGACCTCGGCGGTGTGGGCGCCGGGCCGGGCCGGCGGCCGGCGCAGACTCGCGGGGGTGGCGGAGAAACGGGGGGCCGGGGCGGGCTGGGTGACGCCGCCGGTCGTGACAAAGGTGGCGCGGGCGGCCAGGTGCGGATGCTCGGCCGCCTCGTACAACGACAGTACCGGCGCGACACACGCGTCGCTGCCCTCGAACAGCTCGGTCCACTCCTTGCGGGTGCGCGTGGCGAAGCGCTCCGCGATCAGCGACCGCAGTTCGTCCCAGCGCGCGAGGTCGCCGCGGTCGGGCGCGTCGCCGGGCAGCCCCAGCAGCCGGGCGAACTCGGCGTAGAAGGCGGGCTCCAGGGCGCCGACCGTCATCCAGGCGCCGTCGGCGGTCCCGTAGACCGCGTAGTACGGGCAGCCGCCGTCCAGCAGGTTGGCCGCACGGCGGTCCTGCCAGGCGCCCGCGGAGAGCATGCCCCAGATCATCGCGCCCAGGTGGGCGGCGCCGTCCACGATGGCGGCGTCCACGACCTGGCCCGCCCCCGTGGCGCGGGCGTGGTGGAGCGCGGCCAGCACGCCGGTCACCAGGTAGAGGGAGCCCCCGGCGTAGTCGCCGAGCAGATTGGCGGGGACGGCGGGCGGGCCTCCCGCGGGGCCGATCATGCCGAGGGTGCCCGCGGTGGCGATGTAACCGATGTCGTGTCCCGCGCTCGCGGCCAGCGGCCCGTCCTGGCCCCAGCCGGTCATCCGGCCGTAGACGAGGCGGGGGTTGCGGGCGTGGCAGTCGGCCGGGCCGACGCCCAGGCGCTCGGCGACGCCGGGGCGGTTGCCCTCCAGCAGGATGTCGGCCCGTTCGGCGAGGCCGAGGACCAGCGCGGCACCGCCCTGGTCCTTGAGATCGATCACGACCGAGCGCTTGTTGCGATTGGTGAGGTCGTGGTCCGGGTCGACGCCGAGGCGGGCGCCGCCGGGCCGGTCCACGCGGACGACGTCGGCGCCCAGGTCGGCGAGGAGCATCGCGGCGAAGGGGGCCGGTCCGATCCCGGCGAGTTCCACGACGCGCACCCCGGCGAGCGGGCCGCCCGCGTCCGGTCCGGGTGGACCCATGCGTCCCTCGGCCATCGTTCCTCCGGCCTCGTCGACGGGACATGACAGTAATGGTGTAACACTGATGATGCTATGGAGACCCGGAGCGGGTGACAAGGGGTGACGGACGTGGCACGGCCGGATGACGACGTACGGGTGAAGGACCTCTGGCGGGAGCTGGGGCTGCCGGGGATCGTCGACGTGCACACGCACTTCATGCCGGAGCGTGTGCTGGACAAGGTGTGGGCCTATTTCGACGGCGTGGGGCCGCTGACGGGGCGGCCGTGGCCCATCGCGTACCGGGAGGACGAGGAGGAGCGCGTCGCCGCGCTGCGCTCGTTCGGCGTCCGCGCCTTCACCTCGATGCTCTACCCGCACAAGCCCGCCATGGCCGCCTGGCTCAACGCCTGGGCGGCGGACTTCGCGGCGCGCACGCCGGACTGCCTGCACACCGCGACCTTCTTCCCCGAACCGGAAGCGGCGGACTACGTGCGGCAGGCGCTGGAATCGGGCGCCCGCGTCTTCAAGTGCCACGTCCAGGTGGGCGGCTTCGACCCCAACGACCCGCTGCTCGACGACGTGTGGGGGCTGCTCGCCGAGACCGGTGTCCCCGTCGTCACGCACTGCGGGTCCGGCCCGGTGCCCGGCCGCCACACCGGCCCCGAGCCGGTCGCCCGGCTGCTGGCCCGGCACCGGCGGCTGCGCCTGGTCGTCGCCCACATGGGCATGCCCGAGTACGGGGACTTCCTCGCCCTGGCAGCCCGTCACACCGGCGTGCACCTCGACACGACGATGGCCTTCACCGACTTCGCCGAGGCCGACGCCCCGTTCCCGGCCGCGCTGCGCGGGCAGCTGGCGGACCTCGGCGACCGCGTGCTGTTCGGCAGCGACTTCCCCAACATCCCGTACTCCTACCTGGAGGCGGTGGAGGCGATCACCCGGCTGGGCCTCGGCGACAACTGGGGCCGGGGCGTCCTCCACGACAACGCGGCCCGCCTGTTCGCCCTCGACTGAGCGCCCTCCGGGCGCCCTGACCACGGGGGCGGCGTGGGGGGCGGGCCCGGCGATCCCCGTGCCTCCGGGTGGCCAGAAGGTGCCCGCAAGGGCGGATGACGTGTGCGGCGATCCACCCGCCGCACAGCCTCACGGCCCGTCAGGCGGGCGGAATGCGGGACACCCCGCATGCGCCGCCCCGGGCGGCCTCGGGTCCCGGGGCCACTATTGCAGCGCCGCGTTAATTCGTTGAGGGGTCGGTGAAGGGCTGCGGGGGCCAAGTGCGGGCAGCCGTTGCGGTGGCAGGCGGCATGTTGTGCTCGTTGCCATCGTGGTTCGACGCACACGTAGATGGTGCTGCATCGCCTTCGCCGGGCGTTTCGGCACGCAGAGCGCACTGCTCCGCAAGCCGGCTCCTGTCGCGATCACCGCCTGCCCGATCGCATTCCTGACCTGGTGGTAAGCCGTGATGGCGGGAGGTTGAAGTTGGTCAGCGTCGGGGGCGCCGGATTTTCCTGTCGTCGAGGCTCGTGGCGGTGCCACGCAGTGTGCTGCGGCGGATTCCGCGGTTGGCCAGGTCGGCGGCTGCTCTGTCGCAGGCCCGCTGGACTGCGGCGGCGTCATCGGCGTCGGCGGGTTGCCGGACGACGCAGCGGTAGGTGGAATTGCGTGGCGGCAGCTCGGAGATGAGGGTTCCTTCGTCGGTCAACGTGGCGTTGAGGAGGTTGTGTTCGGCGGCGTTCCCGGTGAGTGCTGCACTCGGGCTTTGTCGAGGTCGGCAAACGTGCCGCGGACAATGCCGCGGCAGGTACGGTCACTCATGGGGCGAGGGTCTCCCTTCGAGGAGGGCGGGTTCGGCTGTCGGGTGTGCGTGGTTCTCGGCGAGCAGGGTGGCCAGTCCGTCGAGGAGGCGTTCGAGGCCGAAGGCGAAGCGGTCGTCCATGGACGGGGCGGTGAGGTCGCCAGCCAGGGCGACGAGGTTCGGGAAGGTCGTTTCCGGCAGTCCGCGCAGTCGGTCGGCCGCCGCCTGGGCGACTTCGGAACGGCTGGCGCCCTCGGTCTCGGATGCGGAGATGGGTGACTGTTCCTGGAGCACGAACCCTTGGACGAAGGCACCGAGAAGGTAGTTGGCCAGGGCGGCGTCGGCGTCGGTGAATCCGGCTTCACGTAGCCGGTCCAATTGCTCTTCCATGAGACGCAGCAGGTTCGGGCCGAGTGCGAGCCGCCCTGCGACGACCTTGGCGGAGTCGCGTTTGGCCAGCAGGTGCCGTCGGTAACGCAGCGAGTACTCGCGGAGCTGCTCCCGCCAGTCGCCCTGTCTGGGGGGCGCCTCGGCATCAGCCATGAGCTCGTCGGTGAGTAGGTCCAGTAGCTGTTCCTTGTTGCGGACGTGCCAGTACAGGGAGGCTGCCTTCACTCCCAGTTCGGCGGCGACCTTGCGCATCGACAGCCCGCTGATGCCTTCACGTTCCAGCACTCGCAGGGCTGCCGCCGCGAGGGTCTGGCGGGTCAGCCCCGGCTGTGCAGCGCCCTCGGCTGCGCTGTCCCGTGCCATCGGCCACCTCCGTCGAAGAAATCCGGCTTGCAATCTAACACCGTTAGGGGCAGGCTTTCGATTCCGATCGGCAAACTAACACCGTTAGGGTCTGTGATGGAGGAGTTCACCTCCCGGCGCAAGGGGCTCGTGCTTGCCACCTTGTGCGCCACGATGTTCATGGCGATGCTCGACAACGTCATCGTCAACAACGCCCTGCCCCGCATCGGGCAACAGCTGCACGCCGGTGTCAGCGGACTGCAGTGGGTGGTCGAGGGCTACAGCCTCGTCTACGCCGCAATCCTGCTCACCGGCGGCACACTCGGCGACCGGTACGGCCGCAAACTGATCTTTCTCACCGGACTGGCGCTGTTCACGGCAGGATCAGCGGCCGCGGCACTGTCCGGGGCAGTCGGCCCACTGATCGCCGCACGGATGCTGCAGGGACTCGGCGCGGCACTGCTCACTCCGGGCAGCCTGTCGATTCTGCGGCACGTCTTCACCGACGAAAAGGAACGGGCCCGGGCGGTCGGGCTCTGGTCCGGCGTCTCCGCCCTGGGCCTGGCGATCGGCCCGGTCCTGGGCGGGCCGATGGTGGATGCGTTCGGATGGGCCAGTGTGTTCTGGATCAACGTCCCGATCGGAGTGGCAGGGCTGCTGCTCGCCGCCCGAGCGCTGCCGGAGTTCGCAGGCAGGGCCAGGCGAGTGGACCTTCCGGGCCAACTGCTCTCGGTCCTCGGCTTCGGCGCCCTGGTCTACGTACTCATCGAAGGACCGGGCCGCGGCTGGACCGACACCCGTGTCCTGACCCTCGCAACAGTGGCGACAGCAGCCCTGCTGGCCTTCGTCGCGGTAGAACTCCGCACCACCGACCCCATGCTCGACCTGTACTTTTTCCGTGACCCGGTGCTCAGCGGAGCCGGGGTGACCGGATTCGTGATCAGCTTCGGCATGTTCGGGGCGTCGTTCTTCTTGCCGTTGCTCATGCAGGACGTGATGGGATGGGCGCCGTCGAGCGCGGGCCTGGCAGGGCTGCCCATGACCGCGATGATCGTCGTCGCCGCGCCGCTGTCCGGCACACTCACCGCGCGCTGCGGCCCCCGGATTCCGCTGGTGACCGGCCTGACCCTGTGCGCGGCAGCTCTCGCCGGCCTCTCGCTCTACGGTCAGCACGCCCGCTACCTGGAGTATCTGTGGGTGTTGCTCGCCATGGGAATCGGCATGGGGATGACCTTCACACCGGTGTCCGTCACCGTCATGAAACGCGTCCCGCTCGCCCAGGCCGGTATGGCCTCTGCGATCCTCAACATGCTGCGTGAGATCGGCGGCGTCGTCGGCGTCGCCGCCCTGGGAGCCGTTCTCACCAGCCGTCTGGCCGCCACGCTGACCGGATCGCTCGACCGGCTCGGCGTTCCCCCCGAAGCCCGCCAGGGCATCGCAGACTCGGCCGCCGGCACCGGTGCAGACACAACCCAGATCCTGCCCGCACCCGTCCACGACGCCGTGAACGCCGCCTTCGTCGAAGGGCTCCATCTGGCACTGCGTTGCGGCGGCGCGGCCATGGCCACCGCAGCTGTGCTCGTGGCCGTCCTCCTCCGCTCGACACCGAGCCAGGTCACCGAGCCCGCCGACGAACCGGTACAGCGAGACGAACCGGCTTATCGGTAAGAGGAGGACAAGCGGGGGGATGCGGCGGGCGACGGCGGTGGTCGTGATGCTGGACGAGGCCACTCGCAGGCGGTTGGAGCGGACCGTCGCGTCCGCATCCGGGCAGGTCCGGCAGGTACTACGGGCCAGGATCGTGCTGATCGCGGCGGACGGACCGACGAACAGCCAGATCGCTGTTGCCCGCGCCACCAGCCCGAACACAGTCTGATCATCAACATGCACGGACACGTCGTTCCAGGCGTCCCGAAACAACACCCGACCAGCTTGACCGAACGCATGAGGCCCCCGCACGGCGGAGAGCCGCACATGCCCGGGGCCGGGGCGGGATCCGCTCCGGGCGGCGCGCGTGCCCCGGACGACACGTTCGGGCGGTGCGGCGCGCGGGCGGGGGTCGGGCGGCGCACGATGGGGTGGCCCGATCCTCAGGCCGTCCCCGGGAGCCCAGCGCGATGACGCCCCGCACGCCCCGTCCGCACTGGCTGTTCGGCGACCAGTTGGGGCCGCATTTCCTCGACCCCGCGGGCGGTGGGCCCGATCCCGGGGCGCCCGTGGTGATGATCGAGGCGCGCTCGGTCCTGGCGCGCCGCCGCTTCCACCGGGCCAAGGCCCACCTGGTGCTCTCGGCGATGCGCCACCGCGCCGCGGAACTCGGCGACCGGGTCCACTACGTGCGGGCCGGGACCTACGCCGAGGGACTGCGCAAGGCGGTCGGCAAGGGCCCGGTGACCGTCTGCCGTCCGACCTCGCGCGCCGCGCTCGGCCTGGTGACCACGCTGGACGGGGTCGAGGTGCTGCCCGACCGCGGCTTCCTTGTGCCGGCGGCCGACTTCGCCGAGTGGGTGGACGGCAGGGAGGGCGGGCGGCTGCGGCTGGAGGACTTCTACCGCTGGGTGCGCCGCTCGCACGACCTGCTCATGGACGGCGACCAGCCGGTCGGCGGCCGCTGGAACCTCGACCACGACAACCGCGAGCCCCCGCCGCGGGACCGCCGCGGCGCCACGCTCGGCGCCCCGGAGCCGTGGCTGCCCGACGAGGACGCCGTCGACGAGGAGGTGCGGCACGACCTGGACCGCTGGGAACGCGACGGCCTGGTCCGCTTCGTCGGCCGCGACGGGCCGCGGCGCTTCGCCGCCACCCGCCGGGAGGCGCTCGCCGCGCTGCGCCGGTTCACCACCCACCGGCTGCCGGACTTCGGCCGCCACGAGGACGCGATGCTGGCCGGCGATCCGGTCATGAGCCACAGCCTGCTCTCGGCGCCGCTCAATCTGGGCCTGATCCATCCCGCCGAGTGCCTGGACCGGGCCGAACGGGCGCTGCGGTCCGGAAAGGCGCCGCTGAACAGCGTGGAGGGCTTCGTCCGGCAGATCGCCGGCTGGCGGGAGTACGTCTGGCACCTGTACTGGCACTTCGGCCCCGACTACCGGCACCGCAACGCGCTGCGCCACCGCACCCCGCTGCCGGACTGGTTCCTCGACCTGGACGCGGACGCGGTGCGGGCCCGCTGCCTGGCGACGGTGCTGGCCCAGGTCCGGGACACCGGCTGGACCCACCACATCCCGCGGCTGATGGTGCTGGGCAGCCACGCACTGCAGCGCGGCTGGGACCCGGAGCAGCTCACCGACTGGTTCCACCGCTGCTTCGTCGACGGCTACGACTGGGTCATGGCCCCGAATGTGACCGGCATGTCGCAGTTCGCTGACGGCGGCCTGATGACGACCAAGCCGTACACCTCCGGCGGCGCGTACATCCACCGCATGAGCGACCTGTGCGACGGCTGCGTCTACCGCCCGACGGAGCGGACCGGGGAGCGGGCCTGCCCGTACACCACCGGCTACTGGTCCTTCCTGCACCGGCACCGCGCCCGGCTGGCGTCAAACCACCGCACCGCGCGGGCAGTTCAGGGACTGGACCGGCTCGGCGACCTCCCCGACGTGCTGGCGCGGGAGGCCGGGCGCGGCGACGGACCTCCGTAACGGGCCCCGTGACGGACGTCGCACGGGGCGCACCCGTGACGGTGCGCAACCTTCGCCGCGCAGCGGGTACGCGAAGGGGGATGCGGCACGCCGCCCTCTACCCACCAGAGTCGAATTGTCACGGAGAGTAGCGAACTCAATGCACTCCAGGCACGTATAGTTACCTGCGTCACACCGGTAACAGGGAACGGTTAGGACTCCTGAGCGAGTCTCATACGTAGAGCCGCAGTTGGGCGCAGGGCCCGGAACCCGCCCGGCCCGGAGTGACAGTGAGGAGAAGCCATGCGACCGTTCGCGCTGATTCATGCCCGGCCGGCTACACCGGAAACGTTCACACCCAACTACACCTACGACTCCGCGCTTCAGCTGAACGTCCTGCCCGACGGACGTCCCGTCATCAGCGACCAGGGCCTGCTGCTGGCCACCGGCGCCACCGTCTCCACCGCGGGGTCCAAGACGCACTTCGACGACTGACCGCGCCTGCCCACCCGCTGCCCATGACCGTCCTGATCCTCACCTCCCCCGAGGACGTGACAGCCGACCTGGTGGTCGCCGCGCTGCACGACCTCGGGGCTCCTGTCGTGCGCCTGGACCCCGCCGAACTCCCCGGCGAGGTCTCCATGTCGGCCGAGTACGTCCGCGGCGACGTGCACGGCTACCTGTCCGTCCAGGAGCGCATGGTCAGCATGGGCAGCGTGCGCTCCATCTGGATCCGCAGGCCGGGCACCCCCGGCTCCGGCGCCGTCGAGCAGTCCGAGTGGCTGTCGGCGGAGGCCGGGCGGGCGCTGTACGGGGCCCTGCGCTGCGTGCCGGCGCGATGGATGAACCATCCCTCCGCCGCGGAGCAGGCCCGTTACAAGCCCTGGCAGTTGTTCACCGCCCACCACGCGGGGTTCGCGGTGCCGGCGACGCTGATCACCACGTTCCCGCAGGCGGCACGGGAGTTCGCCGAGCAGCATCCGCAACTGGTGGTCAAGTCCGTCTCCGGTACGCACCCGGGCAATCCGCCGATGGCCCTGCCGACCACCCTGGTCGCCCCCGACGCCGACTTCTCCGCGGTCGCGGCGGGCCCGACCCTGCTCCAGGAGTACATCCGCAAGGCCGCGGACATCCGGCTGACCTGCGTGGGGGGCCGGCTGTTCACCGCCCGCAAGAAGTCCGGCCCCGATCAGGTCGACGGGCGCTTCGGCAGTCCGGACGACGCGCGGTGGGAGCCCGTCACGGCCCCCGCCCGGATCGCGCGCGCCGTGCGCGCGTACATGGACACCGCCGGACTGGCGTACGGGGCCTTCGACTTCGCCGAGGACGAGGACGGCACCTGGTGGTTCCTGGAGTGCAACCAGGGCGGCCAGTTCGGCTTCGTGGAGCTGGCGACCGGGCTGCCCATAACGGACGCGATAGCGGGCTGGCTGGCACCCGACCCGGGCTGACGTATCGTCAGCACGCGGGGTCAGGACTCCCGGATGCCCCAGGGCGAGCCGTAGCCCGTCAGCAGGTCCAGGAAGGGCCGCGGCGCGAACGCCTCGGGCCCGAGCACCCCGGTGCCGGTCCAGGCGCCGGAGGCCATCAACTCCAGTGCCACCACGGGATTGACGGCCGTCTGCCAGACGACGGCCTGGGAGCCGTACTCGCGCATCGACCACTGGTTGTCGACCACGTGGTACAGGTACACCTCGCGCGCCCGGCCGTCCTTCGTCCCGGTCACCCAGGTCCCGGCGCACGTCTTGCCGTGCATGCGCTCGCCGAGCGTGGCGGGGTCGGGCAGGCAGGCGGCCACGACGTCCCGCGGGCTGACCCGGACCGGACCGCCGTCCCGGCCGGCGACCGTGACCGCCCCCGTACGGTCGAGTCCCAGCTGGTGGAGCGTTTTGAGGGTGCCGATGAACTCCTCCCCCAGCCCGTACTTGAAGGTCACCCGCCGCGCGTCGACCCAGCGCGGCATCAGCAGCACCTCCTCGTGCTCGACGTTGACGCAGCTGACGGGGCCGATGCCCTCGGGGAAGTCGAAGACCTCCGGCTCGCTGAAGGGGGCCGTGGTGAACCAGCCGCGGTCCTCCTCGTAGACCACCGGGGGGTTCAGGCACTCCTCGATCGTGGTCCAGATGCTGAACGAGGGCGCGAAGTCGTAGCCGTCGACGGTGAGGTTCGCGCCGTCGCGCACCCCGAGTTCGTCGATGGTGTCGAAGAGCTCGTCGGCCGCGTAGCGGGCGAAGACGTCCGACAGCCCGGGCTCGACGCCCATGCCGACCAGCGCCAGCCGTCCCGCCCTCTCCCACTCGGCGGCCCGCTCGAACTGCGCGTCGCCGAGCTTGACCCCGCACTCCTCGTACGGGCGCTCCGGATGCGGCCGGGACAGCGACATCGCCATGTCGAGGTAGTCGGCGCCCGCGGCGAGCGCCGCGCGGAACAGCGGCATCACGAAGCGTGGGTCGGTGGCGTTGAGCAGCACGTCGCAGCGGTGGGCGGTGAGCAGCGCCGTGACGGCGGCCTCGTCGGACGCGTCGACCCGCGCGGCGGTGAACCGGCGGTCGCCGGCGGTCGACACGGTGGCGACGGCGGCCTCCGCGCGCGCCGGGTCGTGATCGGCGACCACCATCGCCTCGAAGAACTCCCGCCGGGCCGCGATCCGCGTGATCGCGGTGCCCACGCCGCCGGCTCCCACAAGCAGTACCCGCATGGCTGTCCAGTCTCCGTTTCCGAGGCGGTGCCGCCTCTGGCAGGGGTGCCCCGTTGAGTCCGATGCACCCGATGCACCCGATGCCCTGATCGAACGCCCTGCCCGTTCCTACGGTCAATGGCGTTGGCATAAGCTCGGCTCAGCGTCCGGGAAGCGTGCGAGGGAGGCGGCCGTGCCGAAGAGACCGGTGTCCGAGGCGGAGCGCAGGCGCCGCCGCCCGACCCGCGGCGGAGCCGTCCTGTCGCACCGGCTGATCCTGGACACGGCGCTGCGCATGCTGCACGAGCACGGCAGCGCGGGGCTGACCGTGCGGCGGCTCGGCATGGCTCTCGGCGCGGACCCCAGCGCCCTGTACCGCTACTTCCGCGGCATGGACGACCTGATCCTGGCCATCGCGGACGACCTCATGGGCCGCGCCGCCGACGGCTGGCAGGGCACCGGTGCCTGGCGCGACGACCTGCGCGACCTGGGCCTGCGGGTCCACGCCGCCTATCTGGCGCATCCGCAGGCGGCCGTGCTGACCGCGGGCCGCGTCTCCGGCCGCCCCCATGAGACCGCCGCGGACGAGACCATCCTCGGCATCCTGCGCACGGCCGGGTTCCCCGATCCCGACGCGGTCGCGGTCTACCAGGCGTTCATCGACCAGGCCCTGGCCTTCGCCGCCCTCGACGCGGCCACCCTCGCCCTCCCCGCGGCGGCCCGCGAGGCAGATCACGCCGTGTGGGGCGCCACCTACGCCCGGCTCCCCGCCCGCACCCACCCGCACATCGCCGCCACGGCGGGCCTGCTGGTGGCGCGCATGAACCGCAGCGCCTACCCCACCGCGCTGGAGATGTTCCTCGACAGCGCCGAGGGCCGTCTGACGCGGGCGCGCGGCGCCGCGGCACCGGTACCGCCGGACCGCCGCCCCTAGGCCGAGGCGGGGCCCGCGCGGGACTCACGGCCGGTTCACATCGCCTTTGCATACTGGAAGGTCCGGGAAGGCCGACGAAAGAGGATCGCCGCGTGCGCGTGCTGGTGGTGGAGGACGAGGAGCTGCTCGCGGAGGCGATAGCGGAGGGGCTGCGGCAGGAGGCGTTCGCGGTGGACGTGGTCCACGACGGCGAGGCGGCGCTGGAGCGGCTGGGGGTCAACGAGTACGACGTGATGGTGCTCGACCGCGACCTGCCGCGGCTGCACGGGGACGAGGTCTGCCGGCGCACGGCCGCCTCCGGTGCGGACGTACGGATGCTGATGCTGACGGTGTCGACGACGGTCGCCGAGCGCGTCGCGGGGCTCAGCCTCGGAGCGGACGACTACCTGGCCAAGCCGTTCGCCTTCGCCGAGCTCGTGGCCCGGATCAGGGCGCTGGGCCGGCGGGTCCGCCCGGCGGCGCCGCCTGTGCTGGAGCGGGCCGGCATCCGGCTGGACCCGCATCTGCGGGAGACCTACCGGGACGGGCGGTACGTGGCGCTGTCGCGGAAGGAGTTCGCGGTACTGGAGGAGCTGCTGCGGGCGCAGGGCGGCCCGGTGTCGGCCGAGGACCTGCTGGAGCGGGTCTGGGACGAGAACATCGACCCCTTCACGACCATCGTGCGCGTCACGATCCGCGGCCTGCGCCGCAAGCTCGGCGAACCGGGCGTCGTGGAGACCGTCACGGGAGTGGGGTACCGGATCCGTTGAGCACCGCACCCGGCCGCACCGCACCCGGCCGCACCGCACCCGGCCGCACCGCACCCGGCCCCCCGACCGGCCGCTCCTGGCGCGGCAGCCTGCGCGTCCAGCTCACCCTGGTCTTCGGTCTGCTGTTCTTCGTGGCCGGCGGCGCCGTGCTGGCGGGGTCCTTGATCCTGGTCCGCCACAGCATGCGCTTCAGCCTGGACCTCGCCTTCAGCCCGAAGGTCTTCCCGGGGTCGGAGGTGACGAAGACGATCATCGTGGAGTCGATGCAGTCGAACCTGCTCGCCAAGGGCGGGCTGACGGTGCTGGCGGTCGGGCTGCTGGCGACGACCGCGGGCTGGCTGGCCGCGGGCCGGCTGCTGCGGCCGCTCAACCAGATCACGTCCACCGCCGAGCGCATCGCCGGCCGGACCCTGCACCGCAGGATCGCCCTGGACCTGCCCTCGGGCGAGGTGAAGCGGCTGGCCGACTCCTTCGACCGGATGCTGGACCGCCTGGACGGCGCCTTCGCGGGGCAGGAGCGCTTCATCGCCAATGCGGCCCACGAGCTGAAGACCCCGCTGGTGATCAACCGCACCCTGGTCGAGGTGGCGATGAACCGCCCCGGCGCCACTGAGGAACTGGTGCGGCTCGGCGAGAACCTGCTCGCCGTCAACGCCCGTCACGAGCGGCTCATCGACGCCCTGCTCACCCTGGCCCGCGCCGAGGACGCGCTCACCGACCGGGTGCCGCTGGACCTCGCGGACGTCGGCCGCACGGTGCTGGCCGCGACCGCGGCCGAGGCCGAACGGGCCGGTGTGCGGCTGGAGTCCGGCCTCGGCCCGGCGCCCGTGGTCGGCGACCCCATCCTGCTGGAACAGCTGGTGCGCAATCTCGTCGAGAACGCCGTCCGCTACAACGAGCGCGGCGGCCTCGTACGGATCACCTCCACCGATCTGCCGGGCGGCCCCCGGATCGTCGTCGGCAACACGGGTGCCGTGATCTCCGCGCACGAGATCCCGGTGCTCTTCGAGCCGTTCCGCAGGCTCTCCGACCGGGTCGGCTCCGCGCGCGGCAACGGCCTCGGCCTGTCGATCGTACGGGCCGTGGCGCAGGCGCACGGCGGCGATGTGACCGCCGAACCGCGCGCGGGCGGCGGCCTGACGGTGACCGTCGCCCTGCCCGCCCAGCATCCTCGCGGCGGTGTGAGGAGGGCGTGAGCCCCGGCGCTCACCGCCGTTTCACCTGCCGGCGTGTGGAGTTGGCGCATGAAACCCAGTGCGAGCAGTGAGCGACGAACACCGGGGACCGTACGCCGTGTCGCGGTCCGGCGGCTGGCCGCGGGGGCGGTGTGCGCGGCCGGCCTGGCGCTCGCCGTGGCGCAGCAGCCGGTGCGCGAGTGGGCGGTGGCCCTGGCGTCGGGGCACGGGAGCTCCTCGTCCCTGGACGGCGCCGCGTCGGCCCGCGTCCCGCAGCACGGCGACGGCAGGTTCACCGCCGCCCCCGCCGGGACGGGGAGCATCGGGCACGGCACCTGGCGGCTGCGCTACGCGGTGGAGGTCGAGGACGGCACGGGCTACACCGCCGCGTCCGTGGCCCGCGAGGTCGACCGGATCCTCGGCGACCGGCGCGGCTGGACCGCCGAGGGCATCGTCTTCCGGCGCGTGGCCGGACCGCCGTACGACTTCGTGGTCAAGCTGGCCACTCCGGACACCACCGACCGCCTGTGCGGCTCGTACGGCCTGGACACCGGCGGGGAGGTCAACTGCAGCGGCGGCAAGGACGTCGTGGTGAATCTCAGGCGCTGGGTGCTGCTCAGCCCGTTCTACGAACACCGGACGGCCGACTACCACGCGCTGATCATCAACCACGAGGTCGGCCACCGCCTCGGGCACGGCCACCAGGACTGCCCGGGGCCGGGCCGGCCCGCACCGGCGATGATGCAGCAGATCAAGGGGCTGCACGGCTGCGTGCCGAACGCCTGGCCGTACGACACCAAGGGCCGGCCGATCTCGGGCCCGGCGGCCCCGTGAGCGGGCAACTGGTGCAGGTGCTGCGGGCGATGCCGCTGTTCTGGCCGGGGGCGCTGCTGTCGTCGGTGGCCGCGGGTGTGTGCGCCCCCCGGGTGGCGCCGCGGCTGGGCACGGGGCCCGTCACCGCCTTCTGCCTGGTGCTGGCGCTGGGCGGCATCGCCGTGACCACGCTGCTGGCGGACATCACGACGGACCCGAACGCCATGCGGCGGTTCGGGGCGGGGACCTTCGCGACCGACTGGACCCCGCCGGGCCCGGCCGACCTCGCGGGGTTCAATCAGCGCAGCCTCAATGTGCTGCTGTTCGCGCCGCTGGGGCTGGCCGTCGCCCGGACCCGTCCGGCGCGGCGGGCCGTCGGCCTGGCGGCGGCGGCCGCCGTGCTGCCCTTCGTGATCGAGGCCGTGCAGTACGAGGTCGTGTGGCTGATGCGGGCCGCCGACGCCCAGGACATCGTCGACAACCTCTGCGGCCTGCTCGCCGGCGTGCTCGCCGGCACGGTCACCCGTCCCCTCGTCCGCAGGACCTCCCGCCTTCCCGCCCCGCCCGACGCGGCCGCCGACCCCGCAGCCTCGCACGGCGAGTTCCCGTCGAGGGCGTGACACAGGACACGTACGAAACGGTTTCGTTTCGCTGAGCACTCCCCTAGGCTCAGACGAGTACGAAACCGTTTCGTTTAGATCGGTGGGACCCCATGTCCGAAGCCGCCGTGGAGCGCCGCTCCCGCCTCACCCCCGAGCGGGAGGCGGAGCTGTACACCAGCACGCTCGACCTGCTCCGCGAGGTCGGCTACGAGGCCCTCACCATGGACTCGCTCGCCACGCGCTCGCGCTGCAGCAAGGCGACCCTCTACCGCCAGTGGGGCGGCAAGGCCGAACTCGTGGCCAGGGCGCTGCGGCACCAGAAGCCGGTGCACGCCGCCGACATCGACACCGGGAGCCTGCGCGGCGACTTCCACGCGATGCTCACCGTGGAGGACGACAGCCGGCTGGCGCGCGACTTCGCGCTCATGCGCGGACTCGCGATGGCGATGCACGCCAACCCCGACCTGCTGCGCGCCTTCCGTGAACTGATGGTCGAACCCGAGCGCAGAGGCCTGGACGTCGTCCTGCGGAGGGCCGTCGACCGCGGCGAGGTCCGCGCCGACAACCCCGCGCTCGGCTACCTGATGCACATGCTCGTGGGCGCCTTCGTCACCCGCGCCGTGATCGAGGACCGCCCCCCGACGGTGGCCTACCTGACCTCCTACCTGGACGCGGTGATCCTGCCCGTGCTCGGCGTCGGCCCCGCGGACGACGGCCCGCCCGCCGGCTGACCCGCCGCACCCGCATCCCCCCGCCCCCCTTCCACGACCCGACCGGGAGTACGTCCTCGTGGCCACTTTCCTCTACCGCATCGGCAGACTCGCCTACCGGCGACGGCACTTCGCCGTCCTGATCTGGGTGGCGCTGCTCGCGCTCGCGGGCGTCAGCGCCGCCAACGCGCCCTCGGCCGGGAGTTCGTCGTTCTCCGTGCCCGGGACGGAGTCCCAGAAGGCGTTCGACCTGCTGGACCAGCGCTTCCCCGGGTCCAGTTCCGACGGGGCGACCGCCCGCGTGGTCTTCAAGGCCCCCGCCGGCGGCAGGATGACCGACCCGGCGAACAAGAAGGCAGTCGCGGCGACCGTCGCGGAACTGCGCCGCGGCTCCGAAGTGGCCTCCGTGGACAACCCGTTCACCGCCAAGGCGGTCAGCAAGGACCGCACGACCGCCTACGCCCGGGTCGCCTACGACGTCCCCGGCATGCAGTTGAAGGACTCCTCGCGCGAGGCGCTGGAGAAGGCGGCCGAACACGCCCGCGCGGACGGGCTGACCGTCGAGATCGGCGGTGACGCGCTCCAGGCCGCACCCGAGACGGGGGCCACGGAGGTGATCGGCATCGCGATCGCCGCCGTCGTCCTCGTGATCACCTTCGGCTCGCTGGTCTCCGCCGGCCTGCCGCTGCTCACCGCCCTCGTCGGCGTCGGCATCGGCGTCAGCTCGATCACGGCGCTGGCGAGCGCGCTCGACCTGGGCTCCACCACCTCCACGCTCGCGATGATGATCGGCCTCGCGGTCGGGATCGACTACGCGCTGTTCATCGTCTCCCGCTACCGCGCCGAACTCGCCGAGGGCCGCGAGGGCGAGGAGGCCGTGGGCCGGGCCGTCGGCACGGCGGGCTCCGCCGTGGTCTTCGCCGGCCTGACCGTGGTGATCGCGCTCGTCGGCCTCTCCGTGGTGGACATCCCCATGCTGACGAAGATGGGCATCGCCGCCGCGGGCACCGTCGTCATCGCGGTGCTCATCGCGCTCACCCTGATCCCGGCGCTCATCGGCTTCGCCCGGCGGCGCATCCGGCCCGCCGGCGCGCCCGGCGGCCTCGCCCGCCGCCGCGCGAGGACGGCCGAGCAGCACGCCCACCGCAAGACGCGGGACCTGGCCGCGCGGGGCACCGGCCGGCCGAACATGGGCACCCGCTGGGCGCGCTTCGTCGTGCGGCGGCCCGTCGCCGTCCTGCTGCTGTGCACGGCCGCGCTCGGCGCGGTCGCCGTGCCCGCCGCGTCGATCGAACTCGGCCTCGGCGACGACGGGTCCCAGCCCGTCTCCACGACGCAGCGCCGCGCCTACGACCTGCTCTCCGACGGCTTCGGCCCCGGCTTCAACGGCCCGCTGGTCGTCGTCACCGACGCCCGGGGCGCCGCCGACCCGAAGGACGCGGTCAAGGAGGTCGGCACGAGCCTGGAGCGCCTCGACGACGTCGCCACCGTCACCCCGGCCACCTTCAACGAGGCCGGGGACACCGCGGTCATGAACGTGGTGCCGGACTCCAAGCCGAGCAGCACCGAGACCGAGGGGCTGGTCAAGGCCATCCGCGCCACCGGCGACGGGATCACCGCGGACACCGGCGCGCGGATCTCCGTCACCGGCACCACCGCGCTGAACATCGACACCTCGCAGAAGCTCACCGACGCCCTGCTGCCCTATCTGGGCCTCGTCGTCGGACTGGCCTTCCTCCTGCTGATCGTGGTCTTCCGCTCGGTGCTCGTGCCCCTCAAGGCGGCCCTGGGCTTCCTGCTCTCGGTGATGGCCGCCCTCGGCGCCGTCGTCGCGGTCTTCCAGTGGGGCTGGTTCGCCTCGCTGCTCGGGGTCGAGCAGACCGGCCCGATCATGTCGATGATGCCGATCTTCCTGGTGGGCGTGGTCTTCGGCCTGGCCATGGACTACGAGGTGTTCCTGGTGACCCGGATCCGTGAGGCGTACGTCCACGGCGAGCGGCCCGGCCAGGCCGTCGTGACCGGTTTCCGGCACGGCGCCCGGGTGGTCACCGCCGCCGCCGTCATCATGATCGCCGTGTTCGCCGGCTTCATCGGGTCCGGCGAGTCGATGATCAAGTCCATCGGCTTCGGGCTGGCGATCGCGGTCTTCTTCGACGCGTTCATCGTGCGCATGGCCATCGTCCCGGCGGTGCTCGCCCTGCTCGGCCGCCGGGCGTGGTGGCTGCCGAAGTGGCTGGACCGCGTCCTGCCGAACGTCGACGTCGAGGGCGAGGGGCTTCGGACGCCGGCCGCGGACGCCGGCCGGCACCAAGCGCCCGGCCGTGAGGACGAGGACGAGGGCGACCGGCTCCTCCCCGTGCGCGTCTGACCCCTGCTCGCCCGGCGGCGGAGCCCGCGGACCGACGCCCCCGCTGCGACCGCGCGGGGGCGTCAGTAGGTTGGTGGTGCCGGAGTCCGGACGACCACGAAGGGGACCGCACATGGCAGCGGAGGAGGACTCACCGCAGTTCCCGGTGCACGCCGCGGCGCGGGCCCCGGGTCTCGCCGCGCTGGACGAGGCGCTCACCGGCTGCCGCGCCTGCCCGCGCCTGGTGGCCTGGCGCGAGGAGACCGCCCGGGTGCGGCGCCGGGCGTACGCGGACGAGGAGTACTGGGCGCGGCCGGTGCCGGGCCTCGGCCCGGCCGACGCCGCCCTGGCCGTCGTCGGGCTGGCCCCCGCCGCCCACGGCGGCAACCGGACGGGCCGGATGTTCACCGGCGACCGCTCCGGCGACGTGCTGTTCGCCGCCATGCACGCGGAGGGGCTCGCCTCGCAGCCGACGTCCACCGCCCGCGGCGACGGACTGGAGCTGTACGGGGTGCGGGTGACCGCGCCGGTGCACTGCGCGCCGCCCGCCAACAAGCCCACCACGGACGAGCGGCTGACCTGCCGCCCCTGGCTCGTGCGCGAACTGGAGCTGCTGCGGCCCACGTTGCGCGCCGTCGTCGTGCTCGGCGCGTTTGGCTGGCAGGCCCTGCTGCCGGTGCTCGCCGACTCCGGCCGCCGCGTGCCGCGTCCGCTCCCCCGCTTCGGGCACGGCGCGCACGTCGAACTGCCGGGCCCCACCGGCGCGGAACCGCCGCTGCACCTGCTGGGCTGCTACCACGTCAGCCAGCAGAACACCTTCACCGGCCGGCTCACCCCCGCCATGCTCCGCGAGGTGCTGGCCCGCGGCGCCGCGTACGCCGGGCTGCGGCCCGGGGCGTGAGGCCCGCGGCCGTCAGCGCCGCGCGGCGGCGACGATGGCCTCGGCGACAACGGGCATCGAGGCCGGGTGGAGGCCGAGGAAGAGGTTCGGCTCGATCAGTTCCAGCTCCATGACGCGCGGCGCGCCGTCCTCGTCGTCGACCAGGTCGACCCGCGCGTACAGCAGCTCCGACGCTTCCGGAACGGTGGCCAACGCGGCCTCGGCGGTGGCGAGTTCGGCCGCGGTCGGGGTCCACGGTCGCACGCCCGGATGGGCGACCTTGGTCGCGTCGTAAGCCGTTCCGTGGGAGAGGACGGCGTTCTTGGCGACGGCGTGCAGGAAGCGGCCGCCGATGAAGACCAGCGCCCGTTCCCCGGTGGAGTCGATGGCCGGCATGTACGGCTGGACCATCGCGGTCAGGCCCTCCGCGTGCATCCGCGCGATGTGCGCCCGCGCCGCGTCGTCGCTGCCCGGGCGGTAGCGGCCGGCATAGCGAGCGCCCGCGCCGGCGGCCGGTTTGACCACGTACTCGTGGTCGGCGGGGAGGCCGTCCGGCTCGGTCCCCGGCAGCAGATAGCGGGTGGCAACGGTGGGGACGCCGCGTGCGGTCAGCTCGCCGAGGTAGCGCTTGTCGGAGTTCCAGCGGACGACGTCCGCCGGGTTGGCGAGCGTGGTCGCCGCGCCGCAGCGGTCGGCCCACGGCAGGAACTCCGCGGTCCGCCAGGTGTAGTCCCAGGTGGAGCGTATGACCGCCAGGTCGTGCGAGGCCCAGTCCACATCGGGGTCGTCCCAGCGGACGACGACGGCGTCGGCGCCCGCGGCGGCGACCGCGTCCCGCAGGAACGGCAGGTCGCGGTCGGTGCTGGTGCCCTCGCGCGGCGCGCACGTCACCAGCGCGACCCACGGACCGCTCGTACGGGTCGTGCGGCTCGTGCCTGTCGTGCTGGGCGGCACAGGGACTCCTCCGGGTCGGCTGCGTGACCCCGGCAGCGTATCCGGGCCGGGTCGGCACCGGCCGGGGGCCTCCCGCACGGCACAATTGCCGGCATGTCCAAGTCGCGCCCCGGCCGCCGTTCCGCCCCCCGCCCGCACACCCGGCCGGTCCTCCACTCCCCCGGCGCCCCCTGCCCCTGCGGCCTCCCCGCCGGCTACGCCGACTGCTGCGGCCGCTACCACGCGGGCCACGCCGCCGCGCCGACCGCCGAGGCTCTGATGCGCTCCCGGTTCACCGCGTACGCGGTCCACGACGCCGCCTACGTCCTGCGCACCTGGCACCCCGACACCCGCCCCGCGGAGCTCGACCTCGACCCCCACCTGCGCTGGGAGCGGCTGGAGATCCTCGGCACGACCGACGGCAGCGCCTTCCACACCGAGGGCACCGTCACCTTCCGCGCGCACTACGCGCTGCGCGGCGAGCGCGACGCCATGGAGGAGCAGAGCCGCTTCGTCCGCCACGACGGGGCCTGGGTGTACGTCGCGCCGCTGCCCTGAGCGCCGGCAGGGTCCCCGCCGGGCACCGCGGGCACCCGCACCACGGTCCGCCAGTGGGCGGGCAGCAGCGCGGCCCGGTCACCCGGCTGGGCGCCGGGCTCGTCCCGGAGGGGGCCGGCACGGGGTCAGGGCCGCGCGACGTCCACGCCCGGCGCGGCGCCCCGTGCCACTCCGTGCGGCGTCAGCGCGAGCACCCCCGCGCCTCGCACGGGGGTCTACGGCGTCAGGGTGAGAGGGGTGGGGCCGAACGTGGCGGCGATGTCGGGCGCCATGCCGAAGGCGGCCCGCTTCCACTCCTGTTCGTCCTCGTCGCTCTCCTCGGCGGCGTCCCACTCCGGCGACAGGCCCAGTTCCACCCGGCGGGCCCGCTCGTAGGGCAGCGGATCCCCGAGGGTCAGCAGTTCGTCCTCGCCCTCGCCCGTCTCGCAGTAGCGCCGGACGACATCGCCGCCCTCGGCCACCAGCCACGCCGATCCGTCGTTCCGGGCGCCGTAGTAGTAGGCCTGGGCCCGGCCGTAGTGGGCGCTGAGCATCGTGCAGGTCCGCAGGACTTCCTCGCTGCGCTCCTCGTCGCAGGGGTTGCACCAGTCGCCGACGATCAGGGTCCAACCGTCGAGCTCGGGGGACACATAGACCCGCGTGGCGAAGGCCGCGTCCTCGCCGACCCCGCCGTGGGTGTCGGAATCGAGCACGTTGACAGCGTCGGCAAAGGTCACCGGGCTGGGGTGGACAAGGCCGAGAAGCTCCATGAGCCCGGACTGGTCGCCGGTGGGTACGGCCATCCAGTAGTTCCAGCACGTCGTCAACGGCCTCGGGACGTCCCCCTCGTTCGCATCCACGTGTACACCCTCGCAGGCCGCCGTGCCGCTCCGGAACCGGGGTACGGGCACTTCCCAGGGAGCGGCGTACACGGCATCCTGCCGCGGGGGCCGCCGGACGAGGGGGGTGGGGTGCGTGCGTCGGGGGTGGGTGCTCGGCGGGCTGGCGCTGACGTCGGGGCTGGTGTCGGCACTGCTGGCAGTGGCCGTCAATGTGGCGACCGGCGGCGTGCTGCCGCCCGGTCTGCGATGGCTCGCGCCCTGGTCCTGGCCGCTGGTCGGGGTGGGCACGCTGGCCGCGGCGGGGCTCGCCGTGTGGCAGCAGCGCCTCCAGACGGCGGAGGCCGCGCCGGCGGACCCGTCTCCGCGCCGACCCGTTCCCGGGCAACTTCCGCCGCTGGTGGCCGATTTCACGGGCCGGGAGGCCGATCTGGCCGCGCTGCGGACGGCCGTCGCGGGCGGCGCCCGTGTCGTCGCCGTCGCGGGTGCGCCGGGTGTCGGCAAGTCGACATTGGCGAACCGGCTGGCCCATGAGCTGCGACAGGACTACCCGGACGGCCAGTTGTACGTGAACCTCGGCGCCGGCCGCGGCGACCCGATGCCGCCGGAGACGGCGCTCGCCCGCTTCCTCGGGGCACTCGGCGACGACGATCCGGACCGGGTCGGCGACACCGACACCCTGGCGGCCCGTTACCGGAGCCTGATGGCCGACCGGAGGGTGCTGGTCGTCCTCGACGACGCCCGGGACGCCGACCAGGTACGCCCGCTGCTGCCCGCCGGCGCCCGCTGCCTGACGATCGTGACGAGCCGTCCGCTGCCCGCCGACCTGCCGGAGGCCGCCGCGCACGAGCTGGCCGCGCTCGGCACCGACGACGCGCTCGACCTGCTGGCCCGGGTCAGCGGGACGGGCGGTGCCGCCGCGGACCCGGAGGCGGCTGCCTCGGTGGTCAGGGCCTGCGAGGGCCTGCCGCTCGCGATCCGGCTGGCGGGCGCCAAGGCCGCCCGCTCCCGGCTCGGCATCGCCGAACTCGCGCGGCGGCTGGAGGACGAACGGTCCCGGCTGGACGAACTGCGCTTCCGCAACTGGGCGGTGCGCGCCACCCTCGCCACCGCCTACGAGGACCTGGCCGCCGGGGACCGGCGCCTGCTGCGGCGGCTCGGGGGCTTCCCGGGCGGCGACTTCGGGCCCGGGGCGGCGGCAGCGGCGGCCGGCGCGGCGGGCCGCGTCGGCGACGGCGTCGACCGCCTGGTGGACGCGCAACTCGTGGAGTCCGTCGGCGGCGGCCGGCACCGCCTGCACGACCTGACCCGGCTGTTCGCGAAGGAACGCCTGGCGGAGGAGGAGCCGGGCGAGCCGGAACGCGTCAGCGAACGCCTCCTTGACTGGTACGCGGCCGCCGCCCGCGGCAACCCGCCCGGCTGGATCGCCGACGAGGCCCCCAACATCGCGGCGGTCGCCCGGCAGGGGGCCGCCCACGGCGCGTGGGAGCGGGTGTTCCGGCTGGCCGACGCGGCGGACCACGGCTGGCACCTCCAGCACTACCACGCACAGCGGCTGCGGGTCTGGCTCGCCGCCGCGGAGGCCGCCGAGGCGCTCGGCGACCGCCGCGGGCAGTCGCGGGCCGCCCTGACCGTGGGATCCATCCACGCCGCGGACGGCGACCTGGACCGGGCCGCCCCGCTGCTGCTCGACGCGGTGGAACTCGCCGAGGCGGCAGGCGACGACGCGGGCGAGGCACGGGCCCGCCTCCACCTCGGGGACGTCCTGCGCCAGAGCGGCCGCCACAGCGGCGCCCAGGCACACCTGCGCCGGGCGCTGGAGCTCTGGCGGACGCTGGGGCGGACCGCGGAGGAGGCCGACACATGGGGCAAGCTGGCGACGCTCCACCTCGTCATGGGCGAGTTCGGGGAGGCCGCAGACGACGCGGAGCAGGCGCTCGCCCTCGTGGCCGACGACGCAGCCTCCCCCTCCGACCGGGCCCACCTGCGGGGGCTGGCCGGGGCGGCCTACCTGCGGCTGGGACGGTTCACGGAGTCCCGGGCGGCGACCGAGGAGGCCGTGGCGGCGCACCGCCGCGCCGGAAACCGGCTGAGCGAGGCGTACGCCCTGGGCGGTCTGGCCGCGCTGGCACTTGAGGAGGGCGACCACGAGGCGGCACTCGGCGCCCACCGCGCAGCGCTGCGGCTGTTCGAGCGGCTCGGCACCGTCCCGGGCATCGCGGGTACGCACGGCGCCATCGGCGACCTGCTGCTCCTGCGCGGCGACGTCCCGGGGGCCAGGCGCGAACTGGAGGCGGCCGTCGGCCTGTTGAAGGACCTGGGGCACCCGGTGGCCGAGGGCACGATGCGGCTCAGGCTCGCCGCGGCCCTGGCGACGGCCTCCGACGTCCCCGCCGCGGCCGAGCAGCAGCACCTCGCGGAGTCCCTGCTCGCCGGCACAAGCACCGGCCCGGAACTCCACGCCCTCAGAACCCGCCTCACCGCCCTCGGCCTGCCGTCCCAGGAAGCCTGAACCGCTCCGCGGCCCCCACGGCAGCGGCGCCAGGCGCGCCCACGAAGCGGTGGACTCCTCACACGTCAGAGCCTTGAAGGGGCCATCAAGACGGCACGGAGGCTTGCTGAAGACGGTCCCGCCGATACGCGGCGAGCGGGGCCGGCCGCAGCGTAGCCCCGATGTCGTTCTCGCAGACCGCGGCTACGACCCGCGACAGTGCCGTCGCCTGGTTCGCGGCCTCGGCATCCAGCCATGGACCGCTCGGCGCAACACCGGGCTCCGTCCCAGGGATTCATCCGCGATGACATCCATGAGGCCCTCCTCAGTCCCGGATGACCGTTGATCTGCCGGCGGAGGCTTCCCTCACTCCGGCGACAGGTGGTCATCCCAAACGCGAAGCACGTCGGCAAGCAGAAGGCGGTGGGTTTCGATCCAGTTGGCCGGCAGGTCGATCGGGACCCGTACCGTTGCCATCGAGACGAGGACGTCTTCAACTACCACCTCGGGGCAGTCGCGTTCGCCGTTGAGGTCGATGAAGACCGAGGGGCCGCGCTGGACGTGCAGCCAGGCGATGTCTTCGCCGGACTCAAGCCGCGTGAGCGCCTCGCCCCAGGACGTCAGCCGCGACCGCCACAACGAGAGATCCACCCGCCCACTGACGAATGGCGTGTCGACGACGATCTCTGCCGCCAGCCCTCCATGCACACCCTGCAAAGGGCCCAGCACCGTGATGCGGACACTGTTGCCCTCGTCATCACGCAACAGAGCCAGGTCCAACCCCCCGACCGTCACCACGTCACCTCCTGCAGAGATGAGCCGATCCTGGCTCACGGTCCGCTTGGCCGGCAAGCGAATTCGGTCCGCGTCGATTTCTTTCGCCACGAGTTCGCAGGCCACGATCCGCCTCAGACCGAGCGCAGCCAGTGCCAGGTGTGCTCCCTGCTCGCCGGCGCAAGCACCAGCCCGGAGCATGGGAGTGCCCACCCAGAAGGCCTGAGCCCCCCAAGGCAGCAGCCCCGAGCGGACCGGGCCGCCCGTGCCGCGCGGTCCGCGCGGTCCGCGTGTCAGCGCCGGGCGGATGCCGCAAGGGCACGGGCGCCGCAGTTCGTCCCCGTGCCCCGAAAACCAACGCCAGGCACGAGGAACAGAACTGCCGGACCTCCGGACCGTCAGCGGGCGCCGCGGAGGCGCTCCATGTCGCGGCGGTCGCGCTTGGTGGGGCGGCCGGTGCCGCGGTCGCGGACCACGGGGGCCGGCACCTCCTCCGGGGTGGGCGGCGGCGGGCTGTTGTCGACGAAGCACTCGGCGGCCACCGCCGCACCGACACGCTTGCGGACCAGCCGGGACACGACGACGACCCGCTCCCGCCCGGCGCCGCGCAGCCGTACCTCGTCGCCCGGGCGGACGGCCTGCGCCGGCTTCACGCGCTCGCCGTTGACGCGCACGTGACCGGCCCGGCACGCCGTGGCGGCCATGGAGCGCGTCTTCGTGAGCCGGACGGACCAGATCCAGGCGTCGACCCGCACCGGGCCCTCGTCGTCAGCCATGGTCCGACCCTAGCGCGCCCGCTGCACGGAACGCGGCGTCCGGTATGCGCCCTTGACGGAAGGCCCCGCCGTACACAGGATCTGCACAGGCATGTACGCGTCAAGAATTGCTCAAGAACGTCCCATCACCGCACGACTCCATCCCCCCACACACCGGAGTGACCTGTGCCCGCAATCAGACTCGTCGCGGCCGGCGCCGCCGGCGCCTTGGCCGCGGTCCTGCTGACCGCCTCCGCCACGCCCGTCGCGGCACGGCCCGCCCTCGCCGCCGCGCCGGACATCCCGGTCGCCAACGTCAAGGCGCACCTCAGCCAGCTGCAGTCGATCGCCACCGCCAACGGCGGCAACCGCGCGCACGGCCGGACCGGCTACCGGGCCTCCGTCGACTACGTGAAGGCCAAGCTGGACGCGGCCGGCTACACCACCGCGCTCCAGCAGTTCACGTCCGGCGGTGCCACCGGCTGGAACCTCATAGCGGACTGGCCCGGCGGCGACACCAACCACGTGATCATGGCCGGCTCGCACCTCGACTCGGTGACCGCCGGTCCCGGGATCAACGACAACGGCTCCGGTTCGGCCGCCGTCCTGGAGACCGCCCTCGCGGTCGCACGCGAGAACCTGCAGCCCACGAAGCATCTGCGGTTCGGATGGTGGGGAGCGGAGGAACTCGGCCTGATCGGCTCCAAGGCGTACGTCAACAGCCTGTCCACCGCGGACCGCGGCAGGATCGACGGCTATCTCAACTTCGACATGATCGCCTCGCCGAACCCCGGCTACTTCGTGTACGACGACAACACCGCGCTGGAGAAGGTCTTCAAGGACTGGTTCGCCGCCAAGGGGATCGCGACCGAGATCGAGACCGAGGGCGACGGCCGCTCCGACCACGCGCCCTTCAAGAACGCGGGCGTGCCCGTCGGCGGCCTGTTCAGCGGCGCCGACTACATCAAGACGGCGGCGCAGGCGCAGAAGTGGGGCGGCACCTCGGGTCAGGCCTTCGACCGCTGCTACCACGCCTCCTGCGACACGGCGTCCAACATCAACGACACCGCGCTCGACAACAACACCGACGCCATCGCCAACGCGGTCTGGACGCTCTCCACCGCCGCGGCTCCCCCGCCGGGCACCGTGTTCGAGAACACCGCCGACATCACCGTCCCCGACGCGGGCGCGGCCGTGGAGTCCCCCGTCACCGTCAGCGGCATCTCCGGCAACGCGCCCACCGCCCTCGCCGTGGGTGTCGACATCCGGCACACCTGGCGCGGCGACCTCGTCGTCGACCTGGTCGCCCCGGACGGCACCGCGTACCGGCTGAAGAACTCCAGCAGCAGCGACTCCGCCGACAACGTCATCGCGACGTACACCGTCAACGCGTCCGCCGAAGTGGCGGCCGGCACCTGGAAGCTCCGTGTCCGCGACGTGGCGGCCCAGGACACGGGCTACATCAACAGCTGGAAGCTGACCTTCTGACCTGCTCACGCACGGTGCGCGGGGCCGGCCCGGTCGCCGGCCGGCCCCGCGAGCCGGCCCAGCGAAAAATTTGCACGCGCCGACTATCGGCGGCCCGACTTACCATGGAGCCATGACCGCCACCACGGACTCCGCACCCACCCGGCTCGCGCAGAGCTGGTGCGCCCTGTCAGTGCTCCACAACCGGATCGAGGCGCACGTCGAGCGCGCGCTCGAGGCCGGGCACGGGCTGAGCGTGCGCGAGTTCTCCCTGCTCGACGTCCTCAGCCGGCAGCACGCGGGCGAAGGCGGCCATCTGCGGATGGCGCAGGTGGCCGAGGCCGTGGTGCTCAGCCAGAGCGCCACCACGCGGCTGGTGACGCGACTGGAGGACCGCGGCCTGCTCACGCGCTACCTGTGCGCGACCGACCGCCGCGGCATCTACACCGATGTCGGCGAGGCCGGTCTCGCCCTGCTCGCGCAGGCCCGCCCGACCCACGACGAGGCGCTGCGCCAGGCGCTCGCCGACGCCGCCGCGGAGCCGGAACTCGCGCCCCTGGTCGAGGCGCTGGAGTCGCTCGACTGCGGCGCGTGACACCGGCCCGCCCGCTGCGGACCGGCGGGCGCCGACCTACGCTGAGAGGGGCGCGGACCGCGGTCGCCCGCGGCGCCGCGCCGCAACGGGGCATCCCGCGAGAGGAGAATCGCCGATGACCACGCACCACTCCGACTCCCACCACGCCTCCCAGGTCGACGTCCTGCTCACCGACTGCGCCAAGCAGGACGCGGGAGCCGTACTGGGCGCGCTGGAAGCCGCCTTCCCCACGCGACCCGGCGAGAGCCTCACCGAGGCAGTGGAGCCACGCCCCGGCGCCAAGCACCCGACCGTGTGGGCGGCCTCCGTCGACACGCGCAGCCACGGCCACGAGCTGGGGCCGGTCCACCTCGACGGCCCGCTCACCGCCGACCTGTCCGGCGGCCCGCGGCACGTCCGCGAGGTGAAGAAGGTCCTCGGCGACTGCTTCGAACTGGAGGAGCAGGGCAGCGTCTCCGGTGACCAGGAGGTCGAACTCCGCGTCCGCCTGACGGAGATGCCCCACCGCTGAGCCGCCCGTGCCGGAGAGCCCCCGGAGCCATCGCTCCGGGGGCTCTCTCACGCCACGAACAGGCCGGTGCCCTCGGTCTCCGCCCCGCCGCCGTCGCGTACGGCCTGCTCGGCGGCGGCCAGCCGCTCGACGGCGTCGCGGGCCACGCTGCCTCCCACCGTGAACGGCAGCCGGATGTAGGACTCGAAGGCCCCGTCGATACCGAAGCGCGGACCGGACGGGACGCGGACGCCCAGGCGCTCGCCCGCCATCGCAAGGCGAGAGCCGGAGACCTCCCCGGTGCGCACCCACATGGTCATCCCGCCGGAGGGCACGGCGAACTCCCAGTCGGGCAGCCGGTCCCGCAGGGCGGCGACCAGGTCGTCGCGGTGCGAGCGGGCACGTTCGCGCCGGGCGGCGACGGCGTCGTCCCAGACCTCGTTGCGCAGCAGCCAGGCGACCGCGAGCTGGTCCACGACGGGCGAGCCGAGGTCCAGGTAGGCGCGGGCACTGACCAGCCGGCGCACCACGTCGGGCGTGGCACGGACCCAGCCGATGCGCAGGCCCGCCCAGATCGCCTTGCTGGCCGAGCCGACGGTGACGACCGTGCCGCCGCGGTCGAAGGCGGCCAGCGGCCGCGGCGCGGGCCCCCCGCCGGCGTCCAGGGTCAGCTCGGCCATGGTCTCGTCGGCGATCAGCACGGTCCCCGCCGCGCGCGCCGCCTCGACCAGCGCGCGGCGCTGCTCGTCGGGGACGAGGGTGCCGGTCGGGTTGTGGAAGTCGGGCATGACGTACGCCATGCGCGGCGCCGCGTCGCGCAGGACGCGCTTCCAGTGGTCGAGGTCCCAGCCCGCGAGCCCTTCGCGCAGGGCGACCGGGACCAGCCGCGAGCCGCTCTCTCTCAGCAGTTCCAGGACGTTGGCGTAGCTGGGGGACTCGACGGCCACCCGCTCGCCGGGGGCGACCAGCCGCCGGACGGCGGCGGCGATCGCCCCCATGGCACCGGTGGTGACCATGATCTGCTCGGGGAGGGTGGGGATGCCGCGCGCGGTGTAGCGCTCGGCGATGGCCTCCCGCAGTACGGGCAGCCCGGCGGGGAAGTCGCCGTGGGTGGCGGAGTAGGAGGGCAGGTCCGCCAGCGCACCGCCGACCGCGCGGGACAGCCACGGCTCGGGGGCGGGCAGGGCGGCGCAGCCGAGGTCGATGACGGTGCCGGCGGCGTCCGGCGGCAGCGGCTCCAGGCCGCGCGTGGGCAGGGCGTGCCCTTCGGGGACCGCGGTCCAGGTGCCGGCGCCGCGCCGGGAGCGCGCGAAGCCCTCGGCGCGCAGCGCCTCGTACGCCGCGGCGACCGTCGTCCGGCTGATCGTGAGGGCGAGGGCCAGTTCGCGTTCGGCGGGGAGCCGGGCGGCGACGGGGACGCGGCCCTCCAGCACCAGGACCCGGATGCCGTCGGCGAGGCCCCGGTAGGCCGGGACGCGGCGTCCCGTGGAGCGCTGCGGGCGGGGTTCGAGCAGCCGGGCGAGATGCGTGACACCCACGGTTGCGGTCCACTGCGACATGGTTACCGGTCCACCTTCCGCACATTGGCCATGGAATACGACCACGACCATGCCACACACTCTCACCTACGTCGCCATCACGGCCAGAGGGGGGTCCTGTGGAGGGCCAATCACACAACGGTGCACGCACAGCCCGCAGGCTGGTGCACCTCTACGCGGGACTGACCCTGTACGGCGCGAGCGCCGCCCTCCAAGTGCGCGCCGCGCTCGGTCTGGACCCCTGGGACGTGCTGCACCAGGGCATCGCGAAGCACACCGGCATCAGCATCGGCCTGGTGTCGGTGGCCGTCGGCGCGCTCGTCCTGCTGCTGTGGTGGCCGCTGCGCCAGCGGCCGGGCCTGGGCACGGTCTCCAACGTCTTCGTCGTCGGCCTGTCGATGGACGCGACACTGAGCCTGCTCCCCCAGCAGCACTCCCTCGGCATCCGCATCCCGCTCCTGGTGGCGGGCATCGTGCTGGGCGGCGTGGCGACGGGCCTGTACATCACCGCCGGCTACGGGCCGGGGCCCCGCGACGGCCTGATGACCGGGCTGCACCGGCGCACCGGCCGCTCGATCCGGCTGGTGCGCACCGGGATCGAGGTGACGGTGCTGGCGGTGGGCTTCGTCCTGGGCGGCAGCGTCGGTGTCGGCACAGTGCTGTACGCCCTGTCCATCGGCCCGCTGGCCCAGTTCTTCCTGCGCGTCCTCGCGTTCCCGCCGCCCCCGGCGGAACCGCGGCCGGCGGTCGTGGCCCGGGGAGGGCAGCCGGTGGCGGAACCCACCGGGGGACACGCGATACTGCACGAGTGACTGCAACGAGCCACCCGTACCTCGACAGCCCGGCACCGATCGCCTTCGCCCACCGGGGCGGTGACGCCGACGGCCTGGAGAACACCATGGCCGCCTTCCGGACCGCCGTCGACGGCGGCTACCGCTACCTGGAGACGGACGTCCACCTGACGTCCGACGGGGTGCTGGTGGCCTTCCACGACAGCTCCCTGGACCGGGTCACCGACCGGCGCGGGCGGATCGCCGAGCTGACCTGGGCCGAGGTCCACGAGGCCCGCGTGGCGGGCAAGGAGCCGGTCCCGCTCTTCGAGGACCTGCTGGAGGCCTTCCCCGACGCCCGCTGGAACGTCGACGCCAAGGTCGACGAGGCCGTGGCGCCCCTGATCGAGACGATCCGGCGCGCGGACGCCTGGGACCGGGTGTGCGTGGGCTCCTTCTCCGAGGCACGGCTCGTGCGGGCGCGCGCGCTGGGCGGTTCACGCATGGCCAGTTCCCTGGGCACCCGCGGCGTGGCGGAACTCCGGCTGCTGTCGGTCGGCGGCCGGGTCGCCGAGCGCTTCCTGCTCGACAAGGTGGTGCGGCGCGGCGCGGTCTGCGTGCAGGTGCCGGAGCGCTCCAACGGCATCCGCGTGGTCGACGCCGCGTTCCTGCGGACCGCGCACCGCCTCGGCCTCCAGGTGCACGTGTGGACGGTGAACGACGAGAGCCGCGTGCACGCACTGCTGGACCTCGGCGTGGACGCGATCATGACCGACCGGCTGGACATGCTGCGCTCGGTCTACGTCGAACGCGGCGTCTGGACCGGCTGACGGATCGTCATTTCGGTTCCGGCTTCTCCTCCTTGCCCGGGGTCGGGGTCGGGGTCGGGGCGGCAGAGCCGGACCTGTCGCCCTTGTCGGCACCGTCCGCAGGCTTGGCCTTCGCCGCCTTTTCGGCCTTCGCTGCCTTCTCCGCTTTTTCGTCGGCTGCCGACTTCGTCTTCGACATCCGAGCGAAGACGACGACGTTGCCGGAGTAGCCGCTGGCGCTGCTGTACGTACCGCCGCAGGTGATGACGCGCAGTTCGGGGTCCTTCGTGTCGCCGTAGACCCGGTGGGCCGGGAAACCGGTCCTGTTGAAGACCTCGATGCCGAAGATGGTGAACACCGCGGTGGTGCCGTCGTCACGGGCGACCTCGATGGTCGAACCCTTCTTCAGCGCGCCGAGGCTGTAGAAGACCGCGGGCCCGCTCATGTTGTCGACATGCCCCACGATGACGGAGGCGCCGCGCGCGCCGGGACTCACCGAGTCCTTGTACCAGGCGGCCTCGTTCTTCTCCTCGGGCGGCGGCGTCTCGATCACGCCGTCCTTGTCCAGGCCCACGTTCATGAGTGGGGCGTCCACGCCGATCGACGGAATGCGCACACGCGTCGGCTGGGCCGGTGGCAGCGGCGGCGGCACCTTGATGCCGGAGGCCCCGCCGTTCCCGCCGCCGGCGAGGGCGGCGGCAGCCGAGGGCTGGGGCGGGCCGCCCGATCCGACGAAGCCGTCGAAGGTGAGCACGAGCCCGGACACCACGACGGCGCCCACCGCTACCCCGACGACCCGCCGCCCGCGCCGCGTCAGACGCAACGGCGGCGGCTGCTGACGACGGCGTGCGGCGGGCCTGACCCCGGTCGTACGAGCGGCGGGACGCTGCGGAATCCCCTGCCCGGCACGGGCCTTCGGCGCGGCGGCACGGGGAGCCGGGGCCGCGGGACGGGCCTTCGGCGCGGGCCGGGCGTGCGCCTCAGGACGGGCCTTCTCTTCGGGCCGCTTCTTCGATGCCGGCCGGACCTCCTGCTCGGGACGGGCCTTCGCCTCAGGACGGGCCTTCTCTTCCGGCCGCTTCTTCGATGCCGGCCGGACCTCCTGCTCGGGACGGGCCTTCGCCTCAGGACGTGGCTTCTCTTCCGGCCGCTTCTTCGATTCCGGCCGGACCTGCGGCTCAGGACGGCGCGTCGCCTCAGGACGTGGCTTCGGGGCCGGCTCGGCTGCCTTGGCGTCCTCGCGGGCCCGGGTGGTGGGCGTCTTCCGGGTGCGTGGCTGCGGCGCGGGCTCGGGCGGGCGGCCGGCCTTGGGCTTCTGTCGCGAGCGGGGCGCGGGCTCCGGCTTGCGGCGCTGCCGCGCGGCACGGGACGGCGTCTTCGGGGCCGGGCGGGGGCGCGCGGGCCCGCGCGGCACCTCGTCCTCCCACGTGCCCGGGAGCGGCTGGCCGAACCAGGGGTCGGGCTGCCCGTACCAGGCATCGGGATGTCCGTACCACGGCACGGGAGCGGTGTGCTCCCCGGGATAGTGATCCATCACAGTCCTTCAGCTCCGGCGCCAGGTGCGTGACGGCACATGACGGCCCGTCATACAGGACCGTAGGACGGGTGTGTGCCGCCCGCATTCGGAGGAGTGCGAACGGGGCAATCCGCACCTCACCCGATCGGGTAGAGCGGATGAGGCAGCGGGTCCAATACGGCGGCGCCGGGATGCGGAGCGGTCCCCGGGTACCGACCGTGGCCTGATGAACACTCAGCACCCACGCGCACAGGGTCTCGACGGTCTGCGTGCGCTGGCCGTGACCGCGGTCGTCGTGTACCACGTGCACGCTCCGTGGCTGCCGGGCGGCTTCCTGGGCGTGGACCTCTTCTTCGTCCTCTCCGGCTACCTGATCACCAGTCTGCTCGCCGCCGACCACTGGCGGGGCGGGCGCCTGCGGCTCGTCGCCTTCTGGCGTCGCCGCGCCCTGCGGCTGCTGCCCGTGCTGTGGCTGGTCCTCGCGGTGACCGCGTGCGCGGCGACGCTGGTCGGCGGGGACGGCCGGCGCGACCTGCGGGGCGCCGTGGCGGCCGCGCTCACCTACCGCAGCAACTGGTGGCAGCTCGGGCGGCACGACATGTACTTCGCGCAGTTCGGCGCCGAACCGCCGCTGCGGCACCTGTGGTCGCTGGCCGTGGAGGAGCAGTTCTACGTGGCGTGGCCGCTGCTGCTCTGGGCGGTGATGGCCGTCGTCCGCCGCCAGTGGGCGCAGGCGGCGATCGCGGCGGTGCCGGCCGCCGCGTCGTTCACGGCGATGGCGGTGCTCTACGTACCGGGCACCGACCCCTCGCGGGTGTACTACGGCACGGACACGCACGGCGGCGGCCTGCTGCTGGGCGCGGCGGTCGCGCTCGTGCTGCCGCTGTCACGGGCCGGGACGCTGCGCAGGGCCGGGCACGTGCGGGCCATCGACGGGCTGGGCGCGGCGGGGCTGGCCGTACTGGCCGCGACGGCGCTGCTCGTGTCCGGGACCTCGGCCTTCGTGTACCGCGGCGGTCTGGTGCCGGTGTGTCTCGCGGCGGCCGCGCTCACGGTGGCGGCGGGCGGTCCCGGGAGGATCGCCCGGCTGCTGGCGTGGCGGCCGCTGGCCTGGACCGGGCGCCGCTCGTACGGGATCTACCTGTGGCACTGGCCGGTTCTCGCCTGCCTGGTCAACGCCGCCCCGGAGGCGCTGAGTTCGCCCTTCGTCCGCTGCGCGGCGCTCGCCCTGCCGGTGGTCCTCGCGGCGGTGTCGTACCGCGTGCTGGAGGAGCCCCTGCTCCGGCTCGGCCTGCGCGGGTACGCCGAGTTGTGCAGCACGTTCCTGCGCCGGGCGTGGGGCGCCCGTCCCCGGACGGTGCTGGGAGCGGTGGCCGCGGTCGTCGCGGTGGCCTGCGTGGCGTACGTCGGTGTGCTGCGGGCGCCGTCGGGCGGCGGCCTGCAGGCGCAGATCGCGTCGGGCGAAGGCGTGGTCGCGGCGGCGCCGACCGCCAGGATCGCCGAGCCGCTCCGCGCGGAACGGCCGCAGCGGCCCGAGGAGGACGGACCGGACACCGCGACCGGCGGCGCGCCGGACGTGACGGGCGCCGACATCACGGCGGTGGGCGACTCGGTGATGCTGGCCTCGGCGGACGCGCTGCGGGACGTGCTCCCCGGGATCGCCGTCGACGCCGTGGTGGGCCGTCAGATGGATGCCGCCCCCGAGGTCTTGGAACGCATGCGGGACGCCGGGCGGCTGCGCCGTGTGGTGGTCGTCGGGCTCGGGACGAACGGGGACGTCACCCGGGAGGCCCTCGACCAAATCGTGCGGATCGCGGGCCCCGGACGGCTGCTCGCGTTCGTGGACGTCCAGGCACCCCGGTCCTGGGAAACCCGGGTGAACGAGGCGCTGAGGGAGGCGGTGCGGCGGCACCCGGGGTGCGTGCTGGTCCCGTGGCGGGGGGTGATCGCCCGGCACCCGGGGCTGCTGTGGGGGGACCGCATCCACCCGCGCCCCGAGGGCGCACGGCTGTACGCACGGGCCCTCTCCCATGCCGTGGGGGCGGGATTCTGACGTGCCGTCCGCACCGGCCCGGAGCGCGCCTGCCTGACGGCTCGTCGGCTGACGTATCGTCGGCCCATTCCGAAGTCAAGATCCTCTGACAGAGGGTCACCCGTTTGACCAGCTCTTCACATTTTTCTGACGCGGCTCCAAATGTGTCGCTGACCTGCGGTGACCGCGATCGACCGACAGACCTGATGCCCCGTCCGGAGCAACGCGGCAGCCCGTTCCGAGGTGCGGCCGTATCCCGGTCCTCGTGCCATGGGAGCAAGGACGCGGTCGCAGTTCGTGCCACGGGAAGCCAGTCCCACCTGCCCCGTCCGCAAGGAGGTTCACCTCATGCGTGCTCCACGCATCATGGCCGGGGCGGCGATGACCGTAGCCGCTGTCGTCCTGCCAACAAGCGCTGTCGCAGCCCCTGGCGTCGGGCTCTCGAGCTACCGGGTCTCCCCCGGTGACCTCGTCACGGTCACCGTCGCCAACTGCGTGAGCGACACGGTCATCACGACCAGCATCCCGGAGCGCCCCACCGTGGCGGTCAGCTCGACCGGCGGCGGTGCCAGCTTCACGGTCCCGGCGGCCACGCCCCCGGGCACGTACAACGTGACCGTCGACTGCACCGAGCCGACCGGTCAGGACACCGGCCCGAGCGTCGTGCAGCTGACCGTCCGCGCCATCGACGGCAACGGCAGCGTCCCGGGCGCCGGTGCCGGCGTCGGCACCGGCTCCGGTGACGGCCGGGGCGACAGCCGCGGCGACGACCGGGGTGAGGGTCGCGGCGACGACAACGGCGACCGCGACCGCGACCGTGACCGCGGCGACGACCACGGCGACCGCGGCGACGACCGGGGTGACGACCGGGGCCGGGACCACGGCGACCGGGGCTACGGAGACCGGGGTTACGGGCACGGCGGGCACGGCGGTTACGGACACGGCCGCGGCGGCTACGGCGACAACTGCGACTCGTGGTGGGGCGGTGGCCGTGACGGCTACGGCCGCGGTGGCGAGGACGGCCGTGGCGGCGACGGCGGTTACGGCGGCGGCGGTCGCGGTGACGGCGGCGGCCGTGGCGACGGCGGCGGCCGTGGCGACGACGGTGGCCGCGGTGACGGCGGCGGCCGCGGCGACAACGGCAACGGCGGCCCCGGCAGCCAGGGCCTGAGCGACGACTTCGCCGCTCAGGGCGCGGGCACCGACCTGGCCGACGGCCGCAACATGGACGACAACGGCGGCTTCGGCCGTGGCGGCGACGACCGCGGTGACTTCGGTGGCCGCGGCGGCGAAGGTGGCCGCGGCGGCGAAGGTGGCCGCGGCGGCGAGGGCGGCCGCGGCGGCGACGGCGGTTACGGCGGCGGCCGCGGCGGCTGCTGGGGTGGTGGCGGCCGCGGTGGCGGTGGCGGCGGGATCGGCGGCGGCATCGGTGGTGGCGGGATCGGCGGCGGCGGGATCGGCGGCGGCCCGATCGGCGCCCCGAACACCGGTCTCGGCGGTTCGATCGGCATGAACACCCCCGAGACCATCGTGGGTGGCGCGCTGCTGGCCACGGGTGTCGGTGCCACCTTCTGGGTGCTGCGCCGCCGCCGTACGAACGGCGGCAAGGCCTGATCGTCGCGGACCGCCGCGATCCAGGCATACCGCCCTGCCCCCGGGGCCGCCCCAGCGGCGCCCGGGGGCAGTCGTGTGTCCTGGCTCTCACCCGGCGCCCGGCGGATGGCATCATGCCGATCACATCGGCACGGCGCACGGACACGGAACGGCGGGCACAAGTGGTGAGCACGGACGAGGCGCGGGACACGACGGCGGGCGGCGGCGCCGTGGCGGCCGCGGGCGAAAGACGCCGCGAGCAACGCGGCTGGTACTTCTACGACTGGGCCAACTCGGTCTTCTCCACCAGCGTCATCACGGTCTTCCTCGGCCCCTATCTCACGGACATCGCCGAGGCGGCGGCCGATCCCGACGGCTTCGTCCGCCCGCTCGGGATACCCGTGCGCGCGGGCGCCTATTTCGCGTACGTCGTCTCCGCCTCCGTACTGCTGTCGGTGCTGGTGATGCCGCTCGCCGGGGCGATCGCGGACCGTACCGGCCGCAAGAAGCCGCTGATGGGGCTGTTCGCCTACATCGGGGCCGCCGCGACCACCGCCATGTTCTTCGTGGGCGGTGACCGCTACCTCCTGGGCGGCGGGCTGCTGATCGTCGCCAACGTCGCCTTCGCGGCGTCGGTCGTCCTCTACAACGCGTTCCTGCCGCAGATCGCCGAGCCCCACGAACGCGACGCCGTGTCCTCGCGCGGCTGGGCGTTCGGCTACGCCGCGGGCGCGCTGATGCTCGTCGCCAACCTCGCCCTCTTCCTGGGCCACGACGCGGTCGGCGTCTCGAAGGGCACGGCCGTGCGGATCTGCCTCGCCTCGGCGGGGCTGTGGTGGGCGGGCTTCACGATCGTGCCGATGCTGCGGCTGCGCGACCGGCTCGCCCCGGCGGCCGAGGCGGCCGGGGTCCGGCCCGGATCAGGGTCCGGGGCGCTGCGCCAGGGCTGGCGGCAGCTCGCCGACACCGTCCGGGACATGCGCCGCTATCCGCTCACGCTCGGATTCCTGCTGGCGTACCTCATCTACAACGACGGCATCCAGACCGTGATCTCCCAGGCCTCCGTCTACGGTTCGGAGGAACTGGACCTGGACCAGACGACGCTGATCGGCGCGATCCTGCTGGTGCAGGTGCTGGCGGTGTTCGGTGCCCTGCTGCTCGGCCGGCTCGCCGCGCGGTACGGGACGCACCGCACCGTGCTCGGCTCGCTGGTGGCCTGGACGATCACCCTTGCGGCCGGATTCTTCCTGCCCGCCGGCCGGCCGGTGGGCTTCTTCCTCCTGGCCGCGGCCATCGGCATGGTCCTGGGCGGCAGCCAGGCGCTGTCGCGGTCGCTCTTCTCGCACCTCGTGCCGCGTGGCAAGGAGGCCGAGTACTACTCGGTGTACGAGGTGAGCGACCGGGGGACGAGCTGGCTCGGGCCCCTGCTGTTCGGGCTGACCTACCAGCTCAGCGGCAGCTACCGGGACGCGATCATCTCGCTGGTGGTCTTCTTCGCGATCGGCTTCGTGCTGCTGCTCCGGGTGCCGATGCGGCGGGCGGTGGCGGCCGCGGGCAATCCGGTCCCCGAGACGATTTAGCCCCTCTGAGTGCGACGCGGTAGTGTACGCGGTTGGTTCGACGGATGGGCCGTTACTGCGCGCTAAAGATATCAGAACGCAGGGTGACATCTTTCGTGAGATGTGACAAAACGGGCGCCGATGGGTACAAAAAGGGGCGGCACGACGGGCGACGCACCTCCCGATACGGGAATCTTCACCGCCGACCGGACGTTGACCGGATGACGACGACAGCGACACCTGTCCTGTGGGCGACATAGCCCGGGAGGCACGATTCATGAGTGAGCGAGCTCTCCGCGGCACGCGACTCGGGGCGACGAGCTACGAGACCGACCGCGGCATCGATCTGGCGCCTCGCCAGACCGTTGAGTACGCATGCCGGAACGGCCATCGATTCGAGATGCCGTTCTCGGTGGAGGCCGAGATTCCGCCGGAGTGGGAGTGCCGGGCCTGTGGCCAGGTGGCTCTTCTGGTCGACGGAGAGAGCCCGGAGGAGAAGACGAGCAAGCCCGCGCGTACGCACTGGGACATGCTCATGGAGCGGCGTACGGTCGAGGAGCTGGAGGAAGTCCTGGCCGAACGGCTGGCCGTTCTGCGCTCCGGCGCGATGAACATCGCGGTTCATCCGCGCGACAACCGCAAGACCGCCTGACAGAAGGTAGCGGGCCCGTGAGGGGCGGGCCCCATCCGACGTGCGCCCCGGGCGACGTGGCCTCAGTGCCGCGACCCGGGGTTTTCGTTGTCCTCACCCGCGCCCCGGTCGACCACCTCGCCCGGAATGACCTTGCCGTCGGGGCGGTGGATCCGCATCTGCGTTTCCGCGTCGCGGGCCTGCCGGAAGAGGTCGCCGAGCGAACCCTGTTCCTGGGGCCGGGCGGCGACCCTGCGCTCCAGCGCGCGCCCGCCGACGCGGGTCAGCAGCGAGCGGGTGGGCGGGAAGAGGAAGAGCAGCCCCGCGACGTCGGAGATCAGGCCGGGCACCATCAGCAGCAGGCCGCCGGTCAGCAGCGCGCCGGCGCCGCCCTTCGCCCTGCCCTTGCCCGCGGTGCCGCCGCCGGCGGCTCCAGTGGCCCCGGAGTCCTCGGCCCCCGCCGCGCTCCCGTCCTGACCGGGCGGTGTCGCCGCGCGCACCGCCTCGCTCAGCGACCGCCACGCGCTGCGGCCCGCGTTGCGCACCGCCAGCCCGCCGAGGACCAGTCCTGCGACGAGCAGCAGCAGGACCGTGAAGCCGCCGGCCGCCCTGCCGACCAGGATCAGCAGCCAGATCTCCAGCAGGGCGTACGCGGCCACGGCCGGCGCGATCCAGCGCCGCCCGCGGGAGCGCCCCTGCTGTCGCTGCTGCTGCGGTCCACCGGACCCGTCCGGCGGCGGGGTGCTGATCGTCATACGCCCCATTGTGCCTGGTCGCCGCCGGACGCCCCGAGGGCCCCGGTCAGCTCTTGCGGCGGGCCTCGCCGAAGCGGCGCACGCGGGACCCGACACCCCAGGCGGTGACCCGCCACAGGGCCTCCACCACGATGTCCCGGCTCATCTTGCTGTCGCCGCGCTCGCGCTCGACGAAGGTGATCGGCACCTCGACGACGTGGAAGCCGGACTTCACCGCGCGCCAGGCCAGGTCGACCTGGAAGCAGTACCCCTGCGAGGCGACCTCGTCCATGCCGAGTCCGAGCAGCGTCTCCTTGCGGAAGGCCCGGTAGCCGCCGGTCACGTCGCGCAGCGGCACGTCGAGGAGGAAGCGCGAGTAGGTGCTGCCGCCGCGGGACAGGTACTCGCGGGACTTGGGCCAGTTCACCACGCGGCCGCCGGGGATCCACCGCGAGCCGAGCACCACGTCGGCGCCCTTGAGGGCGGTCAGCAGCCGCGGCAGTTCCTCGGGCTGGTGGGAGCCGTCGGCGTCCATCTCGACCAGCACGCCGTAGCCCTGGTCGATACCCCAGCGGAAGCCGGCGAGGTAGGCCGCGCCCAGGCCCTCCTTGCCCTTGCGGTGCAGCACGTGCACGTGGTCGTCGACGACGGCCAGCTCGTCCGCGAGCTTGCCCGTGCCGTCGGGGCTGTTGTCATCGGCGACAAGGACGTGCGCCTCCGGCACGGCAGCCCGGACCCGGCTCACGATCGGCTTGATGTTCTCGGCCTCGTTGTACGTCGGAATGATCACGAGAACCGTGCCGAGCGGCCCGTAGGCGCTCCCCGGGGCCGTACCGCGGGTGACCCCACCGCCAACGCTCACTGCTGCTCCTCCGTTTGCTTGCTGCCTCGCCTGCCCAGCACGAACGCCGCGACGCACGACAGGAGCCCCACCATAGCGAGCGCCCATTCGGGACCGTCGCCGACGCGGTCGGCGACGGTCAGTTCGTCCCGCAGCGGAAGCCGGGCGCTCAGTACGTCCTGGGTGAACTCCCGGGTCTGCTGCTCGATCCGGCCGTCGGGGGCGACCACGGCCGTTATGCCGCTCGTGGCGGCCGTGACGACGGCGCGGCCGTGCTCCACCGCCCGGAGCTGCGACATGGCCAGCTGCTGCTCGGGCTGGCCGGTGCGCCCGTAGGTCGCGTTGTTGGTCTGGATGATCAGCGCGCGGGCGCCGGCGGCGACGGTGTCGTGCACGATGCCGTCGTAGGCCACCTCGAAGCAGATCACGTCGCCGAGCCGCGCCGGGCCGATCTGGAGCACCCCGGAGTGCTTGCCGGGGTAGAAGTCGCGCGGGATCTGGTCCAGGCGCTTGATGACCTTCGTCAGCTCCTGCCGGAACGGCACGTACTCGCCGAACGGCACGGGGTGCTGCTTGGTGTACGAGGCGCCGGGGCCGGTCACCGGGTCCCAGACGATGCCCTCGTTCTGCACATGGGTTTCGTCCGGGCCGTCGACCAGCGCGCCGACGAGGACGGGGACGCCGACGGCCTGGACGGCCTTGGTGATCAGCGCGTAGGCCTGCGGCTCGGCGAACGGGTCCATGTCGGAGGAGTTCTCCGGCCAGATCACCAGGTCCGGCTTGGGGGTGCGCCCCGCCTTGACGTCCGCGGCGAGCTTGAGCGTCGCCTCGACGTGGTTGTTGAGGATCTTCAGCGGACGGCCGAGGAAGTGCAGACCCGGCTGCTGGACGTTGCCCTGCACGATGGCGACCCGGACGCTGTCGTCGGCCTTCGTCGGGACCGGTACGGCCCAGCCCGCCGCGAACACGGCTACCGCCGCCACGGCCGCCCCCGCCGCGGGCACGAAACGACGCCGCCCGAACACGACCGGGCCCGTGCGCAGCAGCCACACGGCGACGGCCGCCGAGGCCAGCAGGGAGCCGCACAGCGCCACGGCGAAGGTCACCAGCGGGGCCCCGCCGAGCGCCGCCAGGGGCGTGAACGGCGAGGAGGTGTTGGCGAACGCCAGCCGCCCCCACGGGAAGCCGCCGAACGGCAGCCGGTCCCGGGCCAGTTCCTCCGTCACCCACAGGCAGGCACCCCACAGGGGCCAGGCCCGCAGCCGTGACGTCACGGCCAGGCCGGCGCCGAGCAGCGCGACGAAGGCGGCCTCGATCAGCGACAGGCCGACGACGGCGTCGTAGCCGATCACCCGCAGCCACAGCAGCAGCCACAGGAAGAACGGCAGGCCGAAGGCGAAGCCGAGCCAGGCGCCCTGGCCGCCGGTGCGGCCCCGGGTCAGCAGTGCCAGGCCCGCCACCGCCGCGATCGACAGCGGCCACAGTCCGTACGGCGGGAAGGCCGCCGCGAGCGCCAGGCCGCACACGGCCGCGATCGCCGTGCGCCGCGCGTGCCGCCGCACGGACCGCCGGACGCGGGCCGCCCTCCCGGGGGCGCCCACGGCCGCCGGCGGGCGGGCCTCATCGGTCGTCGCCGTCGGCTCGGCGGTCGCCGTCGGGGCGTCGGAACGCGGTCGCACGTTCGCGGCCTTCCTTGCAGGTGGGCACTGTGTGAAGTGACCGTACCCCGGATGGCGGCCCCCGCGGACCTCGGGCGGGCAAAGCGGACGGCCGGACCGCGCCCGTGACGGGGCGCCAGGGTCCGGCGCGGCGGTCCCCCAGCGCTGGGGGAAGGCGAGGGGAGGTGGGCTCGGGGCCCGGAGCGCCCTTCGGGCCGACCTGGGACCCGCTGGCTGCGGATCGGCGACAAGGCCGTTGTCTACTGGGCGTCCGGGCCCCTCCCGGTCACACCTGCCGGCCGGGCGAGCCCGTTCCGTACCGCGGGCGCTGGACCTGGCTTCCAGTGGCGCGTGCCAATGCGGCGCGACGCCCCGGGGCCCAGCGGCGGTCGCCGGACGCGTGGAGGCCTCCGGTCGGACGTCCGGTGGTGGACCCGGCCGAACCTACTCGCCCCCGACCGTCGCCTGTCAACAGCCGTGTGACCTGCGCTGATTGGCCAAATCAGCAGGTCAAGCGCGGGCCGCGGACCGTGCCACGCCATGCCGAGGGAGAACCGTTCGGCCGCATCGCGCGGGCTCGCGTCACTCGTTCGGCCGTGCGAACACCGTGCGGCCTCCGACGACCGTCCGCAGGGCGGTGGGCAGCGGCAGGTCCGGGCTGAGGTCGGGCAGGCCGGGGGTGCCGGAGCGCGGGTCGGTGGACCAGTTGGCGACGCGGTCGTCGGGGGCCTGGACGACCAGGTCGCCGGCCTGCCAGACGACGTAGTCCGCGGGCGCGCCCGGGACGAGGACACCCGCGTCGTCGCGGCCCGCGGCGCGCCATCCGCCGCGCGTGTGGGCGTTGAAGGCGCCGCGTGCGGAGATGCGGTGGTCCAGGGTCCGGTGGAAGGCCGCGGCACGCACCGTTCCCCAGGGGTCGAGCGGTGTGACGGGGCTGTCGGAGCCGAGCGCCAGCGGCACGCCGGCGCGGGTCATCGCCGCGAAGGGGTTCAGCGTGCGGGCCCGGTCCACGCCCAGACGGCGGGCGTACATGCCGTCCTCGCCGCCCCACGCCGCGTCGAAGGCGGGCTGCACGGAGGCGACGAGCCCCAGTTCGGCGAAGGCCGCGACGGTGTCCTCGGTCATCATCTCGGCGTGCTCGACCCGGTGGCGCAGGGCGCGCACCCGGTCGAGGCCGACGCGCCGGGCGGCCTCGCGCACGCCCTCGGCGACGGCGGCGACGGCGGCGTCGCCGATGGCGTGGAAGCCGGCCTGCACGCCCGCCGCGGTGCACAGCGCCACGTGCTCGGCGACGGCGGCGGCGTCGAGGTACCCGGTCCCGCTGGTCCCGGGAGCGTCGGCGTACGGGGCGTGGAGGCAGGCCGTCCTGGAGCCGATCGAGCCGTCCACGAAGAGGTCGCCGCCCGCCCCGATCGCCCCCAGGTCGCGCAGGCGCTCCAGGTCCTTCGGGCCGGTGACGGCCTCGGCCCAGTAGCCGAGGACGGACGGGCCCGGCTCCTCGGCCGCCAGGCGCAGCAGCGCGGTCAGGTCGTCCTCGGAGGAGATCTCGGGCCCCGCGCACTCGTGGAGGGCCCCGATGCCCAGCGAGGCGGCGTGCGCGAGCGCGGCGCGCTGCGCGGCGGCGCGCTGTTCGGGGGTGACGGCGGCGTACGCGGCGCGGCGCACCGCGTGGTGCGCGTCGCGGGTGAGCGGCCCGGCCGCGTCGTGGCCGGCCAGCGCCTCGACGCCGGGGACCAGCGCCAGGAGGGCCGTGGTCACGACCGCGGAGTGCACGTCGGCACGGGTCAGGTACAGGGGGCGGCCGCCGGTCGCGGCGTCGAGTTCGGCACGGGCCGGCGGGCGCTGCTCGGGCCAGCGGGACTCGTCCCAGCCGTGGCCGAGCAGCACGCGGTGGCCCGGGTGGGCGCGCGCGTGGGCGGCCACCCGGTCCAGCGCCTCGGAGAGCGTGCCGGCTCCGGCGAGGTCCAGGCCGGTGAGGGCCAGACCGGTCGCGGTGGTGTGCACATGGGCGTCGGTGAAGGCGGGGGTGACCAGCGCGCCGGCCAGGTCGACGACCTCGTCGACGCCCTCCGTGAAGGAGTCCGCGGCGCCCTCGGAGCCGAGCCAGGCGACCGTGCCGCCGTCGACGACCATGGCGGTGGCGAAGGGGTCGGCGGGGCTGTAGACGTTGCCGCCGCGCAGCAGCACGGTACGGGGGGTGGTCGGCTCGTTCGTGGTGTGCGGCACTGGTTTCGCCTCGCGGGGTGGTGCGGTGTGGGAGTGCTTCGGTGGGGCCGGGCTCAGACGCGTGGCGGCCGGGCCTCGTAGGGGGTGGAGAGCACGACCGTGGTCCGGGTGGAGACCCCGGCCAGGGTGCGGATCCGCGCCAGCAGGTGCTCCAGCTCGATCGGGGTGGCCACCCGGACCTTGAGGATGTAGTTCTCCTCACCGGCCACGCTGTGGCAGGCCTCGATCTCCGGGACCTCGGCGAGCCGGTCGGCGATGTCGTCCGGGGCGCTGGGATCGAAGGGCTTGACCGAGATGAAGGCGGTGAGCGACAGGCCCACCGCGTCGGGGTCGACGATCGCGGCGTACCCGCGGATCACCCCGCGCTGCTCCAGGCGGCGGACCCTCTGGTGCACGGCCGAGGTCGACAGACCGGTGGCCTTGCCCAGGTCGGTGTAGCTCATGCGCCCGTCGGCCACGAGAAGTTCCACGATTTGCCGGTCCAGCTCCTCCACGACGCAAGAACCTACAGGGTCCGTGGTCGTCCGCGACATCCGGCCCGGTTCCCGGCGGTACGTCCCCGGCCGGCACACATGGCGGACAATTCCCCTGAACGCCGTGTTTCCGGCATCCGTCGCGGGGCAGTCGAACCGGTGCCGAACAGCCACGGAGGTGATGCCGGTGCCGGAACACCAGGAGCGACCGCCGAGCGGCGGCGACGGAACCCGCCGGCCGGACCCGGGAGCGCCGGACGACTCCCCCGCCGCCGGCGAACTCGACGAACTGCTGCGCTACGAGCGCGAGCACGCCGACCGGCCCGCCGTGCTCCGGATGCTGCGGGCCCACCGCCGGCGGCTCCGCGGCGAGGAGGACACAGGGGCCCATGGCTGACGACCCGTCACGCCGTGACGCGCACGCACAGCAGGCAGCTGTCGTCCCCCGGATCGGCCGGGACGAGCGCCTCGGTCACCCGGAGCGCCACCGTGGCCGAATCGCCGCCGGCCACGGACTCTGCCGCACGGCTCAGGCGCTCCAGCCCCGCGTCCAGGTCCTGGCCGCGCCGCCCGACCAGCCCGTCGGTGAACAGGAAGAGCCGGTCGCCTGAGCGCAGTTCCGCCGTCGCCTGCCCGTAGGCGCTCTCGTGGCTCGCGCCGAGGATGCGCCCGTCGGGCTGGGCGAGGAAGACCGCGTGGCCGTCGCGCAGGTGGAGGATCGGCAGATGTCCGGCCCGGGCCCAGGTGAGGATGCCGGTGCCGGGCCGGTACTGGGCCAGCAGCATCGTCGCGGTGGCGGTGCCCTTGCTCATCAGCGCGTGGTTCAGACGCTCCAGGACGCGCTGCGGGGGCGTGCCGCTCAGCGCCATGGCCTCGGCGCCGTGCCGCAGTCCGGCCATGGTGGCGACGGCCTCGATGCCGTGGCCCGCCACGTCGCCGACACCGAGCAGGGTCGAGCCGTCGGGGAGTTCGACGGCGGAGAACCAGTCGCCGCCGATCTGGATCGAGGCCCCGGCGGGCAGGTAGGACACGTCGCAGTTGAGTCCGGGCAGGTCGAAGGAGCGGGCGGGCAGCGGCAGCAGCGCGTCCTGGAGGCGGCGGGCCAGCGCCTGCTCGGCGCTCGGACCGCGCTGCCGGGCGCCGAACGCGCGCCGCGCCTCGTCCAGGGCGATCTGCTCGTTCCGCTGCGCGGTCAGGTCCTGGTAGAAGCCGTGCACCGCGACCGGCCTGCCCTCGGCGCCGATCACGGCCTCGGCGACGAAGCGCAGGTGACGGGTGCCGTGCGCGGTGCGGATGCGGAAGGGCACGTCGACCGGCTGTCCGGAGGCGAGCAGCGCCTGCGCGGCGGCGCCGGCGGCCGGCAGGTCCTCGGGGAACAGCTGCCGGGCCAGCTCGTCCATGGGGATGGGGCCGAGCGCGGGATCGCGGTCGAAGATGGCGTAGACCTGCGGGGACCACTGGAGGGCGTCGGTCGCCAGGTCCCAGTCGGCCCAGCCGAGGTTGCCCAGGTACTGAAGCCGCCGCAGCCGTTCGGCCTCCTGGCCGGCCGCGGCCTGCGGCGGCCAGGAGACGACGAGCGCGTCACCGAGGCGCACCGCGCGCACCGCGTGGCGGACGGCGGGGTCGGGGCCGCCGCAGGTGATGCCGGGGTCGTCGGACGCGTCGCTCTCGTAGGGCTCGCCGGTCGTGAGCGCGTGCAGGCAGCCGTGCCAGAGCGGGGTCCCGGCGACCGCGGGGTCGCACTCCAGCACCCGCAGCCCCACCAGCTCGCGCCCGGTGCGGCCCGCCGCGTCCACCGACGCCGGGGCGGCGGCCTCGATCCGGAAGTCGGTCACCTCGCCGCTCCGGCCGCGCACGGGCACGAGCAGGACGACGGCCTCGCGCAGGCAGTCGAAGACGACCTGAAGCGCCGGGGCCCGGTCCGCCGCGCTGTCCGGGGCGGCCGCCGGTTCCGCGCAGGCGGTGCAGACCCGCGCGGCGGCCTGCACCAGGGCGCGGTCGGCGGCGTCGAACGCGTCGGGCCGCCGCCGCAGGAACCCCACCACGCCGACGACGTCCTCGCGGCGGCGCATCGGCACCCAGGCCCGCGACGGCCATGTCTCCGGGCAGTCGCCCACGAGCGGCCGTCCGGCGGTGCCCTTGTGGAGGTCGCTCATCCACACCGGGCGTCGCAGGTTCACCGCCTCGAAGGGTGCGAGGTCGCGGATCGGCGGCAGATGGCCCCAGGCGGAGGCGAGGGCGGTGTCCACCCCGGCGTGGGCGACGAGGTCGAGCCCGCCCCCCGGAGAGCGTACGTAGACCAGGAGCGCGTCGACCCCCGCCGAGCCCGCGAGCTGCTCCTCCAGGCCCTGGGCGAATTCGTCGGCGGTGTCGCCGCCGGCGTTCTCCTTCCCGCCGGGGAGCGGCGTCCCCGCGGCGGAAAGGGCGGGACCGTGCGCGGCGAGCAGCGCCCACGCCTCCTCCACCAGGGTCCGGCCCGCGCTCGCGGCCCGCGCCTGCAATTCCTCGCGGGCCTCGCGGGGTGTCATTCCCAGACGCCCCATGAGCACGCCCCTCGCCCGCTCCACCGCGTCCCGGCCGGGGATCGTCCGCTGCTGGTCGTCCAGCTCCGTGCGGAGGCGGGCGACGGTGCGCGCCAATTGCTCGGCGGCGGTACGCGGCTCCTGCCGGCCACCGAACGCGGAAGCGTGTCCGTCGTGGCTCACCTTGCGAGCATCGCACAGGCGGACCCCCGAACGGGCAGGTCATCGTTCGGCCATCGCGCACCGGCCGGGCCGGGCGACGGGGCGACCGGGGTTAGGAGCATCTCCTCCGGGAAGCCGAACCACCGACCGTTCCACGAAAGGAGAAACCACATGGGCACCATCAGCGAATTCGTCGACGTCGACGTCCCGCTGCACACGGCGTACAACCAGTGGACGCAATTCGAGGAATTCCCGCAATTCATGGAGGGCGTGGAGCAGGTCACCCAGGTCGACGACCGCCACAATCACTGGGTCACGAATGTCGCGGGCGCCCGACGGGAATTCGACACGGAGATCGTCGACCAGCTCCCCGACGAGCGCGTGGCGTGGCGGACGCTGTCCGGTGACGTCAGGCAGCGCGGCGTCGTCACGTTCCAGCGGCTCGACCGGAAGCGCACGCGCGTCAACCTCGCCATGGAGGTCGAGACCTCCGGGCTCGCCGAGAAGGCCGCCGACGCGCTCGGGGTGCTGGACCGGCGCACCCGGGGCGACCTGCGGCGTTTCAAGGACTGGATCGAGGAGCGCGGAGCTGAGTCCGGTGGCTGGCGCGGCCGGGTAGCGCCGGGCGGGTGACGGTGCGACCGTGGCGCCATGACGGACCTGGACGCGGTGGCGGACGAGCTGTACGCGCTGGCGCCGGAGGACTTCACCGCCGCCCGCGACGCGCAGGTCAGGAACGCCCGCCGGGCCGGGGACCGGGGGCTGGCCGCCCGCATCGCGGGCCTGCGCCGGCCCTCGGTCGCCGCGTGGGCGGGCAATCTGCTCGTGCGGGAGCACGCCGACGAGGTCACGGCCCTGCTCGGGCTCGGCGAGGCACTGCGGCGGGCCCATCGTGAGCTCGACGGCGCGCAGTTGCGGGCCCTCGGCCGGCAGCAGCGGGTCCTGGTCGAGGCCCTGGGCCGGCAGGCCGCCCGGCTCGCCGCGGACGCCGGGCGGCCGCTGGCGGACGCCGCGCTGGACGAGGTTCGCGGCACCCTGCACGCCGCCCTCGCCGACGCCGGCGCCGCGCGTGCCTGGGCGACGGGGCGCCTCGTGCGGCCGCTGAGCGGCGCCGTCGACTTCGAGCAGGCCGTCGGCGGCGCCGTTCCCGCGGCAGGGGCCCCGGCCGGGCCCGAGCACGCGGCGGCCGCCAAGGACACCGTCGTTCCCCTGCGGTCGCGGCCGCACGACGCGGCCAGGCGCCGCCGCAGGCTGGACGAGGCCCGCCGCCACGCCGAGCGCGCCCGCAACGAGGCCCTCGCCCGCGACGCGGACCTCGCGGAGGCCCGCACGGCACTGGACGCCGCCGAGTCGCGGCTCCGCGAACTCACCGAGGCCGCACTGCGCGCGGAGGCGGACCGACGGCGCGGCGCCGTCGACCGCGACCGGGCGCTCGGCCGGGTCGCGGAGGCCGAGGAGTCGGTGCGGGCCGCCGCCGGGCAGGCGGCCGCCGCCGCGGCGCGCGTCGGCGAGCTGGCGGTGGACCTCGCGGAACCCGGCTCGGGCGGGTAGACGCACGGCCATGACCGCCCAGGAGGAGAACGCGCCCCCGCCGCGGCCCGCGACGGCGCCTGAGCCCGGCAGGACCCTCGGGGTCGAGGAGGAGTTCCTGCTCGTGGACGCGCGCACGCGGCGCATCGCGGGGCTGGCCGGCCCCGTGATCGAACGGGCCCGGCGGATGCCCCCGCCCGCGCCGGACGCCGTACTGCAGCGGGAGCTGTCCGCGGCGCAGGTCGAGGCGGCCACGGGTGTGGCCACGGACCTGCCGGAACTGGTGCGGCAGCTCGACGGGGCCCGGCGCACCCTGGCCGCCGCAGCGCGGGCCGAGGGCGGGCGCCTGGTGTCGACGGGCCTGCCCGTGCTCGACGGGGCGGCGCCGTTGAGCGGCGGGGAGCGCTACGCCGCGATCGCCCGGCTCTACGAGCGGCAGGCCGCGGGATATCTGGCCTGCGGCTGCCATGTGCACGTCGGGGTGCCGGACCGGGAGACGGCGGTCGCGGTGGTCAACTGGCTGCGGCCGTGGCTGCCCGTCCTGCTGGCCCTGTCCGCGAACTCCCCCTGGGACCGGGGCCGGGACTCGGGGTACGCGAGCTGGCGGGTCATGGATCAGGCACGTTTCCCCGGGTCGGGAATCCCGCCGCGGTTCGGCTCGGCCGCCGAGCACGACGCGGAGGTGGCCCGGCTCGTCGAGTGCGGCGTCCTCGTGGACCCCGCGATGACCTTCTGGCTCGCCCGGCCGTCGCCCCATCTGCCGACGGTCGAGGTCCGGGCCGCCGACGCGCTCGGCACGACGTGGGAGACGGCTCTGCAGGCGGCCCTCACCCGGGCCCTGGTGGCGACGGCGCTCACCGACCTCGCGGCGGGACGCGAAGCGCCCGCCGTACCGGCGCAGCTCGCCTCCGCCGCGCTGTGGACCGCGGCCCGCTTCGGTCTCGACGGCCACGCCGTCGACCCCGTGCGCGAGACCCGCGTCCCGGCCCGTGCGCTGCTCGGCCGCCTCCTGGCACGGCTGGCCCCCGCGCTGGAGGCCACCGGCGACCTGCCCTTCGTCCGGGGTGCCGTCAGGGCCCTCCATCTGCACGGCACGGGCGCCGTCCGCCAGCGCCGGGCCGGCACGGTCTCCGGGCCCACCGCGGCGGTCGACATGCTCGCCGCCCAGACGGAGGGCGCGCCCCCGCCCGGCCGGCGGGCCCATGACTGCCCGGCGCCTGGTTTGTCCGGTGCCGGAGGGGAAAGCCGCTCCCCATGAGGCTCCCGGCGGAGCGTGCGGACCGGGCGCGGTCCTCCGGTGCCGGTCGACGTCCGCCGCGCGCGGACCCGAGCGAGGGAGGCCCGCCATGCGCCGGGACGTCCTGGAGATCTATCTCAACGACCATCTGGCGGGCTCGACCGCCGGCCGCCGGCTCGCACACCACCTCGCCGAGCACCACCGCTCCTCGCCGTACGGCGGCGAACTGAGCCGGGTCGCCGAGGAGATCACGGAGGACCGGCAGGCCCTTCTCGGCGTGATGGACGCCCTCGACGTACCGGCGCGGCGTCACAAGGTGTACGCCGGACGGCTCGCCGAGAAGGCCCGCCTGCTGAAGCTCAACGGGCGCGTGACCCGCCGGTCCGGACTGAGCACGGTGATCGAACTCGAGACGCTCCGGCTCGGCATCGAGGGGAAGTCCCTGCTCTGGCGTACGCTGCTGTCACTCACGCCGCACCGGGACCTGGACGAGGCGCAGCTGAAGGGCCTGCTGGAGCGGGCCCGTGAGCAGGCCGACACGGTGGAGGCGGTACGTCGTCACGCGGCCGTCGCCGCTTTCCGCTGAACGCCGAGGTGTGTGATGGCCCGACCCGGGGTGTGGTGGACGCTGCGGCATCCGCTCCGGGCATGGCGGCGGTCCACGGGCCACCGGGTGATGCGCCAGGGCGGCGAACTGGAACTGCTGCACCGGGCCATGGGGTTCGCGGCGCTGGGCATGGTGACGCTGGTGCCGCTGCTGATCGTGGTGGCGGCCGCCGTGCCGTTCCAGCAGGCCGGGTTCGCGCAGTGGATCGTCGACGGGATGGGCCTGTCGCCGACCCCGTCGGAGGCGGTGCGCAAGCTCTTCGCGGCACCGCGCAGGGTGTTGAGCAGTACCAGCGTGCTGAGCCTCGTGCTGCTGGGGCTCTTCGGTCTGTCCTTCGCGGCCGCCGTCGAGGTGGGTTACCTGCGGATCTGGGAGCTGCCGCCGGCGCCGTGGCACCAGTTGTGGCGCCGGGCGGTGTGGCTGGTGGCGCTGACGGCGTACCTGTTCGCGGAGGCGCAGAGCGGCACGGTGCTGAGGGAGGGCCTGCCGGCCGCGTTCGTGCGGGTGGCGCTGACCCTCGTCCTGGGGGTGCTGTTCTTCTGGTGGGCGCAGCACTTCCTGCTGGCCGGGCGGATCAGCTGGGGGGCGCTGCTGCCGGGGGCCATCCTCACCGTGGCGGGCCTGGTGGGGCTGCGGATCTTCTCCTCCCTGGTGTTCTCCCCGCTGATCGTGACGAACGCGGTCTCCTACGGCGCGGTCGGCACGGTGCTGATCGTCCAGTCGTGGCTGATCGGCGTCGGGTACGTCGTCTTCGGGGCCTGTCTGCTGGGCCGGCACCTGTCCGTCCCGATTGACAGGTTTTCGCACCATTCTGGCGGGCAGGCGCACGACGAGAACGAAGCTGCCGAAGGCTCGGAAGGAGACCCCCATGGGCGCCGAGAAGAAGGCCAAGCACACCGGTCAGAAGATCAAGGGCCAGGTCGAGGAGACGGCGGGCAAGGCCACCGGCAATGACCGGTTGAAGATGAAGGGCAAGGCCGATCAGGTGAAGGGCGACGCGAAGCAGGTCGTGGAGAAGTCGAAGGACACCCTCGACCACTGACGCGCACCGGCGACCGTACGGCGCCGGGGGCCGGCGACGCGCGACGGCGCGTCGCCGGCCCTTGCCCGTGGCCGATGTCTAGATACGGGACGACCGCGTGTAGAAGCGGATCCTGGTGCCGTCCGCGCCGGTCCGCGCGCGGACCAGGTCCGCGAGGTGGTGCACCATCAGCAGGCCGCGCCCGTGCGGCAGGCCGCGGGCCGCGGGGCGGCGCCCCGCGAGCGGGTCGTCGAGGCGGCCGGTGTCGGCGACCTCGCACACCACGTGACCGTCCTCGGCCCACACGGCGACGGTCCCGGAACCGCCCGCGTGCACCACGCTGTTGGTGATCAGCTCCCCCGCGGCCGGCGTGAAGTCGCCGAGCCGCTCCCCGGTCAGGCCGAGCCGGCGCGCCCGCTCGGCCGCGGCGCCGCGGGCGACGGCCAGGCGCTCGGAGTCGAAAGGCTCGGAGACGGTGTCCGGCGGTGGCGGCGGGAGGGCGTTGTACGCGGCCACCACGCGGTCCGGCGCGTACGCGGGGCTCCGTGACAGGCGCCCGCCCTCGACGGCGACAGGGTGCGTGGCACGGGCGTCGGCCAGCGCGGTGGCGTCCAGGCGGGCGGCGTCGTAGGGGCACAGGATCGTCAGGGGGCGGCCGGCGAAAGCCAGGTTGATCAGTGCCTCGTGCTGGGCGCAGGCGGGGTGCTCGACAGCGCTGCGGCCCGGCCACACGGGCTCGCCGACGATCCTGACGCGGACACCCGGGTGCTCGTCGGCGAAGGCGCCGAGCACGCCCGGGATGATGCGGCCCGGATTGCGGCCGGCCTGCTGCATGTCGAGCCAGTGGACCTGGTCCGCGCGCGTCCCCAACTGGGCCCGCAGCAGTTCCAGTCGGGCCCCGGGCACGGCAACGGCCACGGGTTCGCCGCCGTAGAGCCCCTCCAGCACGAAGGGGACCGTGCCCTCCATGTAGTCGCGCATGGTCCGGTAGAACAGCGCCGGGTGCACGAACGGCCCGGCCTGGGAAGCCTCGTTCCGCACCTCGTCACCCTCCCGCCGCCCCCGGCGACCCTACCAACCGCTCACGCGCCGCGGGCGCGGCAGCGCGACTGGGCGGAGCCCCGTGACGGGAGGTGCCCTCCCCCTTCGCGCGCCTTGCCGGGTCCCGCGTTGACAGGCAGCCGGACGGCTGCCTATGGTCGACGGGACAGGCAGCCGAACGGCTGCCTGTCCGGGACGGCGGGACATGGACGACGCGATCTTCAAGGCACTGGCGGACGCCAGCAGGCGCAGGCTGCTCGACAGCCTCAACGCCCGCAACGGGCAGACCCTGCGGGAGCTGTGCGCCGGCCTCGACATGGCCAGGCAGTCGGTCAGCAAGCACCTCGCCGTCCTGGAGGCGGCACATCTGGTGACGACCGCCCGCCGCGGCCGCGAGAAGCTGCACTTCCTCAACGCCGCCCCCGTCAACGCCATCGCCGAGCGGTGGATCGACCAGTACGACCGCGAGCGCGCCCGCGCGCTGGCGGACCTGCACAGGGCATTGGAGCTGCCGGCGATGAGCGAGAGCGCGTTCGTCTACACGACCTACATCCGCACGACGCCGGAACGCCTCTGGCAGGCGCTGACCGATCCGGCCTTCACACGCCGCTACTGGGGCGTGGCGTTCGAGACCGACTGGCGGCCGGAGTCGCCCATGGTCTGGGAGGAGAAGGGCGCCCGGACCGCCGACCCGGAGCAGGTCGTCCTGGAGTCCGAGCCGCACCGGCGGCTGTCGTACACCTGGCACACCTTCACCCCGCGCTGGGCCGAGAACGCGGGCGTGGACGCGGACACGCTCGCCCGGCTGGTCCGGGAGGAGCGGTCCCGGGTGACGTTCGAGATCGAACCGCTCGGCGACACGGTCAAGTTGACCGTGGTCCACGAGGCCCACGACCCCGGCAGCACCGTGCTCGGCATGGTCCGGCACGGCTGGCCCGCCCTGGTCTCGGGCCTGAAGACGCTGCTGGAGACGGGCGAGACCCTGGAGCAGCCCCGCTAGGCCGCCGCCTTCCCGGCCGACTGGCAGGCGTCACCCGTACGGCCCAGCATGGGAGGAGGGCCGTGCAACGCTCCAGGCGACGACGGAGGGCTCAGAGATGTCGATGCACACGCCGCTCGTTCTCCTCGACCCGCTCCTCAACCGGGGGAGCGCCTTCACCGCGGAGGAACGCGAGAGTCTCGGGCTCGTCGGCCGCCTCCCCAGCGCCGTGCTCACCTTGGACCAGCAAGCACAGCGTGCGTACGAGCAGTTGCAGGAGGCACCGGGCGACCTGGCCAAGTACATCTACCTGGAGCAGCTGCACAACCACAACGAGGTCGTCTACTACCGGGTGCTGGCCGATCATCTGGCCGAGCTGCTGCCGGTCGTCTACGACCCCACCGTGGGCGAGGCCATCAAGCGCTACAGCCACGAGTACCGGCACCCCCGCGGCGTCTTCCTGTCCATCGACCGGCCGCAGGACATGCGGCGGGCCTTCGAGTCGCTGAGGCTCCACCGCGACCAGGTGGACCTGGTGGTGGCCACCGACGCCGAGGAGATCCTGGGCATCGGCGACTGGGGCGTGAACGGGATCCAGATCTCGGTGGGCAAGCTCGCCGTCTACACCGCGGCGGCCGGCCTGCACCCCGGGCGGTGCGTCCCCGTCGTCCTGGACGTCGGAACCGACAACGAGAACCTGCTGAACGATCCGCTCTACCTGGGCATCCGCCACAGCCGGGCCCGGGGCAAGCAGTACGACGACTTCGTGGCGGCCTATCTGGAGACGGTCGCGGAGCTGTTCCCGAACGCGCTCCTGCACTTCGAGGACTTCGGGCCGAGCAATGCCCGCCGCCTTCTGGAGGAGTACAAGGACCACTACCGGATGTTCAACGACGACATGCAGGGGACGGGCGCCATCGCGCTGGCCGCCGTCATGTCCGCGCTGAGCATCACCGGTGTGCCGTTCCGCGAGCAGCGCGTCGTCGTGTTCGGCGCCGGCACCGCCGGTGTGGGCATCGCCGACCAGTTGCGGGACGCCATGGTCCGCGACGGGCTGGACACCGATGCCGCCACCCGCCGTGTGTGGCTGGTCGACCAGCAGGGGCTGCTCGTGGACGGCATGCCCGACCTGCGCGACTACCAGGTTCCCTATGCCCGCCCCCGCGCCGAGGTGCGCGACTGGGCGGAGGGGCGGATCGACCTGCTCACGACGGTACGGCACGTACGGCCGACGCTCCTGGTCGGCACCTCGACCAGCCCCGGCTCCTTCGACCGGGACGTCGTCACGGAGATGGCCGCGCACGTCGAACGGCCCGTCATCCTGCCCCTGTCCAACCCCACGGAGAAGATCGAGGCCATGCCGGCGGACCTGCTGGCGTGGACCGACGGCAAGGCGCTGACGGCGACGGGTATCCCGGTCGACCCGGTGGACCACAACGGCGTCCAGCACGTCATCGGACAGGCGAACAACGCCCTGCTCTACCCCGGTCTGGGCCTCGGGACGATCCTGTCCGGCACCGACCGACTCACCCCCGCCATGATCCTGGCCGCGGCGGAGGCCGTGGCCGGTCAGGTCGACGCGCGGGCGCCCGGTGCGCCGCTGCTGCCGCCGGTGGCGAATCTGCGTGCCTCGTCGGCGATCGTCGCCAAGGCCGTCATCCGCGCCGCGACGGAGGACCAGGCCGCCACCCGGCACCCGGACGACCTCGTCCAGGCGGTGCAGGACGCCATGTGGCAGCCGGCGTACGGGCCGCTGCCCAAGGAGCTCGGGGACCACGAATGACCGCGCGTCAGCAGGGCGGCGAGTCCGAGCGGCCACCGCGGGTGCGGGACGTCCCGATCGGCCTTGCCGCCACGGGCACCCGCCGCGAGACGGACTCCATGGGCGCGGTGGACGTGCCGGCCGACCGCTACTGGGGCGCCCAGACCCAGCGTTCCCTGATCCACTTCTCCATCGGGGACGACCGGATGCCCAAGGCCGTCTACCACGCGTACGGTTACGTCAAGAAGGCGGCGGCACTGGTCAACGGTGACGCGGGTCGGCTGCCGGGCTGGAAGGCCGACCTCATCGCGCAGGTGGCCGACGAGGTGATCCGCGGCGCGCTGGACGAGCATTTCCCGCTGTACGTCTGGCAGACGGGGTCCGGCACCCAGAGCAACATGAACGTCAACGAGGTGATCAGCAACCGCGCGATCCAGCTGGTGGGCGGAACGCTCGGCTCCAAGACGCCCGTTCACCCCAACGACCACGTCAACATGGGCCAGTCCTCCAACGACACGTTCCCCACCGCCATGCACATCGCGGCCGTCCACGAGGTCAGCGACCACCTGCTCCCCCGGATACAGCAGCTCCAGGAAGCGATCACGGCGAAGTCCCGGGCGTGGTGGGACATCGTCAAGATCGGCCGCACGCACCTGGAGGATGCCGTTCCGCTGTCGGTCGGCGAGGAGTGGTCGGGCTGGGCGGCGCAGCTCGGGGACGCGATGGATCGCGTCCACGGCACCCTGCCCGCGCTGTACGAACTCGCGGTCGGCGGGACCGCCGTGGGCACGGGCCTCAACGCGCCCGAGGGCTTCGGCGCCGAGGTCGCCGGGCGGATCGCCACGCTGACCGGGTTCCCGTTCCGCGGCGCGTCGAACTCCTTCGCCGCCCAGGGCGGGCTGGACGCGATGGTCGCCGCCTCGGCGGGCCTGCGGTCCCTGGCGGTCCCCCTGATGAAGATCGTCAACGACATCCGCTGGCTCGCCTCGGGACCCCGCTGCGGCCTCGGCGAGCTCGCACTGCCCGCGAACGAGCCCGGCAGTTCGATCATGCCGGGCAAGGTCAACCCGACGCAGTGCGAGGCCATGGTGATGGTGTGCATCCAGGTGCTGGCGGAGGACAGCGCCATCGCGTTCGCGGGGAGCCAGGGCAATTTCGAGCTGAACGCCATGCGCCCCGTCATCGTGAACAACTTCCTGCACTCCGCGCGCATCCTCGGCGACGCGGCGGAGAAGCTGCGCCAGTACTGCATCGACGGGGTCGAACTGCACCGCGACCAGATCGACGCGTACCTGTCGCGCTCCTTGATGCTCGTCACCGCGCTGTCGCCGGAGATCGGCTACGACAAGGCCAGCAGCATCGCGCACAAGGCCGACGAGGAGGGCACCACGCTGCGCGAGGCGGCGATCGGCAGCGGGTACATCAGTGCCGAGGACTTCGACCGGATCGTGGACCCCGTGAAGATGGTCCGTCTCCGGCACTGATCGAACCCCCCGGCTACTCCCCCAGCCGCGAGCGCAGGAACGCCAGGGCGGCCTCGTCGTCGTCGACGGCGCCGCCCTCGTGGCCGTTGTAGGGCCAGACGGTGATCGCCTTGGGCCCGGCGTAGGCGTTGTAGGCGGCGAAGACCGTCGAGGGCGGGGTGATCTCGTCCATCAGGGCGGCCGAGAAACGGGCGGGAACGCGGGCGCGGGCGGCGAAGTTGACGCCGTCGAAGTACGAGAGGGTGCGGTGGACGCGGTCGGCGCTGCCGCGGTGCACGGCGAGGTAGCGGCCGATCTCGCGGTACGGGTCGGCGTCGGTGACGACGACGGCGCGCGGGAAGTCGCACAGGAACGGCACGTGCGCGACCAGGGCCGAGACGTCGGGGACCAGCGCCGCGACCGCGAGCGCGGTGCCGCCGCCCTGGCTGGCCCCGAGCACCGCCACGCGGTCGGGGTCGACGGAGGGCAGCGTGCGCACCGCGTCGACGGCGCGCACGGCGTCCGTGAACAGCCGCCGGTAGTAGTACTGGTGGGGGTCCTCGATGCCGCGGGTCATCATGCCGGGGGCCTGGGGGCCGGCCGGGCCGGAGTCGGGGGTCGCGCCGCTGCTCCAGCCGGAGCCCTGGCCCCGGGTGTCCATGTGGAAGTGGGCGAAGCCCGCGGACGCCCACAGCAGCGACTCCAGGGCGTGCCCGCGGCCGCCGCCGTAGCCGACGTACGTCACGACCGCGGGCAGCGGGCCCTCGGCGCCGTGCGGGAGCCGCAGCCAGGCCCGTACGGGCTCACCGCCGTAGCCCGGGAAGGTGACGTCGAAGACGTGCAGGGTGCGCAGGCCGGTGGCGACGGGCTCGACCGTGACGGTGCCGGGTGCCGCGGCGGCGCGCGCCGCGGTGAGCGTGGCGTCCCAGAAGTCGTCGAAGTCGTCCGGCGCGGTCTGGGTGCTGCGGTGGGCCCGCAGTTCCGGCTCGGGCAGGTCGGTGAACAAGGCGGCGGCTCCGGATCGGTCAGGCGGTGAGGGGCTGGTAGTCGAACCAGTCGACGTCGGCGGCGGTGGCCGAGGCGGCCCCGTGCGCGGTGGCGTAGGGGCCGAGCCACACGCCGAGGAAGCCCCCGGCGCGCGGGGAGCTGAGGAAGCCGCCGTCCACGACGGCCAGTTCGGTCTCCCGCGGCCCGGCGCCGGCGCCCGCCGGAGCGTACCGCAGTCCGTAGCGCTGGCCCTCCGCGTGGATGCGCAGGACCACCGGCCCCTCGGGCAGGGGTGCCTCGGCGACGATTCGCTGCGCGCCGTGCTCGCGGACGGCGGCGAGCACACGGCGTCCGCCCCGTCCGTCGCCCGCGACGGCCAGCACGAGGTGGTCGGCCTCGGACTGCCGCACGGCCAGTCCCGCCCACTCGCCGGGCGTCCGCGGCGCCACGTCGAACAGCGCGGACACACTGACCTGCTGGTGCTGCTGCCGCCGTCCGAGGAAGCAGGGCGTGGCGGTGTCGGCGAGCGACGCGGGACCGAGCGGCAGCCGCAGGGAGCCGGGCCGGGCGGTCAGCGACCAGAACGGCGCGCCGGTGCGCACCTGGTTCCAGGAGGGCCGCAGCGCCGGGCCGTCGAAGTCGTCGCGGACCGGTTCCTCGTACGGCTCACCGGCGGGGCCCGTGGTCCGCGGCCGGCGGAACGGCCCGAGGGTGGTGCCGACGCCCGGTGCGAAGACCGGCCAGCCGTCCTCCCAGGTCACGGGGACGAGGAAGGTCTCCCGCCCGAGGTTGGGGTGGTAGCCGCCGTAGGGGCGGCTGCCGAGGAGCACCGCCCACCACTCCCCCGCGGCGGTGTGCACGAGGTCGGCGTGGCCGACGCCGACGACGGGGAAGTCGCGGCCCAGGTGCCGGTGGGTGAACACCGGGTTGGCGGGGTTGCCCGTCCAGGGCCCGGTGACGTGGTCGGCGCGGGCGACGCTGACGGCGTGCCGGTGCTCGGTACCGCCCTCCGCGGCAAGCAGGTAGTACCGGCCGTCGGCCTTGTACAGGTGCGGGCCCTCCGCCCACACCGCGCCGTGCAGCGCGCCGCGCCACAGCAGGTGCTCGGGCCCGGTGAGGGCGATCGCGACGGGGTCGAACTCCCGCAGCCAGACGTCGGTCTGGCCCTCCCACTCCCCCGGTTCCGCGAGCCGCGTCCCCGTGCACCAGGCGCGGCCGTCGTCGTCGAAGAACAGGGAGGGGTCGATGCCGGGGGCGTCGTCGAGCCACACCGGGTCGCTCCAGGGCCCCGCGGGGTCGGTGGCGTGGACGGCGAAGGTGCCGTTCCTCCCGGTGCCGCCGGCCCCGCCGACAAGGGTCGTGATGACCCAGAAGCGGCCTTCGTGGTGGCGGATCGTCGCCGCGAAGATGCCCTGCGAGGACGCGACCGGGCCGAGGTCCACCTGCGAGGTGCGGTCCAGGACGTGGCCGATGGGCCGCCAGTGCAGCAGGTCGCGGCTGTGGAAGACGGGGATGCCGGGGAAGTACTCGAAGGTCGAGGTGATCAGGTAGTGGTCGTCGCCGACCCGGCAGACGCTCGGGTCGGGGTGGCAGCCCGGCAGTACGGGGGCGGCGGCCGCGAAGCCCGCGTCCGCCTCCCCCGTACCGTCGGACCGCGTCACGCGCCGGCCCCGGCGGCGGTGACCCGTGCGTGCAGCCTGCGGGTGTGGTCCACCTGCCGTGCCGGTCCGGTGAGTTCGGCCCGTACCGTGAGCCGGACGTCGGTGCTGGAGGCGGCCAGCCGCAGTTCCAGTGCGCCCGGCTCCACGACGCGCCGGCCGTCGCGGCCGGTGAACGCCGCGACGTCGGCGGGCACGGTCACCCGGACCCGGGACGCCTCGCCCGCCTCCAGCGGGAGCCGCAGGTAGCCGACGAGCCGCTGCACCGGCTGCACGACCGAGGCGACCGGGTCGTGCAGATAGACCTGGACGACCTCGCTGCCCGCGCGGTCGCCGGTGTTGCGGACGGTGAAGGACAGCTCGACCTCGCCGTCGGTGCCGATGACGGCACCACCGTCCGGGCCCGCGCCCGGCACGTCGAGGCCGTCCCACGCGAAGGCCGTGTACGTCAGCCCGTGGCCGAACGCGAACGCGGCGGCCGGGTCGATGTTGGAGACCTCGCTGGCCCGCGCGAGCGGTGCGGCCAGATACGTGGACGGCTGCACGGCGGGGTGGGCGGGCACGCTGACCGGCAGGCGCCCGGAGGGGGCGATGCGGCCGCCGAGGACGCCGGCGAGCGCCGGGGTGCCCTCCTGTCCCGGGAAGAAGGACTGCACGATCGCGCCGGCCTCGGTGACGGCCCGGCCCAGGGCGTAGGGCCGCCCGGCGAGCAGGGTGAGCACCACGGGCGTGCCCGAGTCGAGGAGCGCGTCGAGGAGTTGCTGCTGCACACCGGGCAGGGTCAGCGACTCGGCGTCGCAGCCCTCGCCGCTGGTGCCGCGCCCGAACAGGCCCGCCCGGTCGCCGAGCGCGGCGACGACCACGTCCGCGTCCCGCGCCGCGCGCACGGCCGCCGCGAACCCCTTGGTGTCGGCGTCGTCGATGCCGCAGCCCGCGACGGTCACGATCTCGGCGCCGGGGAACTCCGCGACCAGCGCCTGGCGCAGCGTCGGCAGGTCGATGCCGGGCGGGGTGCCCGGGTGCTGCGATCCGACGTGGACGGGGAAGGAGTAGCAGCCCAGGACGGCGGACGGGGTCTCCGCCTGGGGGCCGACGAGCGCGATCCTGGCGGGCCGGTGCAGCGGCAGCACACCGTCGTTGCTCAGCAGGATCACCGACTCCTCGGCAAGCCGCCGGGACAGCGCGCGGTGGGCCGCGGGGTCCAGGTCGACGGTGCCGCGCAGGCTCGCCGCGTCGGTGAGGTCGGCCCCGGCGAGGGCGGGCGGCACCGCGCTCCACCCGGGGTCGAGCAGGCCGAGTTCGGCCTTCTGCGCAAGGACCCGGCGCAGGGCCCGGTCGACCAGCTTCTCGTCGATCCGGCCGGCGGCGACGGCCTCGCGCAGCGGCTGCCCGAAGGTCTTGACGGTCGGCAGCTCGATGTCGACCCCGGCGGTGAGCGCGGTGCCGGCGGCGTCGGCCCAGTCGGCGGCGACGCCGTGCAGGGTCTTGAGGAAGGCGATGCCGAAGTAGTCGGCGACCACGGTGCCGTCGAAGCCCCAGGTGTCGCGGAGCAGTCCGGTCAGCAGTTCCTCGTCGGCGGCCGACGGCATGCCGTCGGTGTCGGTGTAGGCGTGCATCACCGAGCGCACTCCGCTCTCGCGGACCGCCATCTCGAAGGGCGGCAGGACGACGTCGGCGCGCTCGCGCGGTCCCATGCTCACCGGCGCCAGGTTGCGTCCGGCGCGGGAGGCCGAGTAGCCGGCGAAGTGCTTCAGGGTGGCGACGATGCCGGCCGACTCCAGTCCCTGGATGTAGGCGGTTGCGATGGTGCCCACCAGGTAGGGGTCCTCGCCGATGGTCTCCTCCACCCGTCCCCACCGGGCGTCGCGCACGACGTCCAGGACGGGGGCCAGGCCCTGGTGGATGCCGACCGCGCGCATGTCGCGGCCGATGGCGGCGGCCATGACCCGGACCAGTTCGGGGTCGAAGGAGGCGCCCCAGGAGAGCGGTACGGGATAGGTGGTGGCGCCCCAGGCGGCGAAGCCGGCGAGGCACTCCTCGTGCGCCATGGCGGGGATGCCGAAGCGGTTCGCGGCGGCGATCCGCTCCTGGGTGCGCATCAGGGACAGCGCGCCGAGTGCGGGGTCCACGGGGGCGGTGCCGAAGGGCCGGGTGAGCTGGCCGAGCCCGGTCGGCAGGAGGTCGTCGAGGCTCGGGGGCTGGTCCATGTCGTGCTGGTGCGGGGCGACTTCGGCGCCCTCGTTGGATGCGCCGACCCAGACGCCGTACAGCTGGGCGATCTTCTCGTCCAGGGTCATCTCGCGGATGAGCGCCTCGACGCGGGAGTCGGCGGTCACGTTGTCGTTCACTTTCCTCCGACACCCATCAGCCCCTGGACGAGGGCACGGCGGGCGAACAGGTAGACGAGCAGGACGGGAATGGTCGACAGCACCACGGCGGCCAGCAGGCCGGGGATGTTGATGCCGTACTGGGTCCGGAAGTTGTACAGGCCCAGCGTGATCACCTTGGTCTCGTCCGACTGGGTGAGCACCAGGGGGAAGAGGAAGCCGTTCCATGCCTGGAGCGCGGAGAAGACGACGATCGTCGACAGCCCGCTCTTGGACAGCGGCACCACCAGCTGGAAGAAGGTGCGGCTCACGGAGGCGCCGTCCACGGCCATGGCCTCGAAGAGTTCGGTGGTGATGTCGCGCATGGTGCCGGTGAGGATCAGCGTGCAGACGGGCAGGCAGAAGGCCGCCGTCGGCAGGATGACGCCGACAAGGTTGTCGTAGAGCCCGGCCTTGCTGATCACGTAGAACATCGGGACGATCACCGCCTGGGCGGGGATGGCCAGCCCGAGCAGGAAGAGCCGGAACACCCCGGAGGTGCCGCGTCCCCGGTTGCGGACGATCGTGAACGCCAGCGGCGGCACGAGCAGCACGACGATGGCGACGACGCTGGCGGTGACGACCACGGTGTTCAGGAAGTACTGCCCGAAGCCGTTGCTGAAGTCCTGGAGGTAGTTGTCCAGGGTGAAGGACTTCGGGAAGGACAGCGGGCCGTTCGCGCTGTACGCCGAGCGCGACTGCACGGTCGCGCCGAGCATCACGTACAGCGGCAGGCCGACCAGCGCGAGCCACAGCAGGGCGCCGAGGCCCGCCAGGTAGTTGGGGCGGCGCCTCATCAGAGCCCTTCCTTGGTGCCGGCCATCTTGTCGTAGCCGGAGACCTTGACCACGACCAGCGAGATCACGGTCGCGACGACGACGAGCATCAGCGCGATGGCGGCGCCCGCGCCGAAGTCGAAGCCCTTGAAGGCCTTGTCGTACATGTAGTAGGCGCTGATGGTGGTGTCGGTACCGGGGCCGCCCTGAGTGAGGATCAGCACGGTGTCGAAGGTGGTGAGACCGCCGACGACCATGAGGATCACCGAGGTGATGATCGAGTTGCGCAGCTGCGGCAGCGTGATGTGGAAGAACTGCCGTACGGTGCCCGCCCCGTCGATCTCCGCGGCCTGGTAGAGCACCTGCGGAATGGCCCGGGTGGCGCCCTGGTAGATCAGCGCGTGGAACGGGGTGAACTGCCACGTACTGACGAACACCAGCACCCCGATGGCGGCGGTCTGCGTGCCGAAGAGGTTGCCGTCGCCGAACAGCCAGCGCGCCTGCGAGGGGACGCCGAAGTTGGGGTCGAGCAGCGCGCGCCACAGCACGGACACGGCGGTCGCGGAGAGCAGCAGCGGCACGAAGAAGATCGCGGACAGCACGGCCCGGTTGCGTTCGGGGCCGGCCGCCCACACGCCGAGCAGGATGCTCAGCGGGGTCTGGACGACGACGCCGAGCACGGTGAGCAGGACGCTCAGCCAGAGGCTCTTGATCATCACGGGGTCCTGGAAGAGCCGGACCCAGTTGCCGAAGCCGGCGTACTCCGGCGAGCCGAGGCCGTTCCACGCGGTGAAGGACAGCACCGCGACCATCACCAGCGGAACGAGGGCGAACAGGGCGAAGAAAACGGTGGCGGGGAGCGCCCAGGCCAGGCCCGGCCGGCCGACGGTGCGGCCGGCCGGGCGCTGGGTCTGTCGCTTGCCCGTCACGGTGGCGGCGAGGGAAACCATGGGGGTCGTCGCTCTCAGGCCGTGGGCAGGGCCTGCATGGCCTTGATGAAGGCCGCCGCGTCCATCTGCCCGTTGAAGAACTGCTGGACGGCCTGGTGGATCGGGGTGATGGCCGAGGGCGGGTAGGCCTGGTCCCACGACAGCTGGAAGGACGGGGCCTTGTCGACCAGGTCGAACTGGTACTTCAGGTAGTCCGGGTTGTCGGCCGTGTCGAGGAACTTGGTGGTGTTCGTGGTGGTCGGCAGGTTGCCGATGGCCAGCTGCTGCTTCACGAAGTCGTCGGAGTACATGAGCTTGAGGAACTCGGCGACCGCGTCCGGGTGCTCGGTCTTCTTCAGCACCGAGTAGAAGTTGTTGGTGTTGCCGACGATGTCCGCGCTGTCGCCCTTGCCGCCGGTGACGGTCGGGAAGGAGGTGTAGCCGAGGTCGTTCTTCGCGAAGTCCGGGTTGGCGTCCTGCTGCGTGGAGTACTCCCAGGAGCCCATGAGCTCGAAGCCGGCCTTGCCGGCGGCCAGCAGGGCGGGCGACCCGCCGTCGGTGAACTTCACCGAGTCGTAGTTGGTGCCGAAGGCGCCGGCGTCGATGAGCTGCTTGATCATGTCCAGCGCCTTCTTGCTGTCCTCGCTCTCCCAGGCGCTCTTGTCGCCGGACAGCGCCTTGGTGAACAGCTCCGGGCCGGCTATGCGGTCGTAGAGGTACTCGAACCACATCAGGGTGGGCCACTGGTCGCCGCCGCCGAGGGCGATCGGGGTGACGCCCTTGGCCTTGAGCTTCTTGACCGCGTCGACGAGCTCGTCCCAGGTCTGCGGGGGCTGGACGCCCGCGTCCGCGAGGACCTTCTTGTTGTTGAACATCAGGACGGGCTGGGTGCCGCGCATCGGGACGCCGTAGGCCTTCCCGTCGATCACCGCGGTGTTGAACACGGAGGACAGGAAGTTGTCCTTCAGGCCGGGGTCCTTGGCGATGAAGTCGTCGAGCGGCAGGAGCAGGCCCGCCTTGACGAAGGGCTGGATGCTGCCGCCGCCCCAGTTGAAGAAGACGTCGGGAGCCTGCTTGGTGTTGATGATCGTCTGCAGCTTCTGCTGGTAGTCCGCACCGGGGATGGTGTCGAGGACCGCCTTGACCTTGGAGGTCTTGTTGAACTCGGCCACGATCTGCTTCTCCACCTTGTTGGCGGAGTCGCCGTACACCAGGACGTGAATCGTCCCGGAACCGCCGCCGGCGGAGGAGTCGCCACCGCCGCAGGCCGTCAGGGTCAGGCCCAGTGCCAGTGCCGCACCACCGGCGACGGCACGGGGGAACCACGCACGCTTCTTCATCTTCGACCTCTCGAAAGTTTCGGCTACTTTGCCGAAATTCGCCTGACGACGGACCGTAGGCTTCCCTCAGCCCGGGGTCAACAGGGTGGAATCCCCGGGACCAAACCGTTATCGAACAGCGGCGAGCGGGGTGCTCTATCCTGTGCGCCATGCATGAAGATGAGATCGAGGGCGGCCGGATCACCCTGGCCGACGTGGCTTCGAAAGCCGGCGTGTCACTTTCGACAGTTTCGAAAGTCCTCAACGGCCGTCCCGACGTCGCCGCGCCGACCCGGAGCAAGGTCGAACGGCTGCTGGAAGCCAACGGCTACCAGCGCCCGGCGCCCACCCAGCCCGAGTCCCGGCTGATCGAGATCGTCTTCCACGAACTCGAGAGCATCTGGGCCATGGAGCTGATCCGCGGCGTGGAGAACGTCGCCAAGAGCCGCAACATGAGCGTGGTGCTCACCGAGAGCGGCACTCGGCACGCCCCCGGCCCGGAGTGGATCGAGGGGGTGCTGCGGCGCCGGCCGCTCGGCGTCGTCCTGGTGTTCTCCACGCTCCCGGACGACCTGAAGCGCAAACTGCGCTCGCGGGCCATCAACTTCGTGATCATCGATCCGGCCGGCGACCCCGAGCCCGACGTGCCCTCGGTGGGCTCGGCCAACTGGGCCGGCGGGGTGGCCGCCACCCGGCACCTCATCGAGCTCGGCCACCGCCGCATCGGGATCATCACCGGCCCGGACGACATGCTCTGCTCGCTCGCCCGGCTCGACGGCTTCCGCTCGGCGATGGGTATGGCCGGGCTCGCGGTGGACCCCGATCTCATCCGGTACGGGGACTTCCATGTGCAGGGCGGCCACGACGGCGCGATCGAGCTGCTGGAGCGGCCCGAGCCGCCGACCGCGATCTTCGCGGGCAGCGACCTGCAGGCGCTCGGTGTCCTGGAGGCCGCGCGGGTCAAGGGACTTCAGGTGCCGCGCGACCTGTCCGTCGTCGGGTACGACGACATCCCGCTGGCGCAGTGGGCGAGCCCGGCGCTCACCACCGTCAATCAGCCGCTGCTCGAAATGGCCGAGGAGGCCACGCAGATGCTGCTGCGGATGGCCCACTCCGGGGACGCGGGGGATCTCGGCACCATGCGCGTGGAGCTCGGTGTCCGACTGGTCGTCAGGAAGAGCACCGCCCCGCCCCGCGACACCACAGGTCCGGACGCCGGCTGAGCGCGCGGCGACCGCGGGGAGGGCGCACGGCGGGCGCACGGCAGCGTCGCGGTGGGCACGGAAGTCCCTTCGGCGGCATCGTGTGACGAAGGCCACACCCGATGTCAACGGTCGTGGCAGTGACGGTGATTACCGCACCCGGGTGGCGGGAAATGCTCGCTATGGCCGTGGCCGAGAGCCCTGGCCGGCCCCACTGATGGGCGTTCTTCTGAGGGGGAGATGCACCCATGCGTACCCACGCGCGACACAGCCGCGGCGAAGGCACGACAGCCGCGCTCGGGGAGGAGCACGAACGCACCCAGGTGCTCGCGCTCCTGACGGCGGACGACGCGGACTCCGACGCCGACTCCGTTCCGGACTCCACCGATGACGCCTTCGACGCCTTCGACGACGAGGCGTACGAGATCTTCCGTCTGCACTGCCCCGACTGCGCCCGCCCGATCGCGCTGCTCGCCGACGAGGACGTGCTGCCGGAGCACGCGCTGTGCTCGTCGCCGTGGAATCCCTTCGGGCTGACGGTCTGCCCCGGCTCGGGCCGGCCCGCCGCGGACGCGACCCCGGCCGACGGGGAGGACTCCGCCGAGGACCAGGACTGGGGGCAGCTGCTCACGCTGCCGGACGGCCTCGACTGGCGTATGCAGCCCTTCTCGCACGTCGGGGGCCCCGGCTCGCAGCCGATCCGGTTGCGGTTCCAGCACGCCGCCTGAGCTCGCGCGGCCGCGGTGCCGCGCCGATCCTCACGGACGGCGCGGCACCGGGGCGTCACGGGCCCGGGCGCGGGCGTACGGCTACGGGGCCTTGCTCTCCGGTCCGGCGAGGCTGCGGGCGATGACCATCCGCTGGATCTGGTTGGTGCCCTCGACGATCTGCAGGACCTTGGCCTCGCGCATGTACCGCTCGACGGGGAAGTCGGCGGTGTAGCCGTAGCCGCCGAGCAGCTGGACCGCGTCCGTGGTCACCTGCATCGCGGCGTCGGTGCAGAACAGCTTGGCCATGGCGGCCTGCCGGGAGAACGGCCGGCCGGCGTCGCGCAGCCGGGCGGCCGCGAGGTACAGGGCCCGGCCGGCCTCGATCCGGGTCGCCATGTCGGCGAGCATGAAGCGCAGGCCCTGGAAGTCAACCACGGGCCGGCCGAACTGCCGCCGGGTCATGCCGTAGGCGAGCGCCTCGTCGAGGGCCGCCTGGGCGACGCCGATCGCGCACGCGGCGATGCCGAGGCGCCCGGAGTCGAGGGCGGACAGCGCGATCGTGAAGCCCTGGCCCTCCTCGCCGATCCGGCGGGCGTCGGGCACGGTGACCCCGTCGAGGTGCAGCTGGGCCGTGGGCGAGCCCTTCATGCCCATCTTCTTCTCCGGCGGCGCCGCCGACAGTCCCTCGGCGTCCCCCGGGACGAGGTAGGCGGTGATGCCGCGCGGGCCCTCGGCGCCGCTGCGGGCGAGCACGGTGTAGAAGTCGGCGACGCCGCCGTGGGTGATCCACGCCTTCGTGCCGTCGATGCGCCAGCCCTCGTCCACCCGGGTGGCCCGGGTGCGCAGGGAGGCGGCGTCCGAGCCGGACGCCGGCTCGGACAGGCCGTAGGCGCCCAGCAGCGAGCCCTCCAGCATCGCGGGCAGGTACTCGGTGCGCTGCTCCTTGGCGCCGAAGTGGGCGACCGCGTGGCAGGCCAGGGTGTGCACGCTGACGCCGAGGCCGACCGTGAGCCGGGCGGCGGCCAGTTCCTCCAGCACCTGGAGGTACACCTCGTACGGCTGGCCTCCGCCGCCGTACTCCTCCGGATAGGGCAGGCCGAGCAGGCCGGCCTCGCCGATCAGGCGGAAGGTGTCGCGCGGGAAGATGCCCGCGTCCTCTTCCCCGGCCGCCTTGGGCTTGATCTCCCGCTGGGCCAGCTCTCGCACGAGCGTGAGCAGGTCGCGGGCCTCCTCGGTGGGCAGTTGGCGTTCCACCGGCTGGGGGCCGTCGTGGGTCATGGCGGCGCTCTCCTCCCTGTCGGGCGCGGCGGCGGCGTCCGCCCAGGATGTGGCGGCGCTACCGGTATACGTACCCTCCGCCCATGGTCTCCCGCCGGGTCACGGCATGGTCCGACCTGCGGCTTCGGCGCGATGGAGTATGCCCGATCGGAGGTGCCCGCGTCACGGGTCGCCGGCCTCCCCGGAGGCCGGCGGCGGATTTTGTCATATCGCCTGCCGGACGGACACGGCTTTCGCAAGGCCGTACGGGTTCCACGAGGTCCGGGATACCGTCTGCGGGCGCGCGGTGCGCGTGGGCGGCTGTGCGATCGGTGCGGCCGGTGTGGACGCTGGGGAAGGGTGATGCGGGTGTCCGTGATCCGTACGTGGGGTCCGCGGGCGGCCGCCGCCGTGGCGGTGGCGCTGCTCGGGACGGCCTGTGGCGGCCAGGACTCCGGGACGCCGGACGGCCCGGTGGCACTGGAACGGATCGGCCGGGCGATCGGCTGCACCCCGCAGGTGCAGACCGACGTCGACGAACTGCGCCAAGGGGCGTGCACGACGCCGCGCGGGGCGTACGTGATGGTCACCTTCGCCAGTGCCGCGGGGCAGAAGTCCTGGCTGGAGGAGGCGCAGCCGTACGGCGGTTCGTACCTGGTGGGCGAGCGCTGGGTGGTCGAGGCCGACCCCGACGCCCTGGAACCGGTCCGCAAGGAGCTCGGCGGCACCGTCGAGGAGGGCCAGCACCACGCGGGGCACGGCTCGCACTCGGCCGCTCCCACCGGCTCCGCCCCGGCGAACGGCTGATCCCCCTCCGCACGGGACCGGCCCGGCACACGGCGGCGTCGCCTGGTGTGCCGGGCCGTCACCGGCCGCGGGTGCTCGGGTCGGGCAGGGTCAGATCTCCAGGTCGGACTCGATGCGCTTGAGCTGGTGGCGGGCCATCGCCAGGTTCGCGCGGTCCTTGTCCAGCGCGACGTAGAGGAAGAGGCCCTTGCCCGAACGCCCGGTCAGCAGCCGGATCATGTGGGTCTGGGTGTTGAGGGTGATCAGGATGTCCTCGATGTGCTCCTTGAGGTTGAGCATCTCCATCGTGCGCATCTTGGCGCGGACGACGTCGGTGTTGCCGGCGGCCGCGACGGTCAGGTCGAGGTCCTTGGAACCACCGAGGGTGCCCAGGGCCATGCCGCTGCCGTAGTCCACGAGAGCGACGCCCAGGACGCCCTCGATCGACGTCATTACATCCTTCAGCGCGGTCTCGGTGTTGGCCATGACGGTCTCGCTTCCTTGTCGTTGAGTTCTGTTGCGTGATGAATGCCTGGGACCCGTGGCGGCGCGGCCGCGTCCGGTGCCCGACGGCTTGTCGGCTGGTGAAGACGGTCGTACGGTCATTTCCGCTCCTGACGTTGGAGCGCGAGGTCGACGAGATCCTCGATCCGTCGACTGGATCGGCGGGCCTCCAGGTGCAGCCGGCCCACGTTGGAGCCGGGGCCCGCGACCAGGGCGAGGGCCATCGCGCTGCCCGCCGCGTACGCCGCGACATATCCGCTGTCCCCGCGGACGATCAGCTCCCGGAAGGCCCCCCGCTCCGTCGCCTCCGTGATGCGCGCCGCCACGCCCAGCGCCGCCGCGGTGAGAGCTGCGACGCCCTCCGGTTCCGGCCCGCTGAGGTCGTGCGCCACGACCAGGCCGTCGGCGCTGGCGACGAGACCGCCCGTCAGATGCGGCACCCTCGTGCGCAGACTCCGGAGTTCGGCCAGCACATCGGCTTCGAGTGCCACGAGCTGTCTCCTTCCGGCGAGCTGCCGCAGAGCCTTCCTCCACGGTCGGTCGGCGGGTGCCGGGCGGGTCGGCAGGGCGCTCACAGGCGGGCCTCCAGGGCGGCACGTAGTCGGAGCAAGAGGGCGACGGTGGGATCGGTGGACGCCGGCGCCGCGGGCTGCGGCCCGCCGGCCACCAGGGGCGGGGCGGGTGGGGACGGCTCGGCCCGGGCCGCGGTGGCGATCCGGCCCCCGGCGGCCAGCCGCCGGACGTCCAGCAGCGTGGCGAAGGCGGAGCGGCCCAGGTGCCACGCGATCTGGACGGGGGTGCGGCGGCCGTCGGCCGCCGCGAGCACGGCCAGCTGGCCCCGGGTGGGGGCGCGGGCCCGTCCGCCGCGGAACTCCTCGCCGGGGCGCGGGACGACGGGGCCCGCGTCGGTGTCGTCCCACGGCCAGGCGCGTTCCAGCTGGGTGCGCCTGCGCTGCGCCTCCCGGGCGATCCGCTGCGCCGGGACCGGCCGGGAGATCGGTCCGAGCCGCGAGGTGGCGCCCGGCTGGAACCGGTCGGGCTCCGAGTCGGGCAGCAGGGTGAAGTACGCGGCGTCGAACAGCGCCAGCAGATGGCACAGTTCGAGTTCTCCGCGGGCCACCCGGCCGGTGTCCACCAGGTGCCGGCCCACGCCGCGGCCGACGTCCGCGCCGGTGACCGCCTCACGCCACTGGTCGGGCGTCAGGCGACCGCAGGCCATCAGCCGTACGCCCAGGTCGGGGGCGCAGGGGCTCTCGGCGTGCACGACGGCGCCGTCGCGCAGGTAGACCGCGCCCGCCGACCCGTACAGCGCCCCGCTGGCTCCCGCGTCGGCGAGCCGGGCGAGCGCCGCGCCGAAGGCGTACGCCCCGAACCGGCCGGGGCCGCCGGCGACGGGGGCGGGAGCGGTGGCGGGCGCCTGGACGCCCCGGGACGGCGTACGGCGGGGCAGGGAACGCAGCGCGAGCGGAGGCCGCGCGGCCTCGGCCCCGGTCATACGAGCACCAGCCGGTCGGCTATGGACTGGAGCCCGATCCGGGCGACGGCCAGGTTGGCGATCGCCCGGTCCAGCCAGATGTACAGGAGGACGTCGCTGTCGAAGGACGTGTCCAGGAAGCGGATCAGGTGGTAGCTCCCCGGCGCGGTGATGATGATGTCCTCCACCGGGATGCGCCCCGGCTCCTTGGCCGTGAAGGTGGCCCCCTCCACGACCGCCCGGGCCGCCTCCGTGGTGTCCGCGGCCGCGGCCTCGTGGCCGTGTCCCGGTTCCTGCCCGACCGCCCCGAGGATCAGGCCGCTGCTCCAGTCGACCACGCTCGCCCCGAGCACACCGGGTATGGCCAACGCCTCGGAAAGGCATTCGTCGATGCCGGGCACGCGCACCCCTTCGCCGCCACGTCTGGTATACGGAACAGCACGGAACGTTACTCAAGCCGTACGCGAATCAGGTGAGTTACGGCATTTTCCATTGGCACGTGCGACGGACTCGCTAGGATTCCGAACCGCTTGCGCTCACTCGGCGGAATTGTCCTCCGGTGCCCCCTTGGCGATCACCGCGAGCGTGTCCAGCGCAGCCCCGAGGACCTGCGGGGACGGCGAGGCGAGGCCGATCCGCACGGCGTGCGGGGCACTCCCCCGCCCCGCGGCGAAGGCGGCGGCCGGGGTGACGGCGATGCCGTGCCGGGCCGCCGCGGCGACGAAGGTGTCGGCCCGCCACCGGCCGGGCAACCGCCACCAGCGGAAGTAGGCGTGCGGGTCCCCGGACACGGCGAAGCCGGCCAGCCGCTCGGCCGCCAACTCCCCGCGGAGGGCTGCGTCGCGCCGCTTGGCGGCCGCCACGGCGTCCAGCGTCCCGTCGGCGGCCCACCGGGTGGCGGCCTCCAGGGCGAAGCCCGTGGCAAGGCTGCCGGCGGAGCGCAGGGCGGCGGCCACCGGCGCGGCGAGCGGCTCGGGGACGAGGGCGAAGCCCGCGGTGAGCCCGGGGGCGAGCCGCTTGGAGAGGCTGTCGACGAGGATCACGCGATCGGGCGCGAACGCGGCGAGCGGGGCCGGCGCGTCCGGCCGCAGGAAGGTCCACACGGTGTCCTCCACCGCGTGCAGGCCCAGCTGACCGAGGGTGTCGGCGAGTTCGGCACGGCGGGCGCCGGACATGGTGACGCCGAGCGGGTTCTGCAGGGTGGGTTGCAGGTAGAGGGCGTGCAGCGGGGCACCGGCGTGCAGTGCGGCAAGCGCGTCGGGACGGATGCCGTCCTCGTCGCACGGGACGGGGACCGGGCTCACCCCCAGGCGTGCCGCGACCGAGGCGATCACGGGGTACGTCAGCGGCTCGACGCCGAGCCGGCCGCCCGGCGGGACGAGGGCGGCGACGGCGGCGGCGATGGCCTGGCGGCCGTTGCCGGCGAAGAGCAGCCGGCGCGAGTCCGGGCGCCACGCCGGGCCGGACAGCAGCGCGGCGAACGCCTCGCGCGCCGCGGGGGTGCCGTCGGCGGTGAGGGGGCGCAGGGCGGCGCCGAGCACGTCCGGGCGCAGCAGCGGGGCGAGTCCGGCGGCCAGCAGTTCCGGCTGGCCGTCCGTGACGGGGTAGTTGAGCTCCAGGTCGACGCGCTGCCGTGCGGGTTCGGCGAGCGCGGGGCCGGCCGCGGGCGCGGCGGCGCGGACGAAGGTGCCGCGGCCCACCTCGCCGACGGCCAGGCCACGGCGGGCGAGTTCGGCATAGACGCGGATGGCCGTGGAGTTGGCGATGCCGCGCTGCCGCGCGAAGACGCGCTGCGGCGCGAGCCGGTCCCCGGGGCGCAGCCGTCCCGCGGCGATGTCGGCCGCCACGGCGTCCGCGACCGCGCGGTAGTCCTCCGTCGGCATGTCCCCTCCAGAGCGCGGATCGGATTGCACCGAGAGCAAAGATCTTATTGCACCGAGCCGGAGAGGGCACCTAGCATCACGACCAACGCCCCCACATCGTGGGGCATTTGGGGAATCCGGCAGAAAAGGGGAAGGCCCGTGGCGACCGCGCACGTCAACGGCATCACCGTCGCGTACGACGACGACAAGGGCGGGGACGGGGACGGAGGCAGCGGCGGGAGCGCCGGGGGCGCTCCTCCCGTCCCGCTGCTGCTCGTCCACGGCCACCCCTTCGACCGCTCCCTGTGGGCGCCCCAAGTGGCGGCGGTGGCCGGCACCGGGCGCCGCGTGATCGCCCCCGATCTGCGCGGCTACGGGGCGAGCGAGGTGGTCCCGGGGATCACACCGCTCAGCACCTTCGCGCGGGACCTCGCCGCCCTGCTGGACCATCTGGGCCTGGCCCGGGTGGTGCTCGGCGGGCTGTCGATGGGCGGCCAGATCGTGATGGAGTTCCAGCGCGCCTTCCCCGAGCGCGTCGCCGCGCTCGTCCTCACCGCCACCTTCCCCGGCGCCGACACCGAGGACGGCAGGAAGGCCCGAGAGGCGGCGGCCGATCGTCTGCTCGACGAGGGCATGGCGGGGTACGCCGACGAGGTGCTGGACCGGATGATCGCGCCGTACAACGTCACCGAGCTGCCCGACGTGGCCGCCCATGTGCTGCGGATGATGCGCGGCACCCCGCCCGAGGGCGCCGCCGCCGCGCTGCGCGGGCGCGCCCGGCGCCCGGACTACGGCCCCGTGCTCGCCGCCGTCCGCGTGCCCACCCTGATCGTGGTCGGCCGGGACGACACCTTCACCCCCGTCGCCGAGGCCGAGGCCATGCACCGCGCCGTGACCGGCTCGCGGCTGGCGGTCGTGGAGGGTGCCGGGCATCTGCCCAACCTTGAACGGCCCGAGGTCTTCACGGGCCTCCTGCACGATTTTCTCGGCGGGTTGGACGCATAGGAGCGAACCCGCGGCGTTCCGGCGCGGGTTGCGACAGCTTCGGCACGGTCGCTGTCCCGCGGGCCCGGCCGGGCGCCGGCCCGACCCTGTGGGCAGCGTCGACACCCCCCGCGAACAAGCAGGTCGACGTCACACGGGCCCGGCCGCTCAGGCCGTCGCGTCCACGAGCGAGAGCGAGTGAAGCCGTTCCGGCGGGCCGGGCCGGGCGTAGTACCAGCCCTGGGCGGTGTCGCAGCCCAGGGCCCGCAGGTACTCCGCCTGGGTGCCGGTCTCGACGCCCTCGACGGTGACCGACAGGCCGAGCGTGTGGGCGAGGTCGACGACGACCTCCACGATCTTCACGTCGACCGGGTCCGCCGGGTGCTGCTGCATGCCGCGTGTGAACGAGCGGTCCAGCTTCAGCGTGGTGATCGGCAGCCGGCGCAGCGACGCCAGGTTGGAGTAGCCGGTGCCGAAGTCGTCCAGCGCGATGGCCATGCCCAGGTCGGCGAACTCCCGCAGCGGGCGCAGCAGTTCCTCGTCGGCGCCGATGAAGGCGCTCTCGGTGACCTCCAGGCACAGCGCGGTCGGTTCCAGACCGGCGTCCTTGATGACGGCGAGTGTCTCCGGGACCAGGCCGTGATGCCCCAGTTGCGCCGGGGAGAGGTTGACGTTGATCCGCAGCGGGTGGCCGTCGCTGCGCGGGAACTGCCAGTCCCTGGCCTGCCAGGCGGCCTGCTGGAGCACCCAGTGGCCGAGCGGCACGATCAGCCCGGTGCTCTCCGCCAGCGCGATGAACCGGTCGGGGCCGAGCACCCCGTGCACCGGGTGGCACCAGCGCACCAGCGCCTCCGCGCCGCGCACGCTGCCGTCGGAGAGCCGGACCAGCGGCTGGTACTCGATGAAGAACTCACCGCGCTCCAGGGCGACGGGCAGCTGGTTGGTGAGCCCGTGCCGGGTGATGGCGCGGGCGTCGGAGTCGGGGTCGGCGAGCTCGAAGCGGTTCCCTCCGGCGGCCTTGGCGCGGTACATGGTGATGTCGGCGCTGCGCAGCACCTCGGCCGGGCCGAGGCTGCCGGCCTGGCCCTCCACGATGCCGATGCTGCACCGCACGGAGAGTTCGCGGTCGTCGACGCGGATGGGGTCGGCGAGCGCGGCCAGGACGAGGTCGGCGAGGCCGGTGACGTCCGCGCGGCTGGCCGGGTTGACGACGAGCGCGGCGAACTCGTCGCCGCCGATCCGGGCGACGAGCTGGTCCGGCGAGGTGACGCAGGCCTTCAGCCGTTCGGCGACGGCCACCAGCAGCCGGTCGCCGACCGCGTGGCCGAGGCTGTCGTTGACGTCCTTGAAGCCGTCGAGGTCGAGGTAGCAGACCCCGACGCGGGAGCCCTCGGCGCCGCCGAGCACCTGTTCCAGACGCTCGAAGAACAGGTTCCGGTTGGCCAGCCCGGTGAGGGCGTCGTGCGTGGCCTCGTACCGCAGCCGCTCGCTGAGCAGGCGCTCCTCGGTGATGTCCTCCATCAGCGCGAGCATGTACTGCGGGACTCCTGCGGGGTCGCGGAGCAGGGAGACCGTCAGGTTGGTCCACAGGGCGGTGCCGTCGGGGCGGTAGTACGCCTTCTCGACGCTGTAGCGGTCGCGTTCGCCCCGGTTGAGCTGGCGCTGCATCTCCCAGACCTCGGGGGCGTCCTCGGCGTGCACCCAGTCGTAGACGTTCCGGCTGAGGATGCGGCGTTCCAGGCCGCCGAACATGGCGGTCAGGGCGTCGTTGACGTCGAGGATGCGGCCCTCCATGTCGGCGATGCCGATGCCTATGGAGGCGCCCTGGAAGATGGCGCGGAAGCGCACCTCGCTCTCGTGCAGGGCCTGTTCGACGGCGGTGCGGGCGGCGAGCGCGGCCCGGGACAGGGCCTCCTGCTCCGTCCTGGTCCGTTCGCGCAGCGCGCCCGTGTAGCCGTAGGCGATCCAGTGCTGCAGCCGGGCGGAGCGGGTACGGCCCTCGTCGGCGGGCAGGGCCGGGTCCAGCGGCGAGTACAGCAGCAGATAGGCGTCCACGACGCCGAGAATGCGGGGCAGCGCCTCGGGGTCCGTGCAGTGCGCGGCCACCAGCGCCGAGCCGATCTCCGCGGCGGCGCGCGGGTCGAAGGGCCGGGCGTGCAGGGCCGCCTCCAGCCGCGCGGCGAGCGGGAGCAGGTACTCCTCGAACTCGCCGCGGGTCATGGAGGTGGCGGTCGCCGGGTAGATCGCCCGGCTCCAGATGATCGCGAAGCGCCGCAGGCCGTCGGCGGGTTCGGGCTCGGGCTCCGGCTCCGGGTCGGGTTCCGTGGCCACGGTCACACCTTGCGGCCGACGCCCGCGAACCCGCTGAAGACCACCGGGTCGGGTTCGTCGTCGTCCGAGCCGTCCGGCCGCCACAGCGGCGGCGAGACCAGTCCGGGTTCGACGAGTTCGAAGCCGTCGAAAAACGCCTCCACCGCGGCCCGCGAGCGCATGATCAGCGGCGAACTGGCGCTGCGGTAGACGCTCTCGACCCGCTCGCCCTCCTCCGGCCGGCGCGGGCCGCCCTCCACCGAGGCGTGGGTGAGGACGAGCAGGCTGCCGGGCGCGAGCGCGTCGCGCAGTTCGGCGACGGCCTTGGCGGGGTCGTCGGCGTCCTCGACGAAGTGCAGGACGGCCACCAGCAGCAGCGCCACGGGGCGGTCGAGGTCCAGCAGCCGGCGGGTCTCCTCGCTGTCGAGGATGTCGCGCGGGGACCGCAGGTCGGCGGCAACGATCGCGGCGTTCCCGTGCCCGTCGAGCACGGCGCGGCTGTGGGCGACCGCGACGGGGTCGTGGTCGACGTAGACGACGCGGGCGGCCGGGTCCGCGGCCTGGGCGACCTCGTGGACGTTGCCGAAGGTGGGGATGCCGGAGCCGATGTCGAGGAACTGGGTGATGCCCTCGTCCACCGCGAAGCGCACGGCCCTGCGCATGAGGGCCCGGTTGGCCTGCATGATCTTGGGCAGGCCCGGGAAGGCCTCGATGGCCCGGCGCCCCGCCTCCCGGTCGACCTCGAAGTTGTGCGATCCGCCCAGGTAGTAGTCGTAGATGCGCGACACGCTCGGGACGGACAGGTCGATGCCATGGGGGGCCCAGGCGGGACGCTCCATCAACGGCTCCAGCTCGTCGGGATCAGGGCACGGGTCCGTGGGGACGGCCGCGTGGCTCAGAGGCTACTGATCGTTCGATCGGGAGGAAACCAGAAATGGAAATATTCGATCCGTTTTCGGTCACTCGCCAACGGCACGTGCCCTGCCCCCGCGGTACGGGGAACAGGGCACGTACTACCGCCGGATGACGGGCAGTCAGGTTGTTCAGACGCTGACGCCGTGCGCGCGCAGGTAGGCGAGCGGGTCGATGTCGGAACCGAACGACGCGGTGGTGCGCACCTCGAAGTGCAGGTGCGGGCCGGTGACGTTGCCGGTGGCGCCCGACAGGCCCAGCTGCTGGCCCTCGGAGACGGTCTGGCCGGCCGAGACCGACAGCGAGGACATGTGGGCGTACTGCGAGTACTTGCCGTCCGCGTGCTTGATGACGACCTGGTTGCCGTACGAGCCGCCCCAGCCCGCGGAGACCACGGTGCCGGAAGCGATCGCCTTCACCTTGGTGCCGGTGGAGGCGATGAAGTCGACACCGGTGTGGTAGCCCTTCGACCACATGGAACCGGCCTGGTGGTACGGGGTGCCCAGCGTGACGTGGTCCAGCGGGGCCGTGTAGCCGGAGGCGGACGAGGTGGAGGGCTTGGCCGGCGCGGGCGTGCTCGCGGGCTTGTCCGGGAGGGCGACCTTGACCGTGCCGCTCAGCGCCAGGACCTGGCCCGGGCGGATCAGGTTGGGGTCGCCACCGATGACGGACCGGTTTGCGGCGTACAGCTCGTGCCAGCCGCCGGTCACGTCCTGGGCGTCCGCGATGGAGGAGAGGGTGTCGCCGCCGACGACCGTGTAGCTGCCGCCGGTGCCCGGCTTGGAGGTGGAGCCGGCGGGCTTGCCGGCCGTCGTGTCCTTCGCAGGGGTGGCGGGCTTGGGGGCCGTGGTGCCGGCGACGCTCTCGGGGGTGGCCGAGGTGTCGGCCATGTCCTTGGTCAGACCGGCCTTGGGACCGCACACCGGCCAGGCCTGCGGGCCCTGGACGGCCAGGACCTTCTCGGCGACCGCGATCTGCTCGGCCTTGGTCGCGAGGTCCGCGCGGGCGGCGTACTTGGTGCCGCCGAATCCGGCCCAGGTGCTCTGGGTGAACTGGAGGCCGCCGTAGAAACCGTTACCGGTGTTGATGGACCAGTTGTTGGTGCTCTCGCAGCTGGCGACCTTGTCCCAGACGCTCACCGGAGCGGCGTGGGCACCGGTGGCGCCGACAACCGGAAGGGCAATCGCGGCACTCGTGGTGCCGGCGAATGCGCCGATGCGGACGAAACGGTTGGTCCGCTGACGACGGTGCTTTCCCTTTGCGGGCATGGGGAATTCCTCTCCGACGCCTACGAGGTGAGCTGTCGGGTTCGGGCTGGAGATGCCCGGCCGCATCGAGGCATGCCAAACAAAGGCACGTCGCTGCGACTTCACCCCAAGCCGTCCCGTGACACGGAACGGCACTTACCTGGGTCCCCCGCTCCTGCCGTGCGGTCTTGTCATCCGGCTTACGAGTGGCGGCAGGATTAGGCGTTCCACTCGGAAGAATTCCCGCCGGCATCCGGCCTGCGGGACTTGGAAGCTAAACGACGCAATCGCGCCCCGGCAAGGTCCTGAATCACAGCAATTGCCGACCGGCAAGTCGATCAATGAATTCCGTGACGTTACGTGAGATGTGTCCGCTCTGTGTAGGCGAATTGATGACCCCGGGCGAACGGCCGTATACGAGTGGTGAATATGGGGGGCATAAATCGACGCTCGGTCGCCGCGGGGCGCCGCAGCGTGTTCGCCGCGTGACACCCATCACGTACCTATTGCCTACGCATGCACTGTGGATACATATGTCCGCTTACGGCCCTCAATGCCGGATAAGGCAGGACAAGGGGAGTTCCAACCCGCCCTCCAGGAAGGCGTCATGGCGCCCGCGCACGTCGTCGTGCCCGGCGGGACAACCGATGCCCGCACCCGTCGATTCCCGGCGGCGCCCCCGCCCCCTTCCCACCCCGCGGGAGGGCCGGGAACCCGGGTGACAGCGCGGAACCCCCAGGGGTAGCCTCCCAATCCCGAACATTTTCTTACATCGACACCTCAGCGCACCGCCGTACCCACACCTCGACCGGGAGCCCCCGCGTGCCCTACCTCGCCGCCGAAGACCGCTACGCCTCCATGCAGTACCGCCGCACCGGCCGCAGCGGGGTCCTGCTCCCCGCCGTGTCCCTGGGCCTGTGGCACAACTTCGGCGACACCTCGCCGCTGGAGACCCAGCGCGCGGTGCTGCGCCGCGCCGTCGACCGCGGGGTCGTCCACCTCGACCTCGCCAACAACTACGGCCCGCCGGCCGGCTCGGCCGAGGCCAACTTCGGCACCCTCTTCGCCCAGGACCTGCGCCCGTACCGCGACGAGCTGTTCATCGCCAGCAAGGCCGGGTACGACATGTGGCCCGGCCCGTACGGCGAGTGGGGCAGCCGCAAGTACATGCTGGCCTCCCTGGACCAGTCCCTCGGCCGGATGGGCCTGGACTACGTCGACGTCTTCTACTCCCACCGCTTCGACCCGGACACGCCCCTGGAGGAGACCATGGGCGCCCTGGACACCGCGGTCCGCCAGGGCAAGGCGCTGTACGCGGGCATCTCCAACTACCCCGCGGACGCCCACCGCCGGGCCACGGAGATCCTGCGCGGACTCGGCACCCCGCTGCTGATCCACCAGGCCGCCTACAGCATGCTGCAGCGCGGCCCCGAGGCGGGCGTCCTCGACGCCGTCGGGGAGACCGGGACCGCTCTCATCGCCTACTCGCCGCTCGCCCAGGGCCAGCTGACGGACCGCTACCTCGACGGCGTCCCCGCGGACTCCCGGATGGCCCTCGGCCACTTCCTCAAGCGCGACGCCCTCACCGACGAGAAGCTGACCCTGCTCCACGCCCTCAACAAGCTCGCGGGCGAACGCGGCCAGACCCTCGCGCAGCTGGCCCTGACCTGGGTCCTGCGCGACCCGCGGGTGGTCTCCGTGCTCATCGGCGCAAGCAGCGTCGCGCAGCTCGACCAGAACCTCGCGGCCCTGGACGCGGAGCCCCTCACCGCGGCCGAACTCGCCGAGATCGACCGCCTGTCGGCCGAGGCGGGCGTCGAGATCCCGTAGCTCCCGCAGGCGTCGCCGCCCCGGGGGTCCCGGCCGTCAGGACCCCTGGAGGCGGCCCCGCAGCGCGGCCCGCACGTCCGGCCACTCGTCCTGGAGGACGGAGTAGTAGGCGCTGTCGCGGACGGTGCCGTCGGTCGCGCGCACATGGGCGCGGCGGATGCCCTCGAAGCGTCCGCCGATGCGCTCGATGGCGGCACGCGAGCGGGCGTTGCGGGCGTCGGTCTTCAAGGTGACGCGCAGCACGCCCCAGGTCTCGAAGGCGTGGGTGAGCAGCAGCAGCTTGGCCTCGGTGTTGCAGGGCGTGCGCTGGGCCGAGGCGGAGAGCCACGTGCTGCCGATCTCGGCGACCGTGGGCGCCCCTGCCGGGCGCGGCGTGGTGCGGCCCGCGGGCCAGGCCGGGACGGCGGACCAGTAGTCGAGGTCCAGGAAGCGCGTCGAGCCGACCACGGCGCCGCGCGCGATGTCGACCACCGCGAACGGGAGCGCGGCGCCGGTGACCTGCTCCGCGAGCGCCTCCTCGACGTACCGCCGCATCGCGGGCGGGTCGTCCGGCACCAGGGTGAAGCCATAGGTCTCGCGGGACTCCCGCGCGGCACGCAGCAGCCCGTCCGCGTGGTCCGGGGTGAGCGGCTCCAGACGGACGTGTCCGCCCTGCAAGGTCACGGTTTCCGGCATGTCCCGGATGGTATGCGCACCGCCGCGCGGCTGGTCAACTGCGTGTCCCGCGCGGGGCGCGGTCGGCGGCGGCGACCGGGGATGTGAAAATGTCGGCATGAGCAACAACGACGTGTACTTCGACATCACGATCGACGGCGAGCCCGCCGGACGGATCGTCTTCACCCTCTTCGACGACGTGGTGCCCAAGACCGCGCGGAACTTCCGCGAGCTGGCCACCGGCGAGAACGGCTTCGGCTACGAGGGCTCCCACTTCCACCGCGTCATCCCGGACTTCATGCTCCAGGGCGGCGACTTCACCGCCGGCAACGGCACCGGTGGCAAGAGCATCTACGGCGCCAAGTTCGCCGACGAGAACTTCCAGCTCAAGCACACCAAGCCGGGCCAGCTGTCGATGGCCAACGCGGGCCGGGACACCAACGGCTCGCAGTTCTTCATCACGACCATCGTCACCGACTGGCTGGACAACAAGCACGTCGTCTTCGGCGAGGTCGTCGAGGGCATGGACGTCGTCAAGAAGATCGAGTCCCTCGGCTCGCGCAGCGGCACCCCCAGCGCCCGCGTCGAGATCGCGAAGTCCGGCACGGTCGCCTGACCCAGGTCCCGCCGCCCGGCACCCCGGCCGCCCCGCGCGGCCTCCGGTGCCGGGCGCCCGACCCGCCGGCGCGGGGGCGGCGTACGATCCTCATCGGCGCCGATCACCCCTGGTGGGGCGGTTCGGCCGGCGGCCGCACGGCACGCCGGGCGCCGCACGACGGAAAGGAACGTCCACGATGTCCGCGGAACGGAACTGGGGCGGCAACATCGCCTTCCACGCACGGCGGCTCCACACCCCGGAGTCCGTCGGCGCGCTGCAGGAGATCGTGGCCCGCTCCGAGCGGATCAGGCCGCTGGGCACCCGGCACTCCTTCAGCACCGTCGCCGACACCGAGGGCGACCACGTCTCCACGGCCGCACTGCCCGCCGCAGTCGACATCGACACCGCCGCGCGGACCGCGACCGTGAGCTCGGGCCTGCGCTTCGGAGAGATCGCCGGGACGATCGACCGGGCCGGTTTCGCCCTGCACAACCTGGGCTCGCTGCCGCACATCTCCGTGGCCGGCGCGTGCGCCACCGGCACCCACGGCTCCGGGACCACCAACACCTGCCTGGCCGGCGCCGTCCGCGCGCTGGGCCTGGTCACCGCCGACGGCGAGCACGTCGAGATCCGCCGGGGCGACCCGGACTTCGAGGGCTCCGTCGTCGCGCTCGGCGCACTCGGCGTCGTGACGCACCTGACGCTGGACCTGCTCCCCGCCTTCTCCGCGCGCCAGTGGGTCTACGACGACATGCCGCGCGAGGAACTGGGCCGGAACTTCGCCGAGGTGATGTCCGCCGGCTACAGCGTCTCGGCGTTCACCCGCTGGCACGACCCGGTGCTGGAACAGGTGTGGCTCAAGGAGCGCGTCGAGGACCCCGCCGCGCCGCCGGCCCCGGCGCCGCGCGAGTGGCACGGAGCCGTCCTGGCCGACGGCCCCCGGCACCCCGTCCCCGGCATGCCCGCCGAGCACTGCACGCCGCAGAACGGCGACGTCGGCGCGTGGTACGAGCGGCTGCCGCATTTCCGCATGGAGTTCACGCCCAGCAGCGGCGAGGAGATCCAGTCCGAGTACTTCGTGGACCGCGCCGACGCGGCGGCGGCGTTCGACGCCCTGTGGGAGGTGCGCGAGCACTTCGCGCCCGCCGTGCAAATCGGCGAGATCCGCGCCATCGCGGCCGACGAACTGTGGCTGAGCCCGGCCTACGGGCGCGACAGCGTCGCCTTCCACTTCACCTGGGTCCCCGACACGGCCGCCGTCCTGTCCGCCCTGAAGGCCGTCGAGCAGGCCCTGCGGCCGTTCTCCGCCCGCCCGCACTGGGGCAAGCTCTTCACCGTCCCGGCCGCCGACCTGCCCGGGCTGTACCCGCGCTACGACGACTTCCGCGCACTCGCCGCCCGCCTGGACCCCTCGGACACGTTCGGCAACGACTACCTGCGGGAGTACTTCCCCCGCGGCTGACCGGCAACGGCGCGAGGGCGCGGGGACCGGGGCGATGCGCTCGCCCTTGGCCCGGCAGCCAGGCCGGAGCGACCCGGGCCGGAGGCGGGGACCGATCCTCCTCGCCGAGCTGCCCGGGAGAGCGCAGCGCACCATCGAGGATGCCGTGACCGGGCGGCGAGTACGGCACGGCACGATGTCGATGCCGGGCTCGCCTCGCGGTTGTGCACCACGTGCGCCCGGCGGAGGTCCAGGACGGGCCCGGGGCGGTTGGCCCCGCGGCCCGAATGGCTCACCGCCGACACTCGCCTTCGGTCGGGCGGAGCCGGATTCCGCTCGCGCCGACGTGCCGTCAGCTCGCCCTGGCCCGCCGGCCCCCGTCCTCCTCCCCGAGCACGCGCTCGATGTCGGCCCACGAAGCCCCGAACTCCGTGAGCACGTCCGCCACCACGCCCGGACCGGTCGCGAGGGCCAGCAGCATGTGCTCATCGCCGATGTGGCGGTCCCCGCGCGCCAGCGCGGACCGCAGGGAGCGCTCCAGTACGGTCTTCGCGCCCCGCGTGAGGGGCGGGCGCCCGGCCGGCCGCCACCGCCGGGACCTGCGTCCGGCGGCCAGCGCACCGGCGCCGTGCGTGTCCTCGACGCGGGCGACGATCGCGGCCACGTCGATGCCGAGCCCGGCCAGCGCCTCCGCGTCGGCCCGTGAGACCCCGCCCCGGCGCCGGGACTCCGCGAGCGCGTCCTCAAGTGCCCCGCGACGCCGGTCCACGCCCAGCGCGGCAAGGACCCCGGAGGCCCGGGTGCCCTCCGCGTCGAGCAGCGAGAGCAGCAGGTGCTCCTCGGCGACGGCCTCGTCCCGGGCCTTCTCGGCGTGCCCGAGAGCGCCCTCCACCACGTCGCGCGCGCTCTTCGTGAACCTCTCGAACATCCTCAGTTCCTCCCGTACTTCTTGTGCACGGCCTGCCTGCTGACGCCCAGTTCGTGGGCGATCTCCTGCCAGGACCACCCCTTGGCCCGCGCGCTCCTGACTTGCACGGCCTCGAGCTGCTCCAGCAGCCGCCGCAGCGCGGCGACGGCCCGCAGCCCGATCCGTGGATCACGGTCTCCCGCCCGTTCGGCGAGATCGGTTGCCTCGGTCATGACTGTCAATCTACGTTGACAGGAGACTCACGTCAACTGCGGTTGACGTGAGGGTCGGGGGGGAACGCACACGCCCGGCCCCCCGTGACGGAGGGCCGGGCGCGCGGCGGAACGGGGAAGGGCGGTGCCGGTCAGCCGAAGGCCTTGACCGCCTGGTAGTAGGTCCACGCGGTGCCATTGCACGCGGTCGCGGTGGCGCCGCTGTAGCCGGCGCAGATGCGCTTCAGGTCCTCGTAGAAGGCGCTGTCCAGCCGGCTCTTGTTGGCGGAGAAGCTGCCGGCCGCCTTGTAGTTGCGGTACCCGAAGTCGTGCCGGGCGCAGGAGTTCGCGAACGGGAAACCGAAGGGGTTGTCCGGGGAGGTGCTGCAGTAGTCCGTGGACCAGTCGAAGGCGTAGGCCGACCAGGCACCCTGGTTCTGGCGCGCGGCCCACCAGGCGTTGTAGCTGGAGGCGCTGGTCTGGGTCCAGCTCGACAGCACCTGGGCCTTGTCGGCGGGGACGGCGTTGGCGGGCGTGGTCAGAACGACGGTGGCGACAACGGCGGCCACGGTGGCGGCGAAGCCGGTGGTGATTCGGCGCATGGGGGTCTCCAGAGACGGGCGCGCGGCGGCGCGCGGGTACGGGGGTGGCACCGGATGCGGAATCTCACGGGTGGTGCGGAAGTTGCCGGATCAGCTTCGCGCCGGGCGGTCTATGCGAGTAGACGCGGGACGGCAAAATCTGCATGAACATGCCTAAGCGCCGCCGACGTCAGTCGTCGACGGCGCATCACGAACGGTTCAGGAGCGGGGGGAACGGTCCCCCGGCGCGACCCCGGACGCCTCCCGCCCGACGTCCTCGGCCTCCACGGCCTCCTTGGCGTGGTCCCAGTGCGGATGGTGGAGCCGCGCCCAGGTCTGCGTGACGAACCCCGTGCGCATGCCCTGCCGCGCCTCCGGGTCGTGGTACGCCATCCACCAGTGGCCCGCCACCGCGAACGCGACGGCCAGCGCCAGCCAGTCGTGGACGAAGGTCGCCCCCGTACGCCACACCACCGCCGTCAGGTGCGGGAACATCATCAGCAGCCCGGTGCCCAGCATCACCAGCACGGCGCCGGCCGCGAACGCCGCGTAGAGCTTCTGCCCCGCGTTGAACTTGCCCGCCGGGCGCCCCTGGTAGAGCCGGCCGCGCAGGGCGGCCCGCAGCCAGGTCCTGTCGTACGGCAGGAAGCGGTTGAGCCGCCGCAGGTCGAGCCGGAACGCGCGGGAGGCCAGACCGGCGAGCGCGGGCAGCGGCAGCGCGATGCCGGACCACTCGTGGACGGTGACGACCAGCCGCCTGCGGCCCACGATCTCGGCGAGCGGCGGCAGGTAGAGGCAGGCCGCGGTGAACAGGCAGACCGTCATCAGCGTCGCCGTGGAGCGGTGCACCCAGCGCTCGGCCGGGGTGAACCGACGTACGGACTCAGGAAGTCGGGGCATCGTGGCGTCCGTTCGAACGGCCGACCCAGGCGTCGACGTCATAGCCGTAGTGCTCCCAGTAGCCGGGCTGCACGTCCTTGGTGACCTCGATGCCCGAGAGCCACTTGGCGGACTTGTAGAAGTACATCGGCGCCACGTACAGCCGCACCGGACCGCCGTGCGCCGCCGTCACCGGCTTGCCCTGCATCCTCAGGGCGACCAGCACGTCGTCCCTGCGGGCCTGTTCGAGGGTCAGGCTCTCGGTGTAGGCGCCGTCGAAGCACGTGAAGCGGACGGCGCCGGCCCCGTCCCGCACACCCGCGAGGTCGAGCAGATGGGACAGCCGCACCCCTTCGAACGCGGTGTCGTCCACCCGCCACCCGGTGACGCACTGCACATCGCGCACCATGTGCGTCTGCGGCATGGCCCGCAGGTCGGCGAGGGTGTAACCGGCCTGGCGGTCGACGAGTCCGGAGACGGTGAGCCGGTAGTTCGTGGCGTCGCGCCGCGGGATCGAACTGGTCACGTTGTAGAAGCGGAATCCCCCGCCGCCCGGCAGCAGCCCCGTCAGACCGGTGGGGTCCTTGCTCGTCACCTGCGACAGCGCCGAGTCCAGACCGTCCTGGACCCGGCTGCCCACCGCCACACCGAGCGCGCCGAGCCCGACCATGCCGAGCACCACGCGCCGGCCCACCGGCGTGCCCTTGCTTTCCATGTCCCTCACCGTAATCCCGTGAACGCCGCCTACAGAGTGCCCGGCCACCCCGTAAGGAAGGCGTAACAGGTCGGTCAGCCGATCTCCAGACCCGCGTAGTTCTCCGCCAGCTCCGCCGCCGCGTGCCGGGAGACCGCGATGCGGTCGAGCTGGCTGGTCTGAAGCCGGGCGTCGAAGTCGCCGAGCGTGGGGTCGGTGTGGAGGGTCGTGGTCATGAACCAGGAGAAGTGCTCGGCCCGCCACACCCGGCGCAGGCAGGTGTCGGACCAGGCGTCCAGCAGGGCTTCCGACCCGGTCTCCCGCAGGTGCGCGAACGCCCTGGCCAGCACGACCACGTCGGCGGCGGCCAGATTGAGTCCCTTGGCGCCGGTGGGCGGCACGATGTGCGCGGCGTCCCCGGCGAGCAGCACCCGTCCCCAGCGCATGGGTTCGGTGACGGAACTGCGCATCGGCAGCACCGCCTTGGAGGTGATCGGTCCCCGGGCCAGCTTCCAGTCGCCGTCGATCGCGAAGCGGGCGTCCAGTTCGTCCCAGATCCGCTCATCGGGCCAGTCGTCGGTGTCCGTGCCGTTGGGCACTTGGAGGTAGAGCCGGCTGACCTGGGGCGAGCGCATGCTGTGCAGGGCGAAGCCGCGCGGCGAGTGCGCGTAGATCAACTCGTCGCTGGACGGCGGGACGTCGGCGAGGATGCCGAACCACGAGTACGGGTAGACCCGCTCGTACGTCCGGGTCGCCCCGTGGGGGACCGCCCGGCGGGTCACCCCGTGGAAGCCGTCGCAGCCCACGACGTAGTCGCAGGTCAGGGTCTTGTCACGGTCCTCGTGGGTGTAGTGGATCACCGGGCTTTCGGTGTCGGCCCCCTCGACCGCCTGCACCGGCGCGCCGAACACCAGCGGGGCGCCGTCCTCGAGCTGCAGGGCGATCAGGTCCTTGACGACCTCCGTCTGCGCGTACACCCACACACGGCGGCCGCCGGTGAGCGCGGGGAAGTCCAGGCGGTGGGTGCGCCGGTTCCAGCGCAGTTCGATGCCGTCGTGGACCAGGGCCTCGCGGTCCAGGCGGTCCGCCGCACCGCAGGAGCGCAGGACGTCGACCGTGGACTGCTCGAGGATCCCGGCCCGCTGGCGGTGCTCCACGTAGGCGCGTTCCCGGCTCTCCAGGACCACGCAGTCGACCCCCGAGCGGTGCAGGAGCCGGGCCAGCAGCAGGCCGGCGGGTCCGCCGCCGACGATGCCGACGGTGGTGTGGGTCTGCATGAGTGGTCTACTCCCCCTCTTCCGGTACTTCTCCCGGTTCTTCTGGTCTTTCTGGTCCTTCTGGTCCTTCCTCTTCGAGGACGCGGTTCGCCACGGCGAACGCAGCGTTCGCGGCGGGCACACCGCAGTAGACGGCCGACTGGAGCAGAACCTCCCGGATCTCCTCCCGTGTCAGGCCGTTGCGCCGGGCCGCCCTGACGTGCAGCGCCAGTTCGTCGAGGTGGCCGTGCGCCACGAGCGCGGTGAGCGTGACGCAGCTGCGGGTCCTGAGGTCCAGGCCGGGCCGGGTCCAGATCTCGCCCCACGCGTAGCGGGTGATGAAGTCCTGGAAGGGCGCGGTGAAGGCCGTGGTCCGCGCGACCGCCCGGTCCACGTAGGTGTCGCCGAGCACGGCGCGGCGGACCGCCGTGCCCGCGGCGTGGCGGGAGCCGTCGTCGGTGGCGGGGCCGGACGTCAAGTGGCCGAGCAGCGCGGCCAGTACGGGTGCCGGGCGCTCGACGTTGGCCAGGTGCGCGGCGTGCGCGACCTCGGTGAGGCTCGCGCCGGGGATGCCGTCCGCGAGTTCGCGGGCGTCGGCGACCGTTGCCGCGGGGTCCTCGCGGCCGGCGACGACGAGGGTCGGCGCGGTGATCGCCGCCAGGCCGGCCCGCCCGTCGTGCGTGGCGAGCACCTCGCACAGCCGCGCGTACGCCTCCGGGTCGGCGGCCCGCAGATCGTCCACGAGGGCCTCGCCCGCCGGGCCCGGCACGGAGCCGGACGTGAACCAGCGCGCCGCCGTGGTGTCGGCGACCGGCCCGGTGCCCTTCGCGCGCACCAGCGCGGCCCGGTCCCGCCAGCCCTCCGGGGTCCCGAAGCGGGCCGCGGCGCACAGGACCGCCAGCGAGCTCACCCGCTCCGGGTGGTGGATCGCCAGCCATGTCCCGACCGCGCCGCCCAGCGAGATGCCCGCGTACCCGAACCGCTCGATGCCGAGGGCGTCGGCGAGTTCCAGCACCATCCGCCCCAGGTCCGCGGTCGTGGCGTCCGGCGGCAGCAGCCCGGCCGGTGTGCCGCCGTGCCCGGGCAGGTCCCAGCGGACCACCCGGTGGTCGCGGGCGAGCGCGGGCACTTGGGCGTCCCACACCGCCAGTGACGTGCCCAGGCTCGGGCCCAGCAGCAGCGCGGGGCGCCCGGCCGCCCCGGCCGCCCCGGCGGGTCCGTCGACCCGGTGATGCAGCAGCCGTGCCCCCTCGGCACCGGCCGGTGTGCTGCCGCTCATGCGTCCTCCTGGGGTAAGGGCGTGCGGGGGTGCGGGCGTTCCGGGTCAGTGGGACCCGCCGGGCGGCGGGGGGTCGGGGCGGCGCAGGGCCCGGTCCACGAGGGCGGCCGCGGATCCGGTGTAGCGGGCGGGGTCGGTGAGGTCGCGCAGCCGGTCCTTGGGGAGGAGAGCCGCGAGGGCGGGGTCCTCGGCGAGGACGTCGTCGAGGTCGATACCCTCCTCGACGGCCCTGCGGGAGGCCCTCGCGAGCGCAGCCCCGGCCTCGTCGCGGCCGATCAGGGCCGCGAGCGCCGCGGCCAGGCGCTCGCTGACGACCAGACCGCCGGTCGCGTCGAGGTTGTCGCGCATGCGGTGCGGGTGGACGCGCAGTCCCCCGGCCAGTTCGGCGGCGGCGGCCGCCGCGCCGCCGGCGAGGCGCAGTGCCTCGCGCAGCGGCTGCCATTCGGCGTGCCAGGCCCCCGCGGGCCGTTCGTCCTCGGCGGCGAGGGAGTGGTACAGGACCGAGACGAGCGCGGGCACTTGGCGGGCCGCGGCGGCGATGAGCACGGCGCGCACGGGGTTGGCCTTGTGGGGCATGGCGGAGGAGTCCCCGCCGGTGCCCTCGGCGACCTCGCCGATCTCGGTGCGGGTCAGGACGAGGACGTCGGCCGCGAACTTCCCCAGCGCGCCCGCCGTGAAGGCGAGCGCGCCGCCGAGGTCGGCGACGGGGGTACGCAGGGTGTGCCAGGGCAGCCCGGGTTCGGCGAGCCCCGTCTCGGTGGCGTACGCGGCGGTCAGCCGCTCCCCCAGGTCGTGCGGAACCTCCTCCGCGGAGGCCGCCTCGGCGAAGGCGTGGAATGCCGCGAGGGTGCCCGCCGCGCCGCCCAGTTGGGCGGGCAGCGCGCCCCGGACGGCCGCCAGGCGGTCGTGGGCGTCGAGGACGAGGGCGCGCCAGCCCGCCGCCTTCAGCCCGAAGGTGGTGGGGACGGCGTGCTGGGTGAGGGTGCGCCCGGCCATGGGCGTGTCGCGGTGCTCGCGGGCCAGCCGTCCGAGCGCGCCGGCGGTGCGGGCGAGGTCGCCGAGCACGGGCTCCAGCGCACGCGAGGCCACCAGCATGGCGGCGGTGTCGACGATGTCCTGGCTGGTGGCACCGCGGTGCACGTAGGGCGCGGCGGCCTCGTCCCGGTCCGCCACGGCCGCCGTCAGGTCGGCCACCAGCGGGACGACGGGGTTGCCGCCGGAGCGGGCGCGCAGGGCGAGGTCGCGCGGGTCGTACCGGACGGTGTCGCCCGCCGCGGCCGTCACCGCGGCGGCCGCGGCGGGCGGCGCGAGACCCAGCGCGGCCTGCGCGCGGGTCAGCGCGGCCTCGGCGTCGAGCATGCCGCGGACGAACGCGGCATCGCCGGTCGCCTCCTCCACCGGCGTACCGGCCCGGCCCGGGGAGAGCAGGCCGGTGTCGGCGAAGGGGTCAGTCGAAGGCAAGGAAGACCGTCTCCTCATGCACTCCGTCGTACTGCAGGCGGATGTCGAAACGGTGGACGCCGTCGCCGTCCGGAGTGGCGAGCAGCGTGGCGCGCCGCTCCGGCTCCAGCGAGCCGAGCAGCGGGTCGCCGTCCGCGTCCTCCAGATAGGCGCGGGTGTGCAGGTGGTGCAGCAGGCCGCGGGCGAAGACGATCATCGACAGGTACGGGACGCCGCCGGGCGGCAGCGTACGGAAGGCGTAGTGCCCGTCGGCGTCGGTGGGCACGCGGCCGAAGCCGGTGAAGGCCGGCCCGTCGCGGCCGAGGACCGCGCCGTCCACGGGGTCGCGGCGCAGGGAGCCGGGGGCGCCGTGCCGGGAGCCGTCGGGGGCGGGCTGCCAGAGCTCGATCATCGCGTCGGGGACGGGCTGCCCCGCGCCGTCGTACACGTACCCGTGGACCGTGACCGCCCCGGGGTGGCCGGGAGGTGCCAGGTCCCCGCCCTTGGCGAAGGGCAGCGCGTAGCCGTAGAAGGGGCCGACCGTCTGCGAGGGCGTGGGGGCGTGGGGCGGGTTCATCGGCCCTCCTCGGCCCAGGTGGCGGCGGGTCCGTCCAGGACGATGTCCCAGCGGTAGCCGAGCGACCACTCCGGCGTGGACAGGTCGTGGTCGTAGGCGGCGACCAGGCGCTGCCGCGCGCGGTCGTCGGTGACCGACTGGAGGATGGGGTCGCCCGCGAAGAGCGGGTCGCCGGGGAAGTACATCTGCGTGACGAGGCGCTGGGTGAACGCCGTGCCGAAGAGCGAGAAGTGGATGTGGGCCGGGCGCCAGGCGTTGAGGTGGTTGCGCCAGGGGTAGGCGCCCGGCTTGATCGTGACGAACTCGTACGTTCCGTCCTCCCCGGTCAGCGTGCGCCCGAGCCCGGTGAAGCCGGGGTCGAGCGGGGCCGGGTGGTCGTCGCGCTGGTGGGCGTAGCGGCCGGAGGCGTTGGCCTGCCAGATCTCGACGAGCTGGCCGCGCACGGGGCGGCCCCGGCGGTCCAGGACGCGCCCGGTGACCCGGATCCGCTCGCCGAGCGGCTCGCTCCGGTGCTGCCGGGTGAGGTCGTGGTCCAGGGCGGTGACGTCGGTGACGCCGAAGACAGGCCCCGACAGCTCCACGGCCTCGGGGTCGCCGCCGGCCGGACCGGCGGCGACCAGGGGGCGCTTCGGGTGCCGCAGCACGCTGCTGCGGTAGGGCGCGTAGCCACGCCGGGGGTGGTGCTCGACGGCCGCGCCGTCCGCGAGGCGCGCGGCGTACGCCTCGCGGGCCGCCGCGATCTCGCGGGAGATCTCGTCCTGCGTGAGCGGGGTGGCCATGCGCGCGCTCCTACCTCTCGAGGACGAGGGCGAGGCCCTGCCCGACGCCGATGCACAGGGCCGCCAGGCCGGTGCCGGAGCCCCGGGCGGCGAGCTGGTGGGCGACCGCGCCGGCGATGCGGGCGCCGGACGCGCCGAGCGGGTGGCCGACGGCGATGGCGCCGCCGCGCGGGTTGACCAGCGCCGGGTCCAGTTCGGGCCAGCCGGCCAGGCAGCCCAGCACCTGGGCGGCGAAGGCCTCGTTGAGCTCGACGGTGCTGAGGTCGCCGAAACCCTTGCCGGACTTCGCCAGTGCCTTGCGCACGGCCTCGACCGGGGCGAGGCCGAAGTAGTCGGGCTCGATGCCGGTGACCGCGGAGGCGCGGATGCGGGCGAGCGGTTCGCGGCCGGTGGCCCGCAGCCCCTCCTCGTCGACGACCAGCAGGGCGGCCGCGCCGTCGTTCAGCGGCGAGGAGTTGCCCGCGGTCACCGTCCCGCCGTCCTTGCGGAAGGCGGGCTTGAGGCGGGCGAGCGCCTCCATGGAGGTGGTGTCGCGGATGGTCTCGTCGCGGACGAGGTCCACGCCGTCCAGCGGCACGACCTCCGCGTCGTACAGACCGTCCTTCCACGCGCGGGCGGCCTTCTCATGGCTGGCCACGGCCCAGGCGTCCTGCTGCTCGCGGGTGATGCCGTGCCGGTCGGCGATCAGCTCGGCGCTCTCGCCGAGCGGGATGGTCCACCGCGGGTCCATCCGCGGGTTGACCATGCGCCAGCCCAGGGTGGTGGAGTACATCTCCTGGTGGCCGGCGGGGAAGGCGCGTTCGGGCTTGGGCAGCACCCAGGGAGCGCGGCTCATGGACTCCACGCCGCCGGCTATGGCGACGGAGACGTCGCCGACCGCGACCGCGCGGGCGGCCTGGATGACCGCTTCGAGGCCGGAGCCGCAGAGCCGGTTGACGGTGGTGCCGGGGACGGTGACGGGCAGTCCGGCCAGCAGGACGGCCATGCGCGCGACGTCGCGGTTGTCCTCGCCCGCGGCATTGGCGTCGCCGAAGAACACGTCGTCGACACGGGCCGGGTCGAGGTCGGGGGTCCGGGCCATGAGCGAGCCGACGACGTGCGCGGCGAGGTCGTCCGGGCGGACGCCCGAGAGGGCGCCGCCGTACTTGCCGACCGGGGTGCGGACGGCGTCGACGATGTAGACCTCGCGCAGGTGCTGGCTCATGACAGGGCTCCTCGGCCTGTGGCGGCGACGGCGGTGTCGCCGGTGTCTCGGGTGGTGCGGACCGGGGCGGCGGTCCTCTCCAGGATCTCCTCCACGGCGACGCCGGGGGCCGTCTCGACGAGGACGAGTCCGTCGCCGGTGACGTCGAGCACGCCGAGGTCGGTGATGATCCGGTCGACGCACGCCTTCCCGGTGAGCGGCAGGGCGCACTCCTGGAGGATCTTGGGGCTGCCGTCCTTGGCGGTGTGGGTCATGGTGACGATGACGCGCCGGGCGCCGTGCACGAGGTCCATGGCACCGCCGATGCCGGTGACCAGCTTGCCGGGAATCGCCCAGTTGGCCAGGTCGCCGCGGGCGGAGACCTGCATGGCGCCGAGCACGGCGGTGTCGATGTGGCCGCCGCGGATCATGCCGAAGGACAGCGCGGAGTCGAAGAACGCGGCGCCGGGCAGGACGGTGACGGTCTCCTTGCCGGCGTTGATCAGGTCGGGGTCGACCTCGTCCTCGTACGGGAAGGGGCCGGTGCCCAGGATGCCGTTCTCCGACTCCAGGACGACCTCGACGCCCGGGGGGAGGTGGTTGGGGATCAGCGTCGGCAGTCCGATGCCGAGGTTGACGTATTCGCCGTCGCGCAGTTCCAGCGCCGCGCGGGCGGCCATCTCGTCGCGTGTCCAGGCCATCAGGCCGACGCCTCCCTCGGGGTGACCGTGCGGAACTCGATCTTCTTGTCGGCGGCCTGTCCGGGGGTGAGGGCGACGACCCGCTGCACGAAGATGCCCGGCAGGTGGACCTGGTCGGGGTCGAGCTCACCGGGCTCGACCAGTTCCTCGACCTCGGCGACGGTCACACGGCCGGCCATGGCGGCGAGCGGGTTGAAGTTGCGGGAGGACTTCGCGAAGACCAGGTTGCCGTGCCGGTCGCCCTTCGCGGCGCGGACCAGCGCGAAGTCGGTGGTGATGCCGCGCTCCAGGACGTATGCGACGCCGTCGAACTCGCGGACCTCCTTGGGCGGGGAGGCCACGACCACCCCGCCCTCGCCGTCGTACCGCCAGGGCAGGCCGCCGTCGGCGACCTGCGTGCCGACGCCGGCGGGCGTGTAGAAGGCGGGGATGCCGCAGCCCCCGGCGCGCAGGCGCTCGGCGAGGGTGCCCTGCGGGATGAGTTCGAGCTCCAGCTCGCCGGCCAGGTACTGGCGGGCGAACTCCTTGTTGGCGCCGATGTAGCTGCCGGTCACCCGGGCGATGCGGCCGGCGGCGAGCAGGACGGCGAGGCCGGAGTCCAGGGCGCCGCAGTTGTTGGAGACGACGGCGAGGCCGCCGGTCCCGGCGTCGTGGACGGCCTGGATGAGCGTGTTGGGCACGCCGCTCAGGCCGAAACCGCCGACGGCCAGCGACGCCCCGTCATGGACGTCCGCCACGGCCTCGGCGGCCGAGGCGACCACCTTGTCCATCCCGTGCCACCTCTTGTTCGCCTGGTGAACTTAAGTTCACAATTATCGATGGCCGAGTGTGATCCTCCGGCGCCCGCTCTGTCAACGTGCCGGAGCGGTACGGTTTCGACGACATATCTCCGTGCTGGAGCGCCCATGACATCCCCCGCACCCGCCACCGCCCTCCCGCCGCGGGAGGCCGTGGGCCCCCTCGTCCGGGGACTCGCCGTACTGCGCGGGCTCGCGGCGGCCGACGGACGGCGCTCGGTGGGCGACCTCGTACGGGACACCGGACTCGCCCGCTCCACCGTGGACCGGGTGGTCAGCACCCTCACCCGCACCGGCTACCTGCGCCTGGAGGGCCGCGACGCCGTCCTCGCACCCCGGCTGATGGAACTGGGCAACGCCTACCTGGCCGCCAGCCGGCTGCCCGACCTCCTGGGACCGCTCGCCGACGCACTGGCGGACGGCCTGGACGAGTCGGTGTCCATCGCGGTGCCCGACGGGGACGGCGTGCGCTTCGTGCACCAGGTCACCCGGCGCCGCGCCATGTCGCTGACCTTCCGGCTGGGCGATCTGCTGCCCGCCGAACGGGGCGCCCCCGGCGCGCTGTTCGCCTGCGGGTGGGGCGCTGCCGAGTGGGACCGCTGGCGGCGGCGCCGGGCGGCCGACCCCCACGGCGCGGGCTTCCCCGCCCTGCCGGAGGGCCACGACGAGGGCGCCGCCTCCTTCGAGGAGCGCGTCCGGGCCGCCGGGGAGCACGGCTGGTCGGCGGACGACCAGCTCATCGAGCCCGGCCTGATCGCCGTCGCCGTACCGGTGCGCGACCCGGCCGGCACCACGATCTGCGCGGTGAGCGTGGTCAGCCACACCAGCAGGCACAGCGCCGACTCGCTGCGGGCGGCGGTCCTGCCCCGGCTGCGCGCAACGGTCGCCGCGATGGAGCGGGCGCTCGCCGCCCCCGCCGGACCGCCCGCCGCCGCGTCCGGCCCGGTCCCGGCGGCCTGGACGCGGGCCTCCAAGCAGGAGCTCGGGCCGGAGTTCGTGGAGTCCCTGGCCCGCGGGCTCGCCGTGCTCACCGCGTTCGGCGAGGGCCGCTCCGCGCTGCCTCTGACCGCCGTCGCCGAGGCCACCGGCCTGGCCCGGGCCACCGCGCGCCGCTCGCTGATCACCCTGGAGCACCTGGGCTACGTCGCCGCCGACGAGCGGCTCTTCCGGCTCACCCCGCACGTGATGGAGCTCGGCTGCGCCCACCTGTCCCGCCTGCCCCTGTCCCAGATCGCCGCGCCGCACCTGGTCGGCCTCGTGGCGCACGTGCACGACTCCGCCTCCATGGCCGTGCTGTCGGGCACGGACATCCAGTACGTGGCCAGGGTCCCCACCGTCCGCATCATGAGCGTCAACATCACCGTCGGCACCCGTTTCCCCGCGTACGCCACCGCGATGGGCCGGGTCCTCCTCGCGGGCCTGCCCGCCGGCGAACGCGCCGACCTGCTCGCCCACACCGACCGCACCGCCCTCACCCCGCACACCGTCACCGGCCTGCGGGCCCTGAACGAGGTCCTCGACGTGGCCGCCGCGGACGGCCACGCGCTGGTCAGCGAGGAACTGGAGGAGGGTCTGCGGTCCATCGCGGTCCCCGTCCGCGACGGCACCGGCCGGGTCGTGGCCGCCGTCAACGTCTCGATGCACGCCAGCCGCCGCACCGTGGAGCAGTCCCGCGCCGACCTCCTCCCCCCGCTCCGCGCGGCCGCCGCCCGCATCGAGGAGGACCTGCGCGTCGTGGGCCGCTACGCCCGCGTCGCCGTCTCCTGACCCGCCGCGTCACAGGAGCGGGGTGGAAGGGTCCACGTTCCACTCACGGGGCAGGTCGCTCCCGCAGAAGACGCACACGAAGTCGTCCTCCCGCACGATCCCGCGCTCCCCGCACCCGGTGCAGCGCCGGAAGACCACCGCGTGCGTGAAGCCGGCCGGACGCCCGATCGCGGCACGGTCCAGGGCGCGGGCCACCGCCGGCCAGGACCCGGTGTCCGGGCAGTACCCGGTCGAGAGGTTGCTGACCTCGACGGCCGCCCACTGCCCGGCCGTCCCCAGGAAGGCCATCTCCCCCGCCCCCAGCACTTCGCCGCCGCCGGCGCACGCCACGTGCTCACTGCGGCGCGGCGCCAGGCGCAGCACACCGGCGACGTCCACGATGTAGGTGAAGGGCTCCGCCAGGTCCGCGGCCGTCTGCTCCGCGGCCCACGCGGCGAAGTCCCCCGCGCGGCGGATCGGCCGTCCCGCGGTTCCCGGCCGCACGGCCGCCCGCAGGGCCGCCGGTCCGACATAGCGGTAACACCGCACTGCGTCGTCCACGCCGCCACGGTAGAGCGTCCGCCGCGGCGGCGGGAACCGGGGCCGCGGAGCGTGCGTGATCACAGGGCATGATCTCGAAGCACACGACGGGGCCGGCACTTGTCCACCTCACCATGGTGTGGCTCATGGGCTCCGCGCTCACCGCGGTCGGTTTTTTTGTGGTGGGCGTCGGGTTGTTCGCCGGCGGGGCCACGGCGGGAGCGGTCGCCGCCCTCTGCTGGGCGCCGGTCGCGGTGGCGCTGCTCGCAGCGCCGGGGTTCGCGGCGCGCCACCTGATACCGGTGACAAAGCGGCGCGGCGGGGTCTGGGCGTGGGCCGCCGCCGTGTTCGGGGCGGGCACGGCCGGGGCGCTGATCGCCGTGGCGGTGCGCCTGCATGCCGACGGCCTGCGGAACGGGTTCGTGCTGTACGTCTCGGGAGGGGTCTGTTACGCGCTGGCCGCCGCGTTCTTCCTTCCCGGCGCCCGGACGCGGATCGCCGCTGTCGTCGCGGCGGCCCTGTTCGCCACCGGCGGGGCCTGGACCGCCTGGGACGCCGGACGGCCCCCCACGCTCGGCACCTGGCTCCGCGCGAACGACGTGGACCGGGCCCTGCTGCGCGTGGGCGACGCCCCGCCGGGCTACGCGCTGAGCGTGCGGGGCGCGAGCGAGGACGGTTTCGGCGCCGACTACGAACGCCCCGGCACCACGGCCCTGCACCTCGCCGTCGAACGCACCGGCGAGGACACCCGGCGCGTGGACGCGCGCGGCTGCCCCGTCCCCTTCGGCGAGACGATCCGCTGCACGGACGACGGCGGGGGCCGGCTGCTCGTCACGTACGAGAGCGGCTATGAACGACGTGAACTGCGGCTGCACCGCGGCGGCCTGGTCTGCACCGTGACCCTCCACGAGACCGGCCCCGGGCCGGGTCTCGCGGCAGCCCGCCGTATCCTGTCCACCCTCCGGCCCGCGACCGACGCCGAACTCGCCCCGCTGACACAGCTGCCCATGCGCGACTGACCCGCCGTGACCGTGATGCGCTCAGAGCACCCCGATCCGGTGCAGCACCCGGATCTGGGCCGGGGACGGCCACAGCGGCCAGGAGAGGTAGCAGACGCCGCCGGTGCCGCCGCGGACCTGGCCGTCGGCGGCGTAGCGCTTCGTCCTCAGCCAGTTGGTCTCGAACTGCGCCCGCGGGTAGACCCGGCGCACGGCCTCGTCGTCGCGGCTCGCGGGGTCGTTGACGATCACATCACCCTCGGGGGTGAATCCGATGACGCACATCAGATGACCGGAGGTGCCGTAGCCCGCCCCGTCCAGTTCGGTGGCCAGGAAGGACTGGGACGTCATCACCGGGATGCCGGCCCGGATCAGCCGCTCCACGTCGTGCAGGCCGTGCAGGCGCGTCACGGTCGCGACGAGGCCGGGGTAGGTGGCGGTGTAGGCGGTGTTGAAGGGCCAGTTGCCGCAGCCCTCGTACTGGTAGTCGTAGGTGAAGCGGGCGGCGTGGTCGACCTGCGGGTCCTCGTAGGAGGGGTCGACCCAGGCGAGGTCGTCCTCGTCCGGTCCGCGGCCCCAGTACTCGACGACCATCTGCGAGGAGGTGGGGCTGCACCAGGCCTCGCCGCCGTTGTCGTACTCCGGGTACTGGCCCTTGTGGATCTCCTGGGAGTAGCGCGGCACGGGCAGTTCGATGCCGCGCGCCACGCCGGGCTCGGAGGCGGGCACGGTGAAGCGGTCGGGGATGTCGGAGGCCATCGCGCCGACCCGCCAGACGGTGGGGGTCGCGCGGCTGCCGGGGCGGCGCAGGAGCGTCAGGCGCAGCCGGTACCAGGCCAGGCGCACGCCGGACGCGGGGTCGGTGACGGCGAGGGTGTCGGTCGAGACGCCGCTCCTGGCGTCGGCCTGGCCGTCCACCGAGGTGCGCCGGATGTCGGCGTCGCCGGAGGCCCAGCGGCCCATGACGTACCAGGGGGTCGTGCTGCCGTCGGTGTAGGCGGCGCGCAGTTCCACCTGGATCCAGGTCTCCGCGGGGGTGCGGGCGTTCCAGGAGGCGACGATCTCGGTCGCGGGGTTGCGCGGGGTGTGGACCGGCGAGGTCCACGTGGCGGTCTCCCACGTCTCGGTGATCCCGGTGTGCGGGTCGGCGTACTCCAGGACGCCGGAGGGCCTGCCGATGGAGATGCCGGGGCGGGGACCGGGTTCGACGCAGGTTCCGCTGCCGTCGCCGCTGTGCCAGTCGGACCAGCGGGTCCATGCGTGGTGGTCCACGGGGGCCTCGTCCTGATCGCCGTACGGGTACGGGCCGGGCCTGCCGCCCGCCGGGCCCGGGGCACAGGGGCGGTTCCCGCCGCCGGCGGCAGAGGCCCTGGGTGCTGCCGCGGTGCTCGCCACCGCGAGGGCGGCGGCGAGCACCGCGCGGCGTGGGGCGATTCGTGTCATGGGCGGTCCCCCCTGTCCTGAGCTCGGACGACAGCGGGTCAACTGTCGTCCCGCACGGGCCTTTCGGCCATCGGTTCCGGCACATTGGAGCATGTTCGCCGGGCGATGCCATCGAATGCAGCCAAGGGACACGCCAAAAATGTGTCAAGGATATCGGCATCGTTTCGCGCGCATTACTCATATTGACTTACCAGAAAAAATGCGAACGGAGTGTCATCCACGCACCCCGCATGGCGGATGAGAATCTTGCGCTTCTGGCCATGTCGACGCCGCTCCGGAGGAAGCCTGATGACACTCGGTGCCGTCAGAAGCAAGCGCACGCTGGCCGGTCTGGCCGTCCTTTTCACCGGGGCGGCGGGCTGGCAGGCGCCGGCCGGAGAGGCGGCCGTGGCACCCACCGCGCAATGCGCCACGTCCGTGCCGTTCCGCTCCGGCACCAGCGGTTACCACACCTTCCGCATCCCAGCCGTCCTCCGGATCGGCAAGAGCACCGTGCTCGCGTTCGCCGAGGGCCGCCGCAATTCGGCGAGCGACGAGGGCGACATCGACGTGGTGCTGCGCCGCTCGCTGGACGGCGGCTGCACCTGGCAGCCCATGCGCGTCATCGCCCGCGGCGGGGGCCAGGCGTTCGGCAACCCCACCCCGGTCGCCGACCCGAAGACCGGCCGCATCGTGCTGCTGATCTGCCGCACCGTCGGCAATCTGACGAAGGCTCAGCTCGGTGGCGCCTCCCAGGCGGTCTACGACGCCCGGCAGGTCTGGGAACTGCACAGCGACTCCGGTGGGGGCAAGTGGTCCGCGCCCCGGCAGATCACCAAGAGCGTCAAACCCGACAACTGGCGCTGGTATGCCACCGGACCCGGCCACGCCATCGCCCTGCGCAGCGGTCCGCACGCCGGGCGCCTGCTCGTCCCGGCCAACCACACCGCCGTCGTCGACGGCGAGGTGGTGCACGGCGCCCACGCCCTCTACAGCGACGACCACGGCAGGACCTGGCACATCGGCTTCGTCGAGGAGGTCCCCGGCGGCTGGATCAACCTCAACGAGACCAGCCTGGCCGAACTGCCGGACGGCCGGATCTACATCAACAGCCGCGACGACGGCGGCTTCTCCAACGCCTCGCGGGCCAACGCCTACAGCACCGACGGCGGGGAGAGCGTGGAGGGCAGCTTCGAGCCCCAGGAGGCCCTGGAAGGGCCCGAGGTGCAGGGCAGCGTCCTGCAGCTGCCCGGCGGGCCGCTGGTGTACTCCGGACCGTCCGATCCGGGGGCGCGCGCCGCCATGGCGCTCAGGACGAGCAACGACGGCGGCATCTACTGGGAGCAGGCCTGGCTGGCGAACAGTCACCCCGCCGCGTACTCCGACCTGGTGGACTTGGGGGGTGGCACGGTGGGGCTGCTCTACGAGACGGGAACCACTTCTCCGTACGAAACCCTGACCTTCAACCGGCTCACCTCGTGACCGGATCCGGCGGGCGCCCACATTCGGGTGGCGTGCACGTCGTCGGCCGGGGTCACCAACGAATCTCTAAGGAGAACGCCATGAAGCGCATCGCGAAGGCCGCGGCCGTGACCGCTGTCGCCGGTGTGACCGTGCTCGGGGGCGCCACCGGCGCCTTCGCCGGCGGCCACGGCGGCGGCTTCGGCGGCCACGGCGGCGGCGGTGCCCACGCGCGTGCCGCGGCCATCGGCTCGCCCGGCATCCTGAGCGGCAACGTCGTCCAGGTGCCCGTGAACATCCCGATCAACGTCTGCGGCAACGGCATCAACGCCGTCGCGCTGCTCAACCCGGTGGCCGGCAACGTCTGCGTCAACCGCTGACACCACGGAACGGCGCGAGGGGCGTACCGGAATCGTCCGGTACGCCCCTCGCCGTGTTCCGGGTCGCTTTCCCCGCCGGGGAATTCATCCCCCGGGGAAACCGCTCAGGAGGATTGCGCGGCCATTTCCTCGGCCAGCGCGGCCGCGAAGGAGTCCACGTCCTCCTCGGTGGTGTCGAACGAGCACATCCAGCGCACCTCGCCGGTGGACTCGTCCCAGAAATAGAAGCGGTAGCGCTTCTGCAGCCGTTCGCTGACCTCACGCGGCAGCAGCGCGAAGACCGCGTTCGCCTGGACGGGCCGGACGACCGTCACGCCGTCGACGTCCCGTACGGCCGCCTCCAGGCGGCGGGCCATCGCGTTGGCGTGACGGGCGCTGCGCAACCACAGGTCGCCGGTGAGCAGCGCCTCGAACTGCACCGAGACGAAGCGCATCTTCGAGGCCAGCTGCATCGACAGCTTGCGCAGGTGCTTCATCGCCCGGACCCGCTCCGGGTTCAGCACGACCACGCACTCGCCCAGCAGCAGCCCGTTCTTGGTGCCGCCGAAGGAGAGCACGTCCACACCCGCGTCGGTGGTGAACTCCCGCAGCGGTACGCCGAGGCCGGCGGCCGCGTTGGCGATCCGCGAGCCGTCCAGATGGACGGCGAGACCGCGCTCGTGCGCGTGCTCGCAGATCGCCCGGATCTCCTCGGGGGTGTAGCAGGTGCCCAGTTCGGTGGTCTGGGTGATCGAGACGACCTGCGGCTGCGCGCGGTGCTCGTCGTCGAAGCCCCAGGCCTCCCGGTCGATCAGCTCGGGGGTGAGCTTGCCGTCCGGGGTGGGCACGGTGAGCAGCTTGAGACCGCCCATGCGCTCGGGGGCGCCGCCCTCGTCCACGTTGATGTGGGCGGAGGCCGCGCAGATCACGGCGCCCCAGCGCTCGGTGAGCGCCTGGAGCGAGACGACGTTGGCGCCGGTGCCGTTGAAGACGGGGAACGCCTGCGCCCGCGGGCCGAAGTGGGCGCGGAAGACGTCCTGCAGGTGCAGGGTGTACTCGTCGTCCCCGTAGGCGACCTGGTGGCCGCCGTTGGCGAGGGCGAGCGCCGCCAGTACCTCGGGGTGGACGCCCGCGTAGTTGTCGCTCGCGAAACCGCGCGTGCTCGGGTCGTGGTGGCGGACGGCGTCCGTCGGGAGATCGGTCACGGGCGGGGTGTCAGCCACTGGCGGGTTCCGTTCACTTCCTCGGCGGGCCGGCTCCACACGTCGGCGATGGCGTCGGCCAGGTCGGTCACATCGGTGAAGCCCGCGAACTTGGCGTTCGGGCGCTCCTCGCGCATTGCATCATGCACGAGCGCCTTGACCACCAGCACCGTGGCGGCGGCGGTCGGCGGCTGCTCCCCCGCCGCCTTGCGGAAGGAGTCGCCGAGTGCCAGCGTCCACGCCTCGGCGGCGGCCTTGGCGGCGGAGTAGGCCGCGTTGCCGGCCGTCGGCTTGGTGGCGCCGGCCGCGCTGATCAGCACGTACCGCCCGGCGGGGGCGGCCAGCAGCGCGTCGTGGAAGGCGAGCGAGGTGTGCTGGACGGTGCGGATCAGCAGCCTCTCCAGGAGGTCCCAGTCCGCGAGGTCGGTCTCCGGGAAGGATGCCGAGCCGCGCCAGCCGCCGACGAGGTGGACCACTCCGTCGACACGGCCGTGCTCCTTCTCGATCCGGCCGGCCCACTCCTTCGTCGCGGCCGGGTCCAGCAGATCGACGACGTCCCCGGTGATGACGGCGCCGCCCGCACCGGCCCGCGCGAGGTCGACGGCCTCGGAGAGCCGCTCCGCGCTGGCGTCGGCGCCGACCACGCGGGCGCCCGCGCGGGCGAGCCGCTGGAGGGTGGCGCGTCCGGCGGGTCCGCCGGCCCCCGCCACCGCGATCACGGCCCCGGCCAGGGGTCCCCTGGCCGTCTCGCCGGCTTCCGTCATCTGCGCCGCCTCCTTCGCTGCATGGGTCACGCGGCCACCCGGCCCGTGCCGTGGGCGGTGATGCCCTTGGTCGAGGCGATCACATCACGGAGCTTCTTGGCCAGGGCCTCGTAGAACATGCTGAGCGGGAACTCGTCGGCCAGCACCTCGTCCACGAGCTTGCGCGGCGGCAGGCCGAGGTCGAGGGCGTCCGGGCCCTTGGCCCACACCGAGCCGGGGTGCGGGGACAGGTAGCCGGAGACGAGGTCGTAGGCGGCGAACCAGTGGACGAGCTTGGGGCGGTCGATGCCGTCCCGGTACAGCTGCTCGATCTCGCCGCAGAGCTGGTTGGTCACCTGGGGGGCGCGCTCCCAGTCGATGCGGAGCTTGTTGTCCGTCCAGCGCACGGCGTCGTGCTTGTGCAGGTAGGCGAAGAGCAGCTGGCCGCCGAGCCCGTCGTAGTTGCGGACGCGGTCGCCGGTGACCGGGAAGCGGAAGAGCCGGTCGAAGAGGATCGCGTACTGGACGTAACGGCCCATGCCGTGGCCCTCGGCCTCCAGCTTCACGGCCTCCTTGAAGGTCGTGAGGTCGCAGCGCAGCTCCTCCAGGCCGTACATCCAGAACGGCTGGCGCTGCTTGATCATGAAGGGGTCGAAGGGCAGGTCGCCGTGGCTGTGGGTGCGGTCGTGGATCATGTCCCACAGCACGAAGGTCTGCTGGCTGAGGTCCTGGTCCGCCAGCAGTTCCTCGGCGTCCTCGGGCAGCGCCACGCCGAGGGTGTCCACGGCGGCGCGGCTCACGGCGCGGAAGCGCGCGGCCTCGCGGTCGCAGAAGATGCCGCCCCAGGTGAAGCGCTCGGGGGCCTCGCGCACGGCGACGGTCTCGGGGAAGAGCACCGCGGAGTTCGTGTCGTACCCGGGCGTGAAGTCCTCGAAGGTGATCGGCACGAACAGCGGGTTGTCGTAGCGGGTGCGCTCCAGCTCGGACAGCCACTCCGGCCACACCACGCGCAGCGCGACGGCCTCCAGATTGCGGTCCGGGTTGCCGTTCTGGGTGTACATCGGGAACACCACGAGGTGCTCCAGGCCGTCGGTGCGCTCGGCGGCGGGGTGGAAGGCGAGCAGGGAGTCCAGGAAGTCGGGGACCGCGTAGCCGCCGTCGGACCAGCGCCGCAGGTCCTTGACCAGGGCCTGGTGGTAGGCCGTGTCGTGCGGGAGCAGCGGGGAGAGGTCCTCCACGGCGCGGACCACGCGGTCCAGCGCGCTGTCGACGACCGCGCGCTGCGGCGCGTCCTGCGCGGAGAAGTCGATGGAGCCGTCCTTGAGCTGCCAGGGGCGGATCTCCTCCACCGCCCGCTTCAGGACCGCCCAGGCCGGGTGCCGGACAACACCGCCGCCGGATGCACCGGTCCCGCTGGTGCCCGTGCTGTCGTTCGACGCCGTCGCCGGCGACAGGATTTCCGTCATGACCCCTCCTTCACAGAAGAACCTCTTGTATGGCCACCGTATATAGGCCTGCTTCTTCCATTCAAGGGGAGCCGGAGGAAAATCTTCCGCACAAGGCCAACATCACCGCGATTCTTCCTGTGGGCGGGCGCGCCGTTCACCCGGCGTTCGGCCCGCCGCCGCAAGGGCCCGCTAGGCTGCCCGGTGTACGTCGGCCCTGCGCAAGCACCAGCACCGGAAGCGATCCGTCTTGAGCTTCTTCACCGTCGGTCACCGCGGTGTCATGGGCGTCGAGCCCGAGAACACCCTCCGCTCCTTCGTCCGCGCCGAGCGCGAGGGACTGGACCAGATCGAGCTCGACCTGCACCTGAGCAAGGACGGCGCCCTGATCGTCATGCACGACGAGAAGGTCGACCGCACCACCGACGGCTCCGGTTTCGTCAGCGACCTCACCCTGGCCGAGCTGCGCGGCCTCGACGCGGGCCGCGGTGAGCGCGTGCCGGTCTTCGAGGAGGTCGTCGACGCGGTCTCCAGGCCCATCCAGGCCGAGATCAAGGACGTCGCCGCCGCACGCGTCCTCGCGGACGTCCTGCGCGAGCGCGACCTGGTCGAGCGGGTCGACGTGCTGTCCTTCCACGACGCGGCCCTCGCCGAGATCCACGAGCGCCTGCCGGAAGCCCGCACCGTCCTGGTCGCCGAGGGCCCGATGGGCTCCGAGATCATCCCCCGGGCCCAGGCCGTCGGCGCCCGCCTCGTCAGCCTCAGCCTGCGGCGCATCAGCCTCGCCCTGGTCCAGGAGTGCCACCGCGCCGGCCTCTCCGTGATCGCCTGGACGGTCAACACCCCGCGCGAACTCGCCCTCGCCCATGCCCTCGGCCTGGACGGCGCGGTCACCGACGTCCCCGAGGTCAAGCGCGCGGTCGACACCGGCCTCACGGACTGGTAGCCGGCAACACGCCGGACACAATCGTCCGGCATACGGGATCGCCGCGTTTTGGCGTGGACAGTGCCCGCCCGGCGGTGCCAAGGTCCCGCCATGCCTCACGCTCCCGCGTCCTCGCGCCTCGCCGCCGCGGCGGCCGTCTCCGTCCTCGTCCTCACCGCGGCGGCGTGCGCGCCGCAGGAGGACTCCGCCCCGGGCGGCACCGGGGCGGCCACGTCCGGGCCCCCGGGATCCGCACCGGCCGCCGCCTCGTGCTCGCCGTCCGCGCTGCGCACCCGGACCACGGGCAAACTGACGATCGGCACCGACAATCCGGCCTACGCCCCCTGGTTCGAGGACAACGAACCGGCCAACGGCAAGGGGTACGAGTCGGCGGTCGCCTACGCGGTGGCCCGGCAGCTCGGCTACGACCAGGCAGCCGTCACGTGGCAGCCGGTCGCCTTCAACAACGCCTTCGCGCCCGGCGCCAAGACCTTCGACTTCGACCTCAACCAGATCTCGATCACCGACGAGCGCCGCAAGGCCGTCGACTTCTCCTCCGGCTACTACGACGTCCGTCAGGCCGTCATCGCCCTCAAGGGCTCCCCGGCCGCGTCCGCCACGACCGTCGCGGCACTGAAGAAGGTCAAGCTGGGCGCCCAGATCGGCACCACGAGCCTCGACGTCATCAACGACCGGATCAGGCCCACCGCCGCCGCGGCCGTCTACCAGAAGAACGACCTCGCGGTCAGCGCGCTCAAGAACGGCCAGGTGGACGCCATCGTCCTCGACCTGCCCACCGCCTTCTACATCACGTCCGCCGAACTGGAGGACGCCCGGATCGTCGGCCAGTTCGACACCACCGGCGGCACGCCGGAGCAGTTTGGGCTCGTGCTGGACAAGGGCAGCCCGCTCACCCCCTGTGTCAGCCGCGCGGTCGACGTCCTGCGGTCCGACGGCACGCTGGCGAAGCTCGAGCAGCAGTGGCTGTCCGACGCGGTCGACGCCCCGGTTCTCAAGTGACCCTGGGCGAGAGCGTCCACAAGGACGCGCACCCGTACACGCCGTCGCAGCGGCGGATCGCGCGCGAACGCCACAAACGCCTCCGGACCCGCCGTTCCGCGGGCATCGCCACCGCCAGCACCCTCGTCACGGCCGTGCTGCTGTACCTCGCCGTCACCCGCTCCCCCGGCTGGCCCCGGGTGCGGGAGACCTTCCTGAGCGGCCACTACGCGCGCGAGGCACTGCCCAAGGTCCTCGACGGGCTGCTGCTCAACCTGCGGCTGCTGGTCGTGTGCGGCGCGATCGTGCTCGTCGTCGGACTGCTGCTGGCCGTCGCCCGCACCCTGCGCGGACCCGTGCTCTTCCCCCTGCGCGCGCTGGCCGTGGCCTACGTCGACTTCTTCCGGGGGCTGCCGCTGATCATCTGCCTGCTGACGGTGATCTACGGCGTCCCGGCCCTGCGTCTCCAGGGAGTGCCCACCGACCCGGTGGTACTCGGCGGCGCCGGCCTGGTGCTCACCTACTCCGCGTACGTGGCCGAGGTCTTCCGGGCCGGCATCGAGAGCGTCCACCCCAGCCAGCGGGCGGCCGCGCGCTCCCTCGGGCTGAGCGGCGCGCAGACCCTCCGGTACGTCGTGCTCCCGCAGGCCGTACGGCGTGTCGTACCCGCACTCCTCAACGACCTGGTGTCCCTGCAGAAGGACACGGGCCTGGTCTCCATCGCCGGGGTCGTCGACGCCGTCTACGCGGCGCAGATCATCGCCGGCCGGAGCTTCAACTACACCCCGTACATCGTCGCGGGGCTCGTGTTCGTCGCGCTCACCATCCCGATGACGCGCTTCACCGACTGGGTCACCGCGCGGATGAACCGCCGCGAGTCGCAAGGAGGAACCGTATGACCGGCGCACCCGTGCTGCGGCTGGAGTCCGTGCGCAAGACCTTCGGCGGGACCCCGGTGCTGCGTGACGTCGGCCTGGAGGTGGCGCCGCACAGCGTCACCGTCCTGATCGGCGCGTCCGGCTCCGGCAAGTCCACCCTGCTGCGCTGCGCCAACCTCCTGGAGGAGATCGACGACGGCGCGATCTTCCTGGACGGCGAGGAGATCACCCACCCCGGCGTCGACCCGGACACGGTGCGGCGGCGCATCGGCGTGGTCTTCCAGGCGTACAACCTCTTCCCGCACATGACCGTGCTGGACAACATCACCCTCGCGCCGCGCCGGGTGCACCGCGTGGCCCGCGCGGAGGCGGAGGCGCGGGCCCACGAGCTGCTGGCCAGGCTCGGGCTGGACGGCAAGGCGCGCGAGTACCCGGACCGGCTCAGCGGCGGACAGCAGCAGCGCGTGGCGATCGCCCGCGCGCTGGCCGGCAGGCCCCGGCTGCTCCTGCTCGACGAGATCACCGCCGCGCTCGACCCCGAACTCGTCGGGGAGGTGCTCGGCGTCGTGCGCGACCTCAAGGACGAGGGGATGACGATGCTGATCGCCACGCACGAGATGGGCTTCGCCCGCGACGTCGCCGACCAGGTGTGCTTCCTGGACGGCGGCATCGTTCTGGAACAGGGCACGCCCGAGCGGGTCTTCGGCGCTCCCGAGCAGGAGCGCACCCGGCGCTTCCTGTCCCGGATCGTCGAGGCGGGGCGGCTCTGAGCCGCCGCCGGCCGTGCTCAGCCCAGCTTCTTCACCAGCAGCTCGAAGGCCAGGTCGTCACGGGTGGGCAGGCCGAAACGGGCGTCGCCGTACGGGAAGGGGCTGATGGAGCCGGTGCGCTCGTAACCGCGGCGCACGTACCAGGCGATCAGTTCCTCGCGCTGGGTGATCACGGTCATGTGCATCGCGTCGGCGCCCCACTCCTCACGCGCGAAGCGCTCCGCCTCGGCCAGCACGGTCCTGCCGAGCCCGCCGCCCTGCAGGCCCGGGCGGACGGCGAACATGCCGAAGTAGGCGTGCCCGTCCCGGTTCTCCAGCTGGCAGCAGGCCACGACCGCGCCGTCCGACTCGGCCACCAGCATCCGGCTGCGCTCGCCGCCGACGACCGCCGAGACCCCCTCGGGGTCGGTCCGCTGGCCCTCCAGGAGGTCCGCTTCCGTCGTCCAGCCGGCCCGGCTCGCGTCGCCGCGGTACGCCGACTCGACCAGCGCGACCAGGGCCGGCACATCGGCGGAGGTGGCGGTGCGGAACACGGGGCTGACGACGGGCGGTGCGCTCTCCATGGCGGGGTCCTCTCGGGTGCGGCGGCTCGACCCGAGGCTAGCCGGTCTCCTCGGGCGGCGGCACGAAACCCCGGGCCCGCGCGTGCTCGGTGAACTCCGCGGGCGGCGCGCAGCCGTGCACCCGCACCCAGTGCTCCCAGGCCAGGTCCCAGGTCCAGGTGCCGTCGGTCGCCAGCCCGGGACGGATGGTGTCGTACGGATCGCTCGCGAGGGGATCCCACGCAAAGCTCACGGCGATGACGATGATGCTGCCCCCGGCCAGATAGCGCGCCAGGGGATCGCGCAGTTCCTCCGCGAGGCTGCCAGGTACCAGTTCCACCCGGGGCAGGTCCGGCCCCTCCACCGCCTCGAACATGGCGACCGCCTCGGCCTCCCCGGCCCGGAAGGGAGCCCGGGTGATGACGGGCCGGCCCAGGGCGGCCGCGTTGGCGGGCCACCGGGCGTAACCGTCGGCGGCGGGGTTCGGCGGGAGGCGGTCGTTCCGCGGGGGTGGTTCCTGGACCCGGAGGGACACGGTGAACCCGGCGTCCTCCAGGCGGGCGGCGAGCAGCCTCGACTCCACCTCGGTGCCCTTCACGCCGCCCTCCGCAAGGGCGCGCAGGCGGGAGCGGACCTCGGAGAGCGGTACGCCGAACAGCTCGCGGACGGTCTTGAGCGCGGCCGCCCGGGAGCCGCCGGGCCGCGGCTCGGCGCGCAGCACCGTCTCGCCGTGGGCGGCGATCAGTGCCTCCCGCACGTGCCCCGGGACCTCTCCGCGTCCGCACTCCGTCGCCGTCGCCCCGCAGGCCGCGCATCCGCCGTCGACGCTCCAGTGGACGACGCCGTCGAGGACGATCCCGCCCGCCTCGTAGCGGGCCTCGGCACCGCACCGGCGGCACGTGCGGTACAGCGGGGCGATCCACGCGGGACGGTGCGTCATGCGGGGCAGCGTGCCGGACGGCGGTCCGACGTGTCACGCGGATTTCCCGGGTGCTCGTGGGTACGTTCGCGCCCATGGTGAACGTACTGAGCAGCCGGATCCTGCTGCGGCCCACCGATCTGGAGCGTTCGCGCACCTTCTACCGGGACGATCTCGGGCTGGCGGTCTACCGGGAGTTCGGTCCCCACGAGACCCGCGGCACGGTGTTCTTCCTCGGCGGCGGGTTCCTGGAGGTCTCGGGGCACGCCGACGGGCCGCCCGCGCCGGGGCTGCAGCTCTGGCTCCAGGTACCGGACGTGGCACGGACCCACGCCGAGCTGGCCGCGCGCGGCGTCCCGGTGGTGCGGGAGCCGCGGCAGGAGCCGTGGGGCCTGGTCGAGATGTGGGTCGAGGATCCGGACGGCGTGCGCATCTGCGTGGTGGAGGTGCCGGAGGACCATCCGATCAGGTACCGGCCCTAGCCCGCCCCCACCGGGGCCGGAGCGGGCGGGCGCGGGAGGCCGATCTCGGCCCAGATGGTCTTTCCGTCGGGGCGCTGCCTGGTGCCCCAGCGTTCGGCGAGCTGCGAGACAATGAACAGCCCTCGCCCGCCCTCGTCGAACATCCGGGCCCGGCGGAGGTGGGGGGCGGTGTTGCTGCCGTCGGACACCTCGCAGATCAGGTTGTCCTGCCGGATGAGGCGCAGGTGGACGGGACCCGTGCCGTAGCGGATGGCGTTGGTGACCAGTTCGCTGACGACCATTTCCGCGGTGAAGGCGACGTCCTCGAGGTCCCAGCCGGCCAGCCGGGACGCGGCGAGGTCCCGGGCGTGCCCGACGTCGGCGAGGTCCCCCGTCAGCTCCCAGGCGGCGGCGTGCGTCGCGTCGAACTCACGGGTGCGGGCGATGACGAGGGCGACGTCGTCCCGGCAGCAGGCGTCGACCTGGGTGTTCAGGACGTGGTCGCACATGTCCTCCAGGGAGGGCATCGGCTCCGACAGGGCCTTCTGGAGGCGTTCGAGCCCTTCGTCCAGACTGCGTCCGGGGGACTCGATGAGGCCGTCCGTGTAGAGGGCGAGGAGGGTGCCCTCGGGCAGGCGCAGTTCGGCGGTCTCGAAGGGGAGTCCGCCCACACCCAGCGGAGGGCCGGCGGGGATGTCGAGGTACTGGGCGTCCGATCCCCGGCCGATCACGGCGGGCGGCGGGTGGCCGGCGCGTGCGGCGACGCACTGGCGCGAGACCGGGTCGTAGACCATGTACAGGCAGGTCGCCACGATCCCCCCGGCGTCCGCTCGCGGATCGCAGGTCCCGTCCTGGGCCCGGCCCATCTCCTCCCGGAAACGGGTGACGACGTCGTCGAGGTGGGTGAGCAGTTCGTCGGGCGGCAGGTCGACGTCCGCGAGCGTGCGCACCGCGGCACGCAGCCGCCCCATCGTCGCCGAGGCCTGCACCCCGTGGCCGACCACGTCGCCGACCACAAGGGCGACCCGGGCCCCCGAGAGCGGGATGACGTCGTACCAGTCGCCGCCCACTCCGGCGCGCAGTCCCGCGGGCACGTAGCGTGTGGCGGCCTCCACCGCCGACTGCCGTGCCACCACCCGCGGCAGGAGGCTGCGCTGGAGCGCCAGGGACGTGTTGCGCTCACGGGTGTAGCGGCGGGCGTTGTCCACGCAGACGGCGGCTCGCGCGCCGATCTCCTGGGCCAGCAGCAGGTCGTCGGCGTCGAAGGGCTCGCGGTTGCGGGAGCGTGTGAACAGCGCGGCACCGAGGGTCACGCCGCGGGCGCGCAGGGGGACCATCAACGCCGAGTGCGGCGCGTTCGTGTCGGCCCCGCCCGGACCGGCCGCGGACGCGCGGGCGCCGGCGGTGCCGCTGATCTCCGTCATCACGGGGTTGGCCGTCATCAGGTCGAGGACGGGCTCCGTTCCCTCCCGGCGGACGACGACGTCGCCGGTCCGTACGCATCCCGGGGGCGCGGCCGAACCGGACTGGGCGGCGCGGCGGAGAACGACGTCGTCCTTCTCCGGTCCGGTAGCGGGTTCCTCGCCCTGGAGCACGCAGTCGAAGAGGTCCACGCTGGCGTGGTCCGCGAAACCGCCGCACACCGCGACCTCGGCCAGTTCCTCCGCGGTTCTGGGCGCGTCCAGGGTGCTGCCGACCCGGGCGCTGGCCTCACTGAGCAGTTCGAGGCGCTCGCGGGCGATCACCAGGCGCCGGAACCGCCGCTCCCCCGCGACCCGGATCCGGCAGACGACCAGGCTGATGCCCAACGAGGCGGCCAGCGCCGTGAGCGTCGTGATCCGGCTGGTGGGGCCCATGTCCTGGATGAGGACTCCGTAGACGGCGACGCCGGCGGCCAGGTTGAACACGCCCACGATCAACGTCCGTCGCACCGACAGCAGCGCGCTCGCCACGACGGGTATCAGCACCGCGTACTCCGCGATCCCCATGACCTGCGTTCCGGCCATGGCCAGCCCCACTCTCAGGCTGGTGATCAGCACAACACTCAGCAGGAGAACCGCGAAGCTCTTGTTGTCCCGGACTGCTTGCACGCGGGACACCTCCCATGGCCGAGGGCGGGACCTTGCGGCAGTCCCTCGCGCCGAAGCCGTTTGCACGAGGAGGGCCGCCGGGGCGACCCCTCCGTGGGGAGCGGCGCTTGCGCTCGTGATCGGCGCGCACGCCGAATCGGTCGTACACCTTGTCCCTGCCCCGCACCGGACGCCCCCACCCCCGCTCGCCCGTCCCGGTGCCCGTGAGGCGGCGGCGCCCCGGCGGGTAACGTAAAAGGGTGGAAATATTCCATTTGCGGTACTTCGTGGCCGTGGCGGAGGAGCTGAACTTCTCGGCGGCGGCACGTCGACTGCACATGGCCACGTCACCGCTGAGCCAGCGGATCAAGGACCTCGAGCACGAAGTGGACCACCGGCTGTTCGAACGCGACACGCACAGCGTCACCCTCACGCCGGCCGGAGAGGCGCTGCTGCCGATCGCGCGGGACGTGCTGGAGCAGATCAATTCCGTTCCGTGGCGGCTGCGCGAGGCCGGCGCGCCGGGACGCAGCACCATGTTCGTCGGCATACCCCTCGGGGTGCACCCCCGGGTGCGGGACCTCGCCGACACGCTCTGCGAGCGGGTCCGCGAGACGTACGAGCTGAGGTGCTGGCCCGGCTCCTCCAGGGCGCTGATCGCCGGCGTCGGCGAGGGCAGGCTCGCGCTCGCACTGGTGCGGCTGCCGGTGACCGACCCGGCCCTCGACCTGCTGCCCGTGATGTCGGAGAGGCTGGGAGCGGTGGTGCCCGCGGACCGGTTCACCGGCCGGGACTCCGTGGCCCTGACCGAACTGGCGGACCTCAGCTTCATCGTCGCCCCCAAGGAGGGCCGGCCCGCGTACTTCGACGAGCTCGACCGGGAGATGTCCGAACGGGGGGTCAGGAAACGCATCGACCTCACCGACACCGACTACTCGGGCATCGCCGAGATCGTCTCCGGCGGGATGGCTTTCTACTTCTCCCTGCTCGACGCGGAAAGCCCGCTGCACGGGTACGCGAGGAAGAACACACGGGTCCTGCCGTTCACGGACTTCGAGCGCCGCCTGGAAACCGTGCTGGTCTGGCGCCGCGACCGGGCCTCCGGCGGCGACCTGGACGAACTCGTCGACGCGGCCCGGGAGATCTTCGCCGAACCGCTCCACGTCTGAACCGGGCGGGACCCCGAACACGACCGGAGGAGCAGCGATGACCACCAGCGAAGTCCTCGTCCAACAGGCCGGTTCGGCCCTGCTGATCACCATCGACCGCCCGCAGGCGCGCAATTCGGTGAACGCGGCGGTGGCCGCCGGGCTGGCCGCGGCGCTGGACGAACTGGAGGCCGGCGCCGAACTGCGCGTGGGTGTACTGACCGGGGCCGGGGGCACCTTCAGCTCCGGAATGGACCTCAAGGCAGCCTTGAAGGGCGAGTCGCCCACCGTCCCGGGCCGCGGTTTCGGCGGCCTGACGGAGGCCGCGCTCACCAAGCCGCTCATCGCCGCGGTGGAGGGCTACGCCCTCGGCGGCGGCTTCGAACTCGCCCTCGCCTGCGACCTCGTCGTCGCCGCCGAGGACGCGAAGTTCGGCCTGCCCGAGGTCACGCGCGGCCTCATCGCGGCGGGCGGCGGTGTGATCCGGCTGCCCCAGCGCATCCCGTACCACCTGGCCATGGAAATGCTGCTCACCGGCGAACCGATCAGCGGCGACCGCGCGGGCGAACTCGGCCTGGCCAACCGGGTCACCCCGCCCGGCAAGGCGGTCACGGTCGCCCTCGAACTCGCCGAACGCATCGCCCGGAACGCCCCGCTCGCCCTGGCCGCGGTGAAGGCCCTCACCCGCGCCGCCAACGGCACACCGGAGGCGGAGGCGTTCGCCGTGCAGCGCGAGCACATGGCCACCCTGATGGCCTCCGCCGACGTACGCGAGGGCATGACCGCCTTCGCGGAACGCCGGCCGCCGCGGTGGACCGGGAAGTGAGTCGTCCTGATGCCCCCTCGAGCCGCGGCCGGAGGCGCCCGCCCGTCAGGACGAGGACGTGGTCGCCCGGGGCTCTTGAGCGTCGGGATCGACGAAGGCAAGTGCCCGCCTGATGCCGGGAAGACAGTCCTCGGGGTAGGTGTGGCCGAGTCCTGGCAGGACCTCCAGCTCGCTGGGGACCCCGTGGGAGGTGAGGAAGTCCGCGAGCCGGCGCAGCTTCTCGCATCGCACACCACCGTCATCCGTCGCGCCGACCATGAGGTAGCCCCGCAGCGGAATGCCGCTGCGACGCCGCATCTCGAGCAACGGCAACCTGCCTCCGGACGGGCCGTACGCGGACCGGCCATTGCGAGCAGCACGAAACCGCGCGCGGGAACGGTCCCGTCGAGCGCCGCACGCAGTGCGGTTTCGGCACCCATCGAGAACCCGGCGACGATCAGGTGGTCCATGTCCAGCTCGCGTTCGGCTGTCAGTGCCGCGTACTGCCCGCGCACATCGCGCAGCGCGATGTCTTCGTCGTCCCACACAGCGCTGTTCCGCGCGATCCACTGCGACGACTGGACCGCCACCAGCAACCGGCCGTCCTGCACGACCCCTTGCCAGCCGCGCACCGCCTCGCGCGTGCTCTCACCGTTGCCGTGCAGGGTGACGACGGCACGGTGAGGCCCCGCCACGGCCCCCTGTCCCACGACGAGGCTGCGTGCCGGCACGCAGGCTGCCCGCTGTCGAGCGGCGCTCACGACCGCCGCCTCCTCGAAGCCGGCGGTCCCCTGCAACGGCCTCCAGGACGGTGTGCGGCGCAGGAGCACCTCCCCGTACCAGTGGCCCCGGTCCAGGGCCTCCCGGATGAGCGCGACAGCGAGAGCCGCTTCGCCCACCCGCGCGGCCGCACAGGACCGGAGGTAGTAGACATCCGACTCGCGGTCGGGGAACCGGGGCCCCTCTTCCGTGAGGAAGCGGTACGCATCAGCGTATCGGCGCTCGTCCGTCAGCTCCCGCACGCGCTCCCGAAGCCTGTGGAATCCGGGCGGCACCCTCCCGGTCCCCCCGGTGCGCACGCCGCCCCTCACCCGCGGACGGCGCGCAGTCGTTCGTGCTGCTTGCGCGCGAGTGCTTCGGGGACGGAGGCAGGTTCGCCGTTGCCTTGGGGGAGCAGGAATTCGGACAAGGTGCCGCCGGTGCGGACGACGGATTCGACGTTGCCCTTGCCGTCCGGGGCGATGGTGTTGGTGATCAGGTACGACACCGCGTCGTCGCCCTCCGCCGGTGCGGGGACCTGCCGCACGTCGAACCCGTAGGTCCAGCCGGCGGCCGACGTGGCGCTGAAGTGGCCGCACTTGGGCAGCGCCGTCTTCAGGTCTGCAATCCAAGCCCGGGCCTCGTCCTCGGCGTGGCTGCTCAGTGCCACGCTCCCCGAGGCCGTCCCGCCGGTCCCGGGCATGTCCAGCGTCTCCCACACCTGCGCCCGGCGGGCGTGGCGGGGACGGACGCTCATCGTGTCGGCGATCGGCTGGCACGCGGCGGGCGTCGCCGTCACGATGTCGTCCGGGTCGAACAGCGGCAGCCCCGGCCCGATGTCGACCGCCAGTCCCGGCACGTCCGCGTTCCGCAGCAGCGCCTTGGTCAACTCGGCCTTGGTCAGGGGCTTCTCGTCCACGGCCGCCCCGGCCTTCGGGCTGCCGCCGCACGCGGCGGACACCCCCACCGTCGCCACCAAAGCCGCGGAGACGGCCAGTTGACGTACCAGATCCCGCACCGCGGGTTCCCCCTCGCCACCTCACCGGGGGCGCCGCCCCCGTTCCCACGTTCCGGGCGGTCACGGTAGCAGTCGTCATGATCATTCAGCGGGCTTGTCCGTGGCGGCGGGCAGACTGCGGTGCATGACTCCGGTGACCGCACGAGACTATGCCTGGATACGTTCCGTTCCGTGGTTCCTCTGCGGGATGGACGTCGGGTACACCCTGACCCTGGCGCGGGGCGTCGCCGCGGCCGACGTGCTGCGGGTGATGGGGGCTGCCCCCTTGGGGCTCTGTACAGGAGCGGACGCCCTGATCGAGGAGCAGGACGAGCTGCGCGACCCCGAGGACGACTGGGACGACTCCTTCGTCGCCGGCGCGTTCACCGTCCCGGGCGATGACGGCGACTGGACGCTCGTCCTGAGCCTTGGCGAAGGGGGCATGGGGATGCAGTCCCGCTTCCTGGAGGCCCTGTCGGTGGGTGGACGCGCCGTGGTGCACTCCAGCAACGGCGGCAAGCCCATGCATTTCTTCCACTGGTACGAGGACGGGGAACTCCGGACCACCTTCGAGTGGCCCGCGGTCAGGACCGGCAGTACCCCCGACGACCTGGTCCCGTTGATGCGCGAGGTCGGCTTCGCGGTGTCGAGGGAGGACGAGGAGACGGACGGGCGCGTCGACATCAAGGCGGCGGCCTTCGCCCTCGCGGAGCGGCTGACCGGGGTCCGCCTGACGGAGCGACTGCTCCGGGACGCCGAGTACCGCCTCGGGCACGTACCCGAGGAGCCCGCCGAGGAGTGGACCGCCGTCGTCGTCGACGTCCCCGGCGCCCAGGGAAGTCACCCGTGACAACGCCGCGGGCCTTCCGCGCCGGCTCCCTGACCCGGTTGACGGGGCCCGGTGTCCTCGCACGTGCGTCGGACACCGGGGCGCGCTCATCGCGTCGGCTGCGTCTGCACCGTCTCGGGGATCGCCCCCCGCTCGCGCAGCGCTGTGATCTCGGAGGGATCGAATCCGAGCTGGCTGAGGATCTCCTCGTTGTGCTCGCCCAGGTCGGGCGCCCGCTTCGCCGTCACCTTCGGTACCCCCCGGAGGTTGACGGGGCTGCTGACGGTGTAGTCGAGGCCGATGACCCCTTCCAGCGGGACGACGATGTCGTTCGCCCGCAACTGCGGGTCCTGCGCGGCCTCTTCGGGTGTCTGGATGAGGCTGTAGTTGATGCGTTCGCGGGCCAGCGCGGCCTTCCAGTCGTCGAACGGCCGTGAGCGGAACTCGGCGTCGAGCAGCTCGCTGAGGGCGGCGGCGTTCTTGGCGAAGCCCTCGCGGTCGGAGAAGCGCGGGTCCTCCACCAGTTCGGGGCGCCCGAGGGCCCGCGACAGTGCGGGCCAGTGCACGGAGGAGGTCGCCAGCATGATCCAGCGGTCGTCCGCGGTCCGGTAGGGGTTGGACAGCGCGTTCGCCGGCACGGTGCGGTCGTGCAGCTCGAACGGTGTGCCGTCGGCGAGGGCGCCGGCGATGAGCGTTCCGGTGGCCCAGACGCCCGTGGCGAGCAGTGACGTCCCGACGTCGGCCCCGAGTCCGGTCCGCTCGCGGCGGTACAGGGCGGTCGCGATCGCCGCGTACACGGCGATCGCCGACGAGTAGTCGCCGCTGCCCCACACCGGCACCGTCGGCGGGCTGCCCGCGTCCCGGGTGGAAGCCAGCAGTCCGCTGCGCGACCAGAAGGCGGTCAGGTCGAAGCCCGGCTGCCGGGCGTCGGGGCCGGTGTCCCCGAAGCCGGTGAGGTCGGCGTAGACGACCCTCGGGTTCCAGCCCGAGACCTCCTCGTAGCCGAGGTGCAGCTTCTCCCGGGTGCCGTGCGGGAAGTTGGTGATGACCACGTCGGCCCACCGGACGAGGCGCTTGAGCACCTCGAGGGTCGCGGGGGACTTCAGGTCGAGCACCATGCCGCGCTTGTTGCGGTTGGCGAGGTGCCAGCTGTAGTTGGCCTGCGCCATGGGGCTGGGCGGGACGGAGCTGAGGAGCCGCTGCGGGTCGCCCTTCCCCGGGGGTTCGATCTTGATGACGTCCGCTCCGAAGTCGGAGAGCACGGCGGCCGCGGCCGGTCCCGCGATGTAGGTCGCCGCGTCGAGGACCTTCAGGCCGGTGAAGACGGATTCCTCGGTCATCGCCGTCACCCCACGAAGGCACTGTGGCCGGTGATGGACTTGCCGACGATGAGGGTCTGCATCTGGTGGGTGCCCTCGTAGGAGTACAGGGCCTCGGCGTCGGCGAAGAACCGGGCGATGTCGTAGTCGAGGAGAATGCCGTTGCCGCCGAAGAGCTCGCGGCACCAGGAGACGACCTCGCGCATACGGGCCGCGACGTACTCCTTGGCGAGCGCGGACTGCTCGTCGCGGTACACGCCCGCGTCCTGGAGCCGGGCGAGCTGCACCAGCATGCCCCAGCAGGCGGTGATGTTGCCCAGGCTCTTGACCAGGAGGTCCTGCATCAACTGGAACCCGGCGATCGGGCGGCCGAAGGCGACACGCTGCTTGGCGTACTCGAGTGCGAGCTCGTAGGCGCCGATCATGACGCCCAGCGACTGCCATGCCACGCCGCCGCGGGTGCGGCGCAGGATCTCGCCGACGTCCCGGAAGCCCCTCATGTTCTTCAGCCGGTTCGCCTCCGGCACCCGGCAGTCGGTCAGGGTGATCTCGGCGTTCTGCACGATCCGCAGCGCGATCTTGCCCTCGATCTTCGCCGGCGAGAAGCCGGGGGTGCCCTTCTCGACGACGAAGGCCTTGACCTTGTTGTCGTCGACGTCACGGGCGAAGACCACGGTGTAGTCGGCGAAGGTGGCGTTGCCGATCCACTTCTTCGCGCCGTTGATGACCCAGGTGTCGCCCTCGCGCCTGGCGGTGGTGCGCATGCCGCCGGAGACGTCGGAACCGCCGAGCGGCTCGGTCAGCGCGAACGCGCCGATCTTCTCCATCGTGGCCATGGGGGGCAGGAACCTGTCGCGCTGCTCCTGGTCGCCGCCGTAGTAGACGGAGTAGAAGCCGAGGCCGTTGTGGACGCCGAAGAAGGTGGCGGTCGAGGCGTCGACGCGGCCGAGTTCCACGGCGACCATCCCGCTGAGCAGGTGGCTGACGGCCTGCTTGTGCTCGCCGTAGCCCTCGTAGGGCAGCGCGGCCAGTCCGCTGCTCCGGAACTTCTCGATGTACTCGACGGGGAATTCGGCCTTGGCCCAGTACTCGTTGACCAGCGGCTTGATCTCCTTGCTCAGGAACGCGCGGGCCCCGAGCAGGATCTCGAGCTCCTCGCCGGACAGCAGCGACTGGTACATGTAGAAGTCGGCCTCCAACTGGTCGTCCACCTGGGTGAGGGGCGTGGCGTTGGTGGTCATGTCAGTTCTCCTTGTCGTGCTGTGTACGGCGGACGTCGTCCAGGGCGGCCAGGACGGCAAGTTGCTTGCGGTCGCGGGCCTCGGCGAGCTCGGTGTACGGGGTGCCGGCGTAGGCCTTCTCCACCGCCTCGATGACGCGCTCCCGGTCCTGCGGGTCCTGCGAGGGCTGTCCGAGGTCCAGTTGCTGCATGGACTGGCCGATGTGCTCGCTCATGTGGCGGTAGCCGCCGGGGCCGCCGCCCAGGTGCGATCCGAGGAACGGCCCGACCGTGGCCCAGCGCAGGCCGAGCGAGTGGGTGACGACGGTGTCCAGGTCCTCCGGGGACACCACGCCCTGCTGGACGAGGTAGACGGCCTCGCGGCTGAGCGCGCTCTGGAGCCGGTTGCCGACAAAGCCGGGCATCTCGCGGCGTTCGACCACGGGGGCGCGGCCGACGGAGGTGTAGAAGGCGACAGCCGTCCGCACGGCCTCCTCCGTGGTGCGTTCACCGGGTACGACCTCGACGAGCGGCACCAGGTGGGGCGGGTTGAAGGGGTGTCCGACGAGGACGCGTCCGGCGTCGTCGAGTTCCGCGGTGAAGGCGGTCGCCGGGATCGCCGACGACGAGCTCAGGAGCAGCGCGTGCCCGGGAGTCTCCCGGATCAGCCGGGCGAACAGGTCCTTCTTGAATTCGAGGCGCTCGGGCCCGTTCTCCTGCACGATGTCCGCGTCCCGGACGGCTTCGGTGATGTCGGCCGCGAGGTGCACGCGGTCGGCGAGACCGTCGGTCTCCAGGCCCTGTGCCGCCAGGTGCGGGGCGAATTCGGAAAGCGCCTCGTCGGTGGCCTCCCGCAGGTCGGGGCGGGGATCGCTGACGTGAACGGTGAGGCCGTGCGCGGCGAACAGCGCTGTCCAGGACAGTCCGATGGTTCCCGCGCCGATCACGGCGGCGGTACGGAAGGGGCGTGTCATCACCCGTCCTCCTTCAGGTGGTCGAAGACCGGATCCGCAGGCGAACGTGAGGTCGGCCGGATTCCGGCACCGTCTCCCGGTTGCGCTCTGCGCGTTTTCTCGTCTCGTCCGCAACGCTAGGGAGAACGGCAGCGCAACGGAATTATCGAACCGGAAAAGGCGACATGACCGCAGCGGTCACACCACCGCGGAATTTACCGGGCGACACTTTCCTTGAATCGGGGCGCGGGAAATGGGATTTCCCCCGGGAATTCCACCGCACCGCTCGGATTCCCGCGCAACCGGCGTTCCGCCCGGTGCCGCACGGGCCACCGGCCGCCGATTGGCTCTCGACCGGGGCCGGCGTGCCGCATGAGGCTGGACGCCTGCCGTACAGGAGGCGTTGTGATGCAGGTAGCCGTGGTCACCTTCGACGGGTTCAACGAACTCGACAGTTTCATCGCCTCCGCGTTGATCAACCGGTGCCGCAAGGACGGCCTGGAGGCCTTCATCACGACACCGACGCCCGTCGTCACCTCGATGAACGGCGTCGAGGTGAGCGGTCAGCGCTCCCTGGACTTCGTGGCCGATGCCGACGTCGTGCTGATCGGCAGCGGGGTGAAGGCGCGCGAAGTGGCCGCCGACGACCGGCTTCTCTCCATGCTCCCACTGGACCCGTCCCGTCAGCTCGTCGGTTCGCAGTGCTCGGGCGCGCTGGTGCTCGCGCAGCTCGGCCTGCTGGGTGGCATGCCGGTGTGCACGGACATGAAGACCCGGCCGTTCGCGGAGGCCATGGGCGTCACCGTGCTGGACGTGCCCTTCCACGCCGAGGGGAAAATCGCCACGGCCGGCGGGTGCCTGGCGTCGCAGTACCTCGCCACCTGGGTGATCGGCAGGGCGCTCGGGGAGAGCGCCGTCCGGGACATCATCGGCTACGTGGCTCCGGTCGGCGAGAGCGAGGAGACCGTCGAGCGCGCCCTGCGGACCGTCCGGGCGGGCGAGGCGGCCCTTCGCTGACCGACGTCGCGGGACGGGCCGTGGACGTCCGCCGGGGGCCCGCTCAGCCGGCGGCCGTGACGCCGGTCTCCGCGCACGCGGCCGCGAAGCGGCGCACGCCGTCGGCGATCTCGTCGGTGCCGGTGGTGTCGGCGAAGCTGAGGCGGACGTACGGGCCCGGTGCCTCGGCGGCGAAGTAGGGACGGCCGGGGGCGACGGCCGTACCCGCGCGCAGTGAGGCGGCGGCGAGGGCCGTCTCGTCGGTGCCGTCGGGCAGCCGCAGCCAGAACTGGTAGCCGCCAGTGGGCGGCCGGACGGCGGCGGCGAGGGCGGGCAGGTGCCGGTGGAGGGCCGTGAGCATCGCGTCACGGCGCTCGCGCAGTCCCGCGGAGACCGTACGCAGGTGGCGCGGCCAGGCAGGGGCACCGACGAGTTCGAGGGTGGCCTCCTGGAGCGGCCGGGGCACGAAGAAGCTGTCGACGACCTGGATCGCGCGCAGCCGCTCCATGACCGGCCCCCGGGCGACGAGGGCGCCCACCCGCAGGCTGGGCGCGGTCGGTTTGGTCAGCGAGGTGACGTGGACGACCGTGCCGTACGGGTCGTCGGCGACGAGCGGCGGCGGGAGCGGCCCGCCGTGGCCGAGGCGGCGGGCGAAGTCGTCCTCGACGACGAACGCGCCGGCGGCGTGCGCGATCTCGGTGACGTGGCGGCGCCGAGCGGCGGCGAGCACGGTGCCGGTCGGATTCTGGAACAGCGGCTGGCAGAAGAAGACCCGGGCGCCGGTCGCGGCGAAGGCCTCGGCCAGCAGGTCGGGCCGTACCCCGTCGTCGTCCATGGGCACCGGTACGGGCCGCAGTCCCGCGGCGCGGGCGACCGCCAGCGCGCCCGGGTAGGTGGGCGACTCCATGAGCACCGGGGCGCCGGGCGGCGCGAGGGCCCGCAGGGCGGTGGTGAGCGCCGCCTGTCCGCCCGCGGTGACCAGGACGTGGGCGGGGCCGAAGTCCCCGCCGGGGCCGCCGGTCTCGCGGGCGAACCAGGTGCGCAGCGCGGTCAGCCCCTCCAGCGGGGGCCGCTCCCAGGCGCCGGGGCGGCGGGCGGCACGGGCGAGGGCGGCGCCGAGGGCCTGCTCGGGCTGGAGGGACGGGTGCAGGTAGCCGCCGTTGAAGGCGATGACGCCGGGCGGTGGCACCGCGAGGCTCGTGGTGACCCCGGAGGCGTCGACGACCCGCGGCGCGGGCTCGCCGTGCGGCTCCTCCGCGGTGAGGGCCACCTGCTGCCAGGAGGTGTCGAAGGTGCGGGCGTCCCCGGCCCCTTGCTGCGCGCGATAGGCGCCGGCGCCGGGCCGGGTGACCACGAGCCCTTCCGCTGCGAGGGCGGCGAGGGCCCGGGAGACGGTGACCGGGGAGACCCCGAACCGTTCGACCAGGGCACGGCTGGACGGCAGCTTCTCTCCGGGAGAGTAGCGGTGCAGCTCATGCCGCAGGGATTCTGCGAGACTGCGTGAACTGCTACCGTTGTTCATGACAGCACAGAATAGCGCTACTACCCGCATGCGGATAGCGGTCACCGGTCGCGCAACGACGCCGGGCGGGTCGCACGGCGGCACGGCTCTCGGCGGCACGGCCCTGGCGGGCCTCGGCGTCGCCGCCTTCTCCCTCACCTTCCCCGCGACGCACTGGGCACTGACCGGCTTCGGCCCCTGGACGGCGGCAACGGTCAGGGGCGTCCTGGCGGCCGCCGTCGCCGGTGTGTGCCTGGCGGTGGCGCGCGTGCCGGTGCCGCAGCGGCGGCACTGGGCGGGGCTCGCGGTCGTCACGGCCGGGGTCGTGCTGGGATTCCCGCTGCTCACCACGCTGGCGCTGCGCACCACCGGCACCTCGCACGCCGCCGTCGTGGTGGGCGCGCTGCCGCTGGTCACCGCAGCGTTCGCCGCCGTACGCACCGGGGCGCGGCCGTCGCCGCTGTTCTGGACCGCGGCCGTCGCGGGCGGCGCGGTCGTGGTGGGGTTCGCGCTGTGGCAGGGCGGGGGCGCGCCGACCTCCGGCGACCTCTTCCTCTTCGCGTCGCTGGTGGTGTGCGCGGCGGGCTACGTGGAGGGCGGCCGGCTGGCCTCCGTGATGCCCGGCTGGCAGGTGATCGGCTGGGCGCTCGTGGGGGCGCTGCCGCTGACGGTGCCCGCGGCGCTGGTCTCCCTGACCGCCGAGCCCGTTCATGCGGACGTCCGGGCCGTCGCCGGGCTGGTGTGGGTGTCGCTGGTGTCGCAGTTCCTCGGGCTGATGGTCTGGTACCGCGGGATGGCCGCGATCGGCGTCGCCCGCGCGAGCCAACTGCAGCTCGCGCAGCCGCTGCTGACGCTCGTATGGGCGGCCGCGCTGCTGGGCGAGGACCTGGGGGCGCTGACCGCGCCGGCGGCGGTGGCGGTGCTCGTGTGCGTCGCGGTGACGCAGCGTGCCCGCAGTTGAACCGGCACCGCGCCCCCCTATGCCCCCATGCGCGGGGGTTCGCGCCGCCGGGCGGGGGCATCCTCGGTTCAGGAGCCGAAGGGGGTCGGGTCATGCACGGACCACCGCTGGTGGCCTGGCTGCTCGTGGCGCTGGGTGCGGCGACGGCCGCCTACTGCCTGGTGCGCACACGGCCCGGGTGCCCGGGTACGACACGTGAGGAACGCGAGCAGCGGAGCGCGGCGCGGGCCGAGGCGCTGATGGGCGCCGGCATGGCGGTGATGGCGGTGCCGGTGTCGGCCCTGGACCAGCCGCCCTGGGCGTCCGCGGTCCTCGCGGTGGTCTTCGGTGTCGCGGCGGTCCGCTCGCTGCTCCTGGTCCGGCGGAACGCGCACCATCTGCACCACGCGGTGGGCGCGATCGCGATGGTCTACATGACCGCCGCCATGGAGGGCGCCGGCGGCTCGGCGCACGCGGGGCACGGCGCAATGGGCGCGCCCCTGCTCACCGGACTGCTGCTGCTGTACTTCGCGGTGTACGTGCTCGCGGCGGGCGTGCGCCTGGTGTCGGTCCCGGTCACGCCGGCGACGGGCACGGCAGGCGCGGTCGCGGTCCGGCACGCGCCCGAGCTCGCCTCGGCCTGCCGGGTGTCGATGGGGATCGGCATGTTCGCGATGCTGCTGACACTGTGACGGGACGCCGTGCCGCCGTGACGCCCGTGAGGCGTACGTCACTTTAGGGCGCGGCAGCGTACCGGGGGGCCGGGCCGCCCTCATAGTGTGGCGCCATGACGGTCCCGCTGGTGCTGCTGCTGCTCGGTGCGACGGCGGCGGCCACGGCGCCGCGTCTGCTGACCCGGGCCGGATGGCCGGAACGCGAACCCGTCCTGGCCCTGTGGGTGTGGCAGTGCGTGGTCGGCGCGGTGCTGCTGTGCTGCTTCCTGGCGATGGCGCTGAGCGCGTGCGCCGCGTGGCAGTGGCTGCGCGGCGGGCTGTTCGCGTTCGCGCCGAGCGGGGTGGTGGAGGCGTACGGGCTCTCCGGCCACGGCTCCTGGGCGGGGTATCTGGCGGTGCTCCTGGCCTGCGGCGGCGCCTGGACGGGCGCCATGCTCGCCCGCGAGATCCGTACGGCGCGCACCCGGCAGCGCCGGCGGCGCGCGGAACTGCGCGTGCGATCGCCGCGGCTGCCCGGCGAGGCGGCGGCCTCCGGCGAGCGGCTGGTCGTCCTGGAGGACGAGCGGCCCGAGGCGTGGTGGCTGGCCGGGCAGCGGCCCCAACTGGTCATCACCACGGGCGCCCTGCGCCGCCTGAAAGGCCGTCAACTCGATGCCGTCCTCGCGCACGAGCAGGGACACGCCCGGGCCCGGCACGACGTACTCCTGCACTGCGCGGGCGCGCTGGCGGCCGGTTTCCCGCAGATCCCGGTCTTCGCGGGCTTCCGCCACCAGGTGCACCACCTGATCGAACTGGCCGCCGACGACATCGCCTCGCGCCGCTTCGGCGGGCTCACGACAGCACTCGCCCTGGTCGAACTCAACGAGGACCGCGGGGTGTTCGGCCCCGGCCCGGCTCTGCAGGGCCATCTGCCCGGCCGGGTCAGCCGGCTGCTCGACCCGGCGCCGCGGCTGACCCGGCTCGGCCGCGCGCAGGCCTCCGCGTGCGCCCTGCTCATCCCGTTCGTCCCCCTCCTCGTCGCGTTCGGCCCCGGGATCGGCGCCCTGACGTAGTCTCGGGCGCATGCACGCCCCACCCGCCCCCGCCGTCAGCCGGGGCGGTGGCCCGCGCGCGGTGTGCCTGCGGTACTGCGCCGCGACGGCCGCCGTCTTCCTGCTGCTCCTGGCACTCGTGGCGAGCCGGTGGACCCCGCTGACGGACGCCGACCGCCGGATCGCCGTCGCGTTCCACGCCTTCGGGGTCCGCCACCCCGGCTGGACCCGGGTCAACCGGGTGCTGTCGGACCATGTCTGGGACCCCTCGACCCTGCGGGCCCTGCTGGCGGTCTGCCTGCTCGTGCTGCTGTGGCGGCGGGCCGGGCGGCAGGCGCTGTGGCTCGCCCTGTGCGGCGTCCTCGGCTGGGTCCTCCAGCAGGCCGTCAAGGCCGCCGTGGGACGCCCCCGCCCCCACTGGCCGGACCCGCTCGCCACGGCGCCCTATGCGGCCTTCCCGTCGGGGCACGCCATGACGGCCGCCATCAGCTGCGGCGCCCTGGTGTGGGTGTTCCGTCTGCGCTGCCCGGGGGCCGGTCGCCTGCCGCGCGCCGCCGTCTGGTCCCTGGCCGCGGTCTCGGTCGCCGGTGTCGGCCTCACCCGGGTCTACCTGGGCGTCCACTGGCCCAGCGACGTCGTCGGCGGCTGGCTCCTCGGGGCCGCGGTGCTCACCGGGACCGCGGCGCTCTGCCAACCCTGGCGTACGCCGGCGCCGCCGCCCTGACGTAGGCACGCGGCGTCCTTCGCGCCTACCGTGGGAAGTGGAAGGGGCGGGCACACGGCCCTTCGTTCGTGGGCGCCCGCGGTCCCGACGTCAGGGAGCACCACATGTCGCGAGAATCCAACCTCTCCATCCTGGAGCACTTCGGCTCGGCGGTGAACGACGGCCGGCTCGGCGAGATCGACTCCTATGTGGCACCCGGTTCCGTCGACCACGACCCGGCGCCGGGCCAGGTTCCGGGCCCCGAGGGGTACGAGGAGATGTTCGCGGGGATGCGGACGGCCTTCCCCGATCTGCACATCGACGTCGAGCACGTCCTGGCCACCGACGAAGAGATCGCCTTCGCGTACACCGTCACCGGTACCCATCTCGGCGAGCTGATGGGGCACCCGCCGACCGGCCGGACGGTGAGCTACCGGGGCATGCAGATCAGCCGTGTCAAGGACGGCAAGCTCGTCGAACGCTGGGGCAGCAGCGACGAGCTGGGGATGCTGCGGCAGCTCGGCCTGGCCGACTGACCCCGCCGGACGCAACCGGCCGGACAGCCGCGGTTCGGCCCGGTGTGACCGCCCCGTGACGTCCCCGCGGGGCGGGTCGGGGAGGATGCCGGACATGACCATCAAGGGATTCATGTTCGACTTCTCCGGGACACTGCTGCGCGTGGAGCCCACGGAGAGCTGGCTGCGTGCCGTCGTCGCGGAGCTCGGCATCCCGCTGGGGGAAGGGGAGTCGGCGGCCTGGGCGGAGCGCCTGGAGCACGTCGGCGCGCTGCCGGGCGGTGTCGGTCCGCGGCGCGTTCCCGCGCATCTGGCCCAGGTGTGGGAGGAACGGGACCTGTCGGCCGCTCACCACAGGGCCGCCTACACCGGCTTGGCGCGCGAGGCGGAACTGCCGTGGGACGGCGCCCATGACATCTATGACGCGCTGTACGAGCGGCACATGCGGCCGGAGGCGTGGACGCCGTACCCGGACACCGCCGAGGTGCTCGGTGAGCTGCGCCGGCGCGGGGTGCCGGTGGCCGTGGTGAGCAACATCGGGTGGGACCTGCGGCCGGTCTTCCGCGCGCACGGCCTCGACGGCCTCGTGGACGCCTTCGTGCTGAGTTACGAGCACGGAATGCAGAAGCCGGACCCGAGGCTGTTCGCGATCGCCTGCGAGGCCCTGGGCCTGCCGCCGGAGCGCGTGGCCATGGTGGGCGACGACCGGCGCGCGGACGGCGGCGCCGCGGCGCTGGGATGCACCGTGCGCCTGGTGGACCATCTGCCGGCGGAGCAGCGCCCGGCGGGGCTGCTGCCGGTGCTGGAGCTGACCGGCTGACGAGGACACGGGCTCGGGTCGCGACCCGGCGGTCCCCCGCGCCGCCGGGTCGCGGCCCGATCCCCGCGTTCCCGCCCGAGCACAGGGCTCGCGCAAAGCCGGACCCCGAGTACATTGGCCCGGAGCCAGTCAACGCAGGAGTAAAGCATGTCCCCTCGGCGACCGTCGGTCAACGAAGAGATGCGGCGCCGTTCGCGGGAACGGCTGTTGCGGGCGACCGTCGAGCTGGTCGAGGAACGCGGCTACGAGGCCGCGACCCTCGGCGACATCGCCGACCGGGCGGGCACGGCACGCGGGCTGGTCTCGTACTACTTCCCGGGCAAACGCCAGTTACTTCAGTCGGCGGCCCACCGGCTGATGCACACCGAGCTGTCCGCGGCGCTGGAGCGGCAGCCGGTCGCCGCCGACGGACGCGAACTGCTGGCCCGCGCGATCGACAGCGTGCTGGGACTGCCGGGGCGGTTCCCCGTGCTGATGCGCGCGCACATGGCGGGCATCCTGCAGACGGCCGGCTTCAGCGAGTGCGCCGAGCGGCAGCGCCTGGCGGAGCTGCTGCGCGGGGCCGTGGAGGCGTGGGGCTCCCCCGACCCCGAGCCCGACTACCGCATGCTGCGGGCGCAGTTGATGGGCGGGGTCTTCGCCCAGCTGATCCCCGGCGCGCCGATGCCGCTGCCCCATCTGCGGAAGGACCTCTTCCGGCGCTACGGACTGGACTGGGAGCTCGGCGTGCCGCCGGGCGGCCCCGAAGAGCTGCCACCCGGCGGCACACCACGGTCCGACCCCGCTCAGCGGTAGTCGGGCTGGGTCTGCACGTTGAGCTCGGCGAGCCGGATACCGCGGGCGCTGTCGGTGCGCCGGTCGGAGATCCGCAGGACGTCGAAGCCCTTGGCGATGTCGTTCGAGTAGATGTAGCCGTTGTAGTAGTAGGCGCTCCAGGAGCCGCCGAGCACCAGCGAGTCGGTGGACAGCGGACCGCGCTCGAAGAAGCCGATCTCGCGGGGACGCGAGGAGTCGGTGAAGTCCCAGACGGACAGGCCGCCCTGGTACCAGGCCTGGACCATGATGTCGCGGCCCTTGGCCGGGATGAGCGAGCCGTTGTGGGCGACGCAGTTCTCGGTGTCCGCCTGCATGCGCGGGATCTTGTAGTAGCTGCGGAAGACGAGCTTCGGGTGGCCGTGCTTGCGGACGATGTCGTAGATGCCGTCCGCGCCGCGCTGCGGACCGACCAGCGCGTTGCACTCGGCGGCGCCGCCGCCGCCGAGTTCGTCGGTGAAGACGACCTTGGTACCGCGCTCGTTGAAGGTCGCCGAGTGCCAGAACGAGAAGTTGACGTTGTCCTGGACCCGGTCGATCACCTTCGGGCGCACGGGGTCGGAGATGTCCATCAGGATGCCGTCGCCCATGCAGGCGCCCGCGGCGAGCCCCAGCTTGGGGAAGGCCGTGATGTCGTGGCAGCCGGTCGTCGCGCTGACCCGCCCCTGGGTGTCGGTGGGCGGGACGCCCGGGTTGCCGCCGTCCGGGAAGAGGACGGGGAAGCCGGCGAGGGCTGCCTTCTCGGGGTGCGAGCGGGGGATCTTCACGACGGAGATGCCGTCGTGCGGGGGCTGGCAGTCCGGGAAGGACGCGCTGGGCGCGTACGAGGAGACGTACACGAACAGGTCGCGCTTGCTCGGCACCAGGGTGTGCGTGTGGGAGCCGCAGTTGGTCTCGACGGCGGCGACGTAGCGCGGGTTGGCCTTGTCGCTGATGTCGAAGACCTTGATGCCCTCCCAGGAGGACTTCTCACTGGCGGACTGGCTGGTGCTCGCGCACGAGTTGTCCGAGCGGGAGGAGTCGGTGGAGAGCACCAGCAGGTCGCCGGAGACCGAGACGTCGTTCTGCGAGCCGGGGCACAGCACCTGGCTGACGACCTTGGGGCTGGAGGGGCGGCTGATGTCGTAGACGACGAAGCCGTCGTAGTTGCCGGCGAAGGCGTACTTGCCCTGGAAGGCGAGGTCGGTGTTGAAGTTGGTCAGGGACTGCTTGGGGATGTTCACCAGATGCTCGACGTTGGCGCTGGTCACGACCTCGTCGACGCCGGGTATCGCGCCGTCGGCGGTCGCCGGCGCCGCGGCCCCGAGGCCGAGCAGCATGAGCGCCGCGGCCACGAGGGCCGCGAGGCGTCTGGGGCGGGTGGGAGAAGTCCTTAAACGCGTCACCGCGTCCTCCAAGGTGTGCGGTCAACATGAAACGATGAAACGACCAAGCCGAAGTATGCTCTTTTCATGCTCGTGTCAAAAGATGCACAATGAGGCAGTGCTCGCGACTCGCTGTGCAGTATTAGTGCTGCTTCCGTTGTCCCTGGCCGCCTCGATGCTCACGCTGACCGGGTGCGACGGGGGCGGTGACGACGCCAAGGCCGCCGCTCCCTCGGTCATCGCCCCTGGTCGGCCGGGCGAGGACGCGGCCACCTTGTCCGCGGACGAGGCCGCCAAGGCCAGGCCCGACGACACCCCCAACGCCGCCGACCTGTCCTACACGACGAACATGATCGCCCACCATGAGCAGGCGCTGGTCATGGCCACGTACGCGGACACCCGCGCGTCCGGCACCAAGGTGCGCGCCCTGGCCGCGCGCATCGAGGCCGCCCAGGGCCCGGAGATCAAGACGATGGCCGCCTGGCTCAAGGAGAACGGCGGCGCCTCACCGGGCACCGGGCACGACCACGACCACGCGTCGATGCCGGGCATGGCGTCCCCCGCGCAGCTGGCCGAACTGGCTGCCGCCCGGGGCACGGCCTTCGACCGGCTCTTCCTGCGGCTGATGATCGCCCACCACGAAGGCGCGATCACCATGGCGACGGAGGTGCTGACCGAGGGACGCAACGTCCAGGTGGGCGAGTGGGCGAGCGAGGTGATCGCGCAGCAGACCGCCGAGATCGGCCGAATGCGCGCCTTGACCTGACATCGCGCACCGCGACACGCCTGCGCCGCCCTGCCCCGGCCGATGCCCGGTGCGATGCTGGGAAGTGCCCGGCCGCTCCGGCCGTCGCCTCGACCAGGAGGAGGCGCCTGTGCTTCGCATCGCCGTCGTCGGATCAGGTCCCAGCGGGGTGTACACGGCGGAGGCCCTGGCCCGCCAGGACGCGGTCCCCCAGGTCTCGGTGGACGTGCTGGACCGGCTCCCCTGCCCGTACGGCCTGGTCAGGTACGGTGTCGCGCCCGACCACGAGAAGATCAAGTCCCTGCAGGGCAATCTGCGGCGCGTCCTGGAGGACCCGCGGATCCGCTTCCTGGGCAACGTGACGGCCGGCGCGCCCGGACTGCCCCCCGAGCGCCTGCTGGAGCTGTACCACGCGGTGGTCTACTGCGTCGGCGCCGCCACCGACCGCCAGCTCGGGGTCCCCGGCGAGGACCTCCCGGGCAGCTTCTCCGCGACGCGCTTCGTCTCCTGGTACAGCGCGCACCCGGACCAGGCCCCCGACGAGTTCCTGCTCAGCGCGCGGTCCACGGTCGTCGTCGGCGTCGGCAATGTCGCCGTGGACGTCGCCCGCATCCTGGCACGCGGCGCCGACGAGCTGCGTCGCACCGACGTCCCCGAAGCGGCCCTGCGCGCACTGGAGAACAGCCGGGTCACGGACGTCCACATGGTCGGCAGGCGAGGTCCCTCGCAGGCGAAGTTCACCACCAAGGAGCTGCGCGAACTGGGCGCCCTCGCGGACGCGGACGTGCTGGTCCGGGAGGACGAGCTCGCGCTCGATCCCGCGTACGCCGATCCGGGCGCCCTGCCGGCGGTCGCCCGGCGCAATGTCGAGGTGCTGCGCGGCTGGGCCGCGCGCCCGCCCGCCGGGCACCGGCGCCGCATCCATCTGCGCTTCTTCCTGCGCCCGGCCGCACTGCTGGGCGAGGACAGGGTGGCGGGTGTGCGCTTCGAGCGGACGGTGCCGGACGGGCAGGGCGGGGTGCGCGGCAGCGGCGGGTTCGAGGACATCGGCGCGCAGCTCGTACTGCGCTCGGTCGGCTACCGCGGTGTGGCCATGGAGGGGCTGCCCTTCGACGAGGCACTGGGCATCGTCCCCAACGAGGAGGGCCGGGTGCTGCGGGACGGCAGGCGTTCGCCGGGCGAGTACGTCGCCGGATGGATCAAGCGCGGGCCGACCGGTGTCATCGGCACCAACCGGCCGTGCGCCAAGGAGACCGCCTCGGCGCTGCTCGCGGACGCCGAAGCGCTGCTGGCGCGCGGCGAGCTGCCGGCGGACCCGCTGGAGGGACTGCGCGCGGCGGGGCAGCGTCCCGTCGAGTGGACGGGCTGGGAGGCCATCGAGGCCGCGGAGGCGGAGCTCGGCCGGTCCCTGGACCGGGCCACCGTCAAGATCCCTGACTGGTCGGGGTTGTTGGCGGCCGCGGCGGGGAGCCCAGGGTGACGGCATGTCAGCACCCGTGGTCGCAGCGCCTGGTTGACGGTCCCTAGGGTCTCGGGCAGCCGGCACCCCGGCACAGCCGCTCATTCGCGCCGCGTTCGAGGAGAGTCCCCCCATGGCGACGACGTCCCGCCCGCCGGTCCATCCCGTCGACGAAGTCCTGCCGCCCGCCCGGCTCGCGGCGTTCGGCCTGCAGCACGTACTGGCGATGTACGCGGGCGCGGTCGCGGTACCGCTGATCGTGGGCGGCGCCCTCAAGCTGTCGCCGGCCGATCTGGCGTACCTCATCACGGCGGACCTGCTGGTGTGCGGCATCGCCACCCTGCTGCAGTGCGTCGGCTGGTGGCGCTTCGGCGTACGGCTGCCGATCATGCAGGGCTGCACCTTCGCCGCGGTCTCCCCCATGGTGCTGATCGGCCAGGACGGCGGACTGCCCGCGATCTACGGCTCGGTGATCGTCGCGGGCCTGGCGATGATCCTGCTGGCCCCCGTCTTCGGCCGGCTGCTGCACTACTTCCCGCCCGTGGTGACGGGCACCGTCATCCTGGTCATCGGGCTGAGCCTGCTGCCGGTGGCGGGCAACTGGGTTGCGGGCGGGGCCGGTTCCGCCGACTTCGGGGCGCCGCGCAACATCGCGCTGGCGGCCGCCGTACTGCTCGCGATCGTGCTGATCCAGCGCTTCGCGCCGGCTGTCGTCGCCCGGGTCGCGGTACTCGCCGGCATCGTCGTCGGGACGGCGGTGGCCGTGCCGCTCGGTCTCACCGACTTCAGCGCGGTCGGCGACGCGCACTGGCTCGGCATCAGCACGCCCTTCCACTTCGGCACCCCCACCTTCCAGGGCGCCGCCGTGGTCTCCATGCTCGTCGTGGCACTGGTGACGATGACCGAGACGACCGGAGACATCATCGCCGTCGGCGAACTGACCGGCCGCAAGGCGGAACCCGGCCGGCTCGCGGACGGGCTGCGCGCCGACGGCGTGTCGACCGTGCTGGGCGGGATCTTCAACACCTTCCCGTACACCGCCTACGCGCAGAACGTGGGCCTGGTGGGACTGACCCGGGTGCGCAGCCGGTGGGTGGTGGCCACCGCGGGCGGCATCCTCGTCCTGCTCGGGCTGCTGCCCAAGCTGGGCGCGGTGGTCGCCGCGATCCCGGCGCCGGTACTGGGCGGCGCGGGGCTGGTGATGTTCGGCACGGTGGCGGCGAGCGGACTGCGCACGCTGGCCACCGTGGACTTCCACGGCACCGCCGACCTGATGGTCGTCGCGGTGTCCCTGGCGGTGGGGCTGCTGCCGGTGGGCGTGCCCACGGTGTACGAGTGGTTCCCCGACTGGTTCCGGACGATCATGGACAGCGGTATCAGCGCGGGCTGCGTCACCGCCGTCGCGCTCAATCTGCTCTTCAACCACCTGCCGGGCGGCCGTACTTCGGTGGACGACGGGATGCCCGACGCGGACGCCCTGCCCACCGGGGGTGGTGAGCAGGGCGCGTAGGCCGCCTAGGGAAGCTTCCAGTCGACGGGCTGGGCACCCTGCTGGAGCAAAAGGTCGTTGGCCCTGCTGAAGGGCCGCGAGCCGAAGAATCCTCGATCGGCGGACCTGGGCGAAGGATGCGCCGACTCGATCGCCGGCAGGTTCCCGAGCAGGGGGCGGGCGTTGCGGGCGTCGCGGCCCCAGAGGATCGACACCAACGGCTTGCCGCGCGCGGCCAGGGCGCGTATCGCCTGCTCGGTCACTGCCTCCCAGCCCTTGCCGCGATGCGCAGCGGAGTTGCCGGGTGCCGTGGTCAGCGCCCTGTTGAGCAGCAGCACTCCCTGCCGGGTCCAGGGCGTCAGGTCGCCGTTCGACGGCCGGGGCAGGCCGAGGTCCGACTGGAGCTCCTGGTAGATGTTCTGCAGGCTCTCGGGCAGTCGGCGCACCTCCGCGGCGACGGCGAAGCTGTGGCCGATGGCCATCCCCGGCGTCGGATAGGGGTCCTGCCCGACGATCAGCACCCTCACTTCGTCGAAGGGCTGCTGGAACGCCCGCAGGATGTGCTGTCCGGCCGGCACATAGGTCCGGCCCGCCGCGATCTCCGCCCGTAGGAAGTCACCCATCCCCGCAATGCGTTCGGCGACGGGCGCGAGGGCCTCGGCCCAGCGGGGTTCGACAAGTTCACTCAATGGTCGTGCTGCCACGGGCGTCACCCTACCGGCCCACACCGACACACTCTCACCGGCGGCGAGGCCGCGGGCACCTGTGAACAGCACCGAGGGCGAGCACGTGGTGTGTGCTCGCCCTCGGTCACGCGGTTGCGTGGGTCACCCGGGTGCGGGTCAGCCCTGCGGCAGGACCTGGATGGTCTTGGAGGTCGTAATCGGCGCGAGCGACGCGTCGTCGGTGTAGGGACGCATCGAGTCGTTGGTCACCGTGACGGTCACGGTGCCGGGGTTGAGTGCGGTGAGGATGCGGGTCTGCGGGTCGAGGATGGCGGTCTTGCCCTTGCGGCGGGCGTCGTCGACCGCGTCCTGGCCGGTGCCGACGGCCAGGTTCGACGAACCGGTCCAGTTCACCGACATCGGGTAGCGCAGCGGCACGACACGCGAGCCGGTCGCCACGCCCTGCGGCTGCACGATGCTGCCGGAGATCTGCGCGGTCGTCCCGGCCTGCACGGTGTCGGGGGTGTTGAGGGTGATGGACTGGGCGAAGGCGCGCACGTCGGCCTGGATCCACTGCTGGCGCGCGTTGCGGTGCGAGTCGACGGACCAGTCGACCCAGCCGGTGAAGCCACCGCGGTCCGGGGTGCCGTAGGGGTCCTTGCCCGAGGACGGCAGCACCATGTAGGGGACGCCCTCGACGTGGTGGACGTTGGCGATCTGCGCGTGGGAGCCGACCATGACGGCGCCCTTGCCGGAGTCGTCACGGAAGTCGGTCAGCAGGTTCTCCACGAGCGCGACCTCGTCGCGGTCACCGAGCTGGCTGGACTTGGTCTCGGCCGGGTCGTCGACGGGGTGGTGGGCGAACACCGCCACGTTGTCGATGGACTTGTCGTCCTTGGCGTCGGCGAGGGCCTGCTGGAGCATGGGGAGCTGGTCCCAGGCGGTGCTGCGCAGCGAGCCCAGCGAGCTGGCGAGCAGGATGAAGCGGGTGCCCTTGTGGTCGAACGTGCGGTAGGGCTTGCCGAACTCGGCGGTGAAGTTCGTCAGGTCCGACTGGACGTTGTTCAGGCCGTAGGACTCGTGGTTGCCCGGCACGTAGTAGCAGGGGATGGACCCGGCGGCCGGGTCCGGGGTGCTGTCCGCGGCGGGCTCCTGGCCGACCGGGATCAGGTCGCAGCCGGCGTCGGTGAGGACCTGGTGGGCCAGCTTGAGGTCCTGCGGCAGACCGCGGTCGGTGATGTCGCCGTTGAGGACCAGCAGGTCCGGGTGGGTCGCGCGGATCTTGTGGATCGCGGCGGTGGCCACCTGCGTCAGCGCCGGGCTGTCGGCGGTGAACTGCACATCGGACAGGGTCGCGAACTGCCAGGTGCTGCTGCCCTTGAGGAGCGAACCGTCGTCCGAGACCAGCGGGTCCGGCTTCAGGTCCGGCTGCGCCGGCAGATCCATCGAGGTCGGGACGTCCGCCTCGATCCGGTCCAGGACGAACGAGCCCGCCTTCTGCTGCGCCACGCTGGTGTTGATGCCCTGGAAGCTCGAGATCGAGATCGGGAACTTCGTACCGGCCGGAACATCGAAGTTCGCGTACTGCCAGTTGTCACTCGCGGTCAGACCCGTGCCGTAGACACCGACGCTCTTGCCCGACGAGTCCGTGTACGCGACGTAGGTCAGACCGCTCGGCACGCTGATGCTGGACTTGATCCGCACCCGCAGACGCAGCGGCTGACCCGGCACGGCGACGCGCGTCGTGGTGCTGATGCCCACGTTGCGCATGGCGTTGAAGTCGATCCGCAGACCCTCGGGGGCCTTCGAGAACGTCGTGGCCGCGGTGCTGTTGTTGCGCCAGCGGGCCAGCACGTCGTCGTCGAAGTCGTAGACCGTCTTCGTCTGCACACCGATCGTGATCGGCAGCTGCGCCGTCTGGCCGGCGACCGAGATCTTCAGGATCGTGCTCGCGTTGGCCAGCGGAGTGATCCGCAGCTTGCCGTCCACGGCCTTGATGTCCACGACATCGTGGTCGTAGTCGAGCGAGAGGTCCTGCGGGTCGATCGGGGCCGTGTAGCCCTCCACGTCACGACCCGTCACGGAGACGGACGTCGCGTCGCTGGGAGTGGCGGAGGCGATCGACAGCAGCTGCGAGGAGGGCTCCACGCTCGCCAGCGGGCCGAGGACGGAGACCGTCCCGTGCCCCGTCACACTGCCCGACTTCGCGTCGACGGTGACCGGGCCGTGCGCCTGGGGCGCGGTGAGAGTGGCGCCGTCGACGGACGCCTCACGTGCCGACCACTGCACGGACGACGGGTCGACCGTCACCGGCGTCTGGTGGCTGTCGACACCCTCCGCGGTGAGCTTGCGGTGCAGGCCGGGGAAGACCTTCACCTCACCGTCGGCCGCGGTCTGGCCGGGCGCGGGCTTGACGAGCAGCTGGCGCAGCTTGCCGTCGCCCTTCGTCACGAACACGCCGACACCATTGGGGTCGTTGCGCTCGTGGCCGTCGGACGGGACGTTGCGGACGGTCGCGGAGTCGTCGCCGAGACCGCGGGCGACCATGGTGGACGAGCCGCCGCCGTCGAGGTTGACCGCCGTCTCCACGCCCATCGCGGCGAGGTCGCGCGCTTCCTTGTCGATGCCGACGCCGCCCTTGCCGGTGCCGCCCGGGCCGTCCCAGGTGGCGAGGACGAGGGTCTTGCCGCCGTCCTTGAAACCGAGCGCGGTGCGCGGGGCAATCGAGGTGTCGAGGCCCTTGACGACCTGGCCGCCGGCGACGATGGTGCCGCCGTGGCCGATCGCGAACTGCATGGTCTTTGCGGCGTTGTCGGCGAGCGCGTAGCTGAGGGTCGCCGGGTCGCCGGGCTGGAGCGCGCGGATCGCGGTCGCCGCGGCGCCGCGGCCGACGAGCACGAAGCTGCCGTCCGGGATCGCCCCGGAACCGGCCGGACCGCTCGGGGTGACCGACACGACCGAGCCGTTGGTGACCAGGGCCTCGGCGATCTGGTCGTTCGCCACGCCCGTCAGGCCGTTGTTGCGGCTGTAGGTGCCCCACGCGGGCGTGAACGCGACCATGCCGTCGGCGGGGATGCCGCCGCCGTTCGCGGCGTTGATCGACAGGACCTTGTGGTCCGCGTCCGCGAACTTCGCCGTCGTGTTGACCGTGAGGTCCACGAGCTGGGCGATGCCGTCCTTGCTGACGCCGACGTGCTTGCGGCCGCCGGAGATGTCGGCGGTCTTGACGAGCTGCCCGTTCTGGACCTCGCCGCCGAGCGCCGCGTTGGAGTTGCCGATGTCGAAGAAGTCGCCGTTCACGCCCGCGACGGCACCCGCCTTGTTGACGGCGTCGCTGAGCGGCCCGCCGGACGCGACCGGTCCGGAGCTCAGCAGGTCCGTGCCGACCGAGCTGTTGGACAGGTCGACGGTGAGGAACTGGGCGTCGTACCAGCCCTTCTGGTCGACGGCCTTGACGTGCTGGAGGCCGATGCCCGGGCCGATCTTCTCTGAGGTGTTGACCAGGGGGATGCCGCCGGTGACGGGCGCGGGCCGGCTGCTGTCCGCGTACGCCACGGCAGGTGCGGCCGCCAGCGCGGTCGCCGTGGCGAGCACCACGAGCAGTGGCCTTGCCCGCCGATGGTTCACGACCATCAATTTCATGGAAACCTCGGATCGGAAGGGACACGGAGGCACGCCTCCGCCGCACCCGTTTCGATCATGGGTGCGGATCCGATTAGAGAGATCCTGTGAAGAGCGCACATGACGTCTTCACCATCAAGCAATGAACCCTGGCTGTGGCCTTGTGTGTACGGCCCACGGGTTTCGCACCGTCAGGATCCCGGTCACCCCGCGCCGCTCGGCGCCTCTCAGTCCGCGGAGGGACCGGAGAGAAACGCCTCCAAGGCCTCCAGCCAGGCGAGGGGTTGGTCGATGTGGGCCATGTGGCCCGCTTCCTCGACGACCGAGGCCCGTGCGCCCGGGATCAGTTCGAGCGTGGGCGCCACGAGACCGACGGGGAAGGTCATGTCCTGCCGCCCGTGCAGCAGGAGGAGCGGAATGCCGGAGTCCGCGAGGCGCCGGGGCGCGTCCGGAAGGCGGGGGCCGGGCAGCGTGCCGGCCTGCCAGGGCCGCATCCACTCCCCGGAGAACCGGACGCCCGCGAGGACGTCGAGGTAGCCGGGCAGGGCGTCCGGGCGCCAGACGTTCGCCGGCGCGGCGGCCAGAGCCGCTGCCCGGGTGAGTCCAGGACCCGACAGCGACGGGTCGGACCACACCTCTGCCTCGGCCGCCATGCGCTCGGTGCGTTCGCGCCAGCCGTCGAACGCGTCCTCGGGCACGGGCAGGACGCTGCTGGACGCGACCACCAGGCGTCGGACGCGTTCCGGCGCGGCCAGTGCGAGCCGCTGGGCGATCAGCCCTCCGTACGAGAAGCCGAGGACGTCCGCCCGCTCGATCCCCAGCGCGTCCAGAAGACGCACGAGGTCGGTGGTGGCCGCCGCGGGGGTGTACGCGCCGTCCGCCAGTCCGCGGGTGGAACGCCCGCAGCCGCGCAGGTCCGGCAGGACGATCCGGCGGTGACCGGCGAGCCGGGCGAGGGGTTCCCGCAGGTAGCTGTGGTCCCAGTCGGGGCCTCCGTGGACCACCAGCAACGGCCGCTCGGCGCAGCGGGCGCTCTGCGCCACGAACAGTTCCACGACCGGGTCGTCCGACACCGGCACCAGCGATTCGGCGAACATCCGCCCAGTGTGCCCGCGCCGCCCGGCCGCGAGCGGCCCGGTGCGGCGCACCGGCAACGGCGGTGTCGGTGGCAGCCGTTACCCTGCCCGGGTGACGACGCAATCGAACACCCCGGCGGGCTGGTACGCGGACCCGCACGGCACTCAGAATCTGCTGCGCTACTGGGACGGGTCCCAGTGGACGGAGCACACCCACGCGGGCCAGCAGCCCCCGGCCCCCACCAAGGAGAACCCCTGGGAGCTGGGCGTGGACGGCGGCCACGACCCCTCGCGCATCCAGCGGCAGGTGCAGCAGCAGGCGGGCCTCGCCCCCGGGGCGCAGGGCGGCGGCACGCTGTTCAGCGAGCCGGTCCTCGTGGTCAACCAGAAGGCCAAGCTCATCGAGCTGAACAACGAGTACAGCGTGTTCGACCAGAACGGCGCCCAACTGGGCTCGGTGATCCAGGTCGGCCAGAGCACCGCCCGCAAGGTGCTGCGCTTCGTCTCCAGCGTCGACCAGTTCCTGTCGGTCCGCCTGGAGGTCCGCGATGCGCACGGGCAGCCGCAGCTGCTGCTCACCCGTCCCGCGAAGTTCATCAAGTCGAAGGTCGTCGTACAGCGCCCGGACGGCACGACGCTCGGTGAGATCGTCCAGCAGAACGCGATCGGCAAGATCAACTTCGCGTTCGAGGTGAACGGCCAGAAGATCGGCGCCATCAAGGCGGAGAACTGGCGGGCCTGGAACTTCGCGATCGTCGACCACGCCGGCACCGAGGTGGCCCGTATCACCAAGACGTGGGAGGGCCTGGCGAAGACGATGTTCACCACGGCCGACAACTACGTGCTGCGGATCCACCGTCCGCTGGCGGATCCGCTGCTCAGCATGGTCGTCGCCTCGGCGCTCACCGTCGACACGGCCCTGAAGCAGGACTCGCGCGGACTGGGCTGACCGGCCCCCGCGACACGGTGCCGGGCCCTGCCGGACCCGGCACCGTATCCGGACAGAACCGGACAGGTAACCCCTGGGAAGGACCCGCCCGAACAACAGCGCGCGCAAAGGCACTAGCATGCCTCGCCATGAGCACTGCCGAAGGCCCCGCACCCGGCCTGCCCGTTCGAATGCCGCGCCCCCGCCAGCCCGGGCGCCACCGGCGACCGGAAACGCTGACCACGCCCGAGGGCGCGCCCGCGCTGGTCCTTGCCGTGCCCGGTACGCCTTCCCCCGCGATACGCAGCCTGGCGGAGGAGATCGTCAGCATCGCGCGTATCGAGCTGGCCGGTCTCGACCCCCGCGTCGGCTATGTCGACGGTGACGGCGACGAGTACCCCTCGCTGGAGTCCGTGCTGACCCAGGCGGCCGCCGAGCGCGGCGAGGAGTCCCCCGCGGCGATCGTGGTGCCGCTGCTGGCCGGGCCCGAGGCGTCGGTCATGCGCCGGTTGCGGCAGGCCGTGATGGACAGCCGCTCCGCGGCCGAGGTCACCGATGTGCTGGGTCCGCACCCGCTGCTCGCCGAGGCGCTGCACGTGCGGCTGTCGGAGGCCGGTCTGGCGCGTGCCGACCGCGCCCGGCTGTTCACGGTCGCCACGGCGGCCGACGGCATCATCCTGGCCACCGTGGGCGGCGAGGAGGCGGTCCAGGCGGCCGGCGTGACCGGTCTGCTGCTGGCCGCGCGGCTCGCCGTGCCGGTGCTGCCCGCCGCGCTGGACATCGAGGGCTCCATCGCCGAGGCCGCCGACCAGCTGCGTTCCTCCGGTTCGCTGACGCTGGCCCTGGCCCCGTACGTGGTCGGCCCGGAGGTCGCCCCCGAGGTGCTGCACGACGCGGGCAAGGAGGCCGGCTGCTCGGCCGCCGACGCCCTCGGCCCCTACCCGGCGATCGGCAAGCTCGTGGTGGCCAAGTACACGACGGCCCTGGGCATCCCCCAGTCGCCGGAGGGTGCGCCCATGCCCTGACGGGCCGCCCGCCCGTACGACGACGGCGTGGTGGGGGGGGCCCCGGGCGCCCCCCGCCCGCCCCCCCCCCGCGGGGGGGGGGGGGGGGGGGGCCCGCGCGGCGCCCCGCCCCCGCCGGGGGGGGGGGGCGGGCCAGAGCGAGG